>DAIRVV010000023.1:0-19295 GCA_036802645.1 Steroidobacteraceae bacterium
GGCCTCGACGTATGCAGCGGTCTGAGGCTCAATGGCCGCCTGGACGCAGGAAAGCTTCGCGACTTTTTCGACGCCATTCACTGACGCTGGGGGAACAACATGATCGGCTATGTCTCCGTCGGCACCAACGATTTCAAGCGCGCGCTGACCTTCTACGACAAGTTGATGGCCGAACTCGGCGCAAAGCGCGTCATGGACTACACGACGTTCATCGCGTGGAAACAGGGCGATGGCAAGCCGGGTTTCGCGCTTGCCAAGCCCTTCAACAAGATGCCCGCGACCGTCGGCAACGGATCGATGGTCGCCTTCGAAGTCGCCTCGCCTGAGCGCGTGAATGCGCTGTACAGGAAGGCGTTGGAGCTCGGCGCAACCGACGATGGCCCACCCGGCGACCGTGGCGACAATTACTACGGCGCCTACTTCCGCGACCCCGACGGCAACAAGCTCAATTTCCACTGCTACACGTGAGCAGCAAGCGGTTCGCGATCACGACGGTTGCCGGCTGGGCCGACATGGACGCAAACGCGCACATGGCGAATTTCGCCTATCTCAACAAGTGCGTGGACGCGCGCATGGGCTTCTTCAAGGAGCATGGCTTTCCCGTGACTGAGTTTGCCAGGCGCCGGATCGGGCCCGTAGTTCGCCGCGACGAAATGGAGTACCACCGCGAAGTCGGACTGCTCGAGCCGATCTCCGTGACGCTGGAGCTCGCCGGCATGGCCGATGACGGGTCACGCTTTCGCATCGTCAACGAGATCCTGAAGGGCGACGGCAAGCTCGCCGCACGGATTCAGAGCGAAGGCGGCTGGATGGACCTGGCCGCCCGCAAGCTGATTGCTCCGCCCGACGACCTCCGCGAGGCGCTTGCCGCGATGCCGCAGGCGGACGAGTTCGAGCGCCTGCCTTCGAGCATCCGCAGGTGAGCGCCTGGTACGGCCGCTGCCATTGCGGCGCCGTCGGATTCGAATACCGAACGGAAAAGCCGTCGGCCGACTGGCCCGTGCGCGACTGCCAGTGCGGCTTCTGCAGGAAACACGGCGGGAGCTACACCTCCGATCCGGCGGGCGAAGTCCGCTTCATGCATGAGGATCCGGCGGCACTTTCGCGCTATCGCTTCGGGCACAAGACGGCGGACTTCTTTTTCTGCGGCCGCTGCGGCGGCTATCTCGGCGCCGCAACGGAGGAAGACGGCCAGGCGCTCATGGTCATCAACCTGCGCGCGCTGGATCCGCTGCCGCAGGGATTGCCGGCGGCGCAGCCGATGTCGTATGAAGGAGAAACGACCGGTGATCGCAACACGCGCCGCAGCGCGCGATGGACGCCGGTCAGGTATTGATCGAGGTCGGCTCGAACATCAGAGCCTGCCAGCGCGGATCGTCGTGCAGCAGCTTCAAGAATGGCGATACGCGCAATTCCACCTGCCATGACCAGACCTGCGATGCCGTGGATGCTTCATTCCGCTCGATGGCATCATTGAGCCCTTCGAGAGCCGTGAACGCCTCGTCGACCATTCCGCGAAATGCATAGACCTCGGCCAGCCGGATATCGACCTGCTCCATCGACTGGTCCACCAGGCGACCCAGCGCAGCGTCGGCATCCGCCCGGCGGCCTTGTGCGTAGTGCAGCAGCGCGAGGCCGTGATCGCGCAGTTCGCTGTCAGGCAGGCCGGCGATGATCGACGCCGCCTCACCGAATCGCTTCTGCAGGATCAGCATCCGGGCGATTGCCAGGTCGAGGGCGGAGCCGAGGTCGGGGTTGAATTCCTTCGCCGTCCTGAGTTCGGCCTTTGCTTCTTCGAGGCGGCCGGCGGCCTGCAGGTAGGTTCCACGATTCGCATGGTGCGTGGCTGAAAGCGGATCGAGAGCGACGATGCGGTCGTAACGGCTGATCGCCTCGTCGACCTCGTCGTTTCGCATGGCGATGCCCGCCGTAAAGGTCAGGACGAGCAGGTCGTTCGGATCGAGCGCGATGCCCCGGTCAAAGGTCCTGTAGGAGAGCTGGCGATCGCCGATGTCCCAGTAATACTGGGCGAGCCGCGCATGGCCGACCGCGAGCTCGGGATCGATTGCCACAGCCCTGCGCGCCGCTTCCCCCTGTTTCGCAAGCGCTTCCTCCCGCTTCATGTTTCCGCTGTCTGCGAGCAGCGAGTAGGCGCCTGCCAGTGCTGCCCAGGCATTCGCATAGTCGGCGTCGATGGCCAGCGCTTTCTGGTAGTACTTGACCGCCAACTCGATGTCACCGGCGGCCCGGCGGTTGTAGAAATACTCTCCCTGCAGGAACTGGTCATGCGCCGCTTCTTTCGGGACATGCGCCAGTCCGCCAATGAGCGTGGCGTTCAGGGCCGTGGCGACCTTGTCGGCAATTTCGTCCTGTACCGCAAACAGGTCGCCGAGCTCGCGATTGTAGGTCTCGGACCAGAGCTGCGAATTGCTTGATGCCTGTACCAGGCGTGCCGTGATTCGCATGCGGTCGCCGGATTTGCGAATGCTGCCCTCGAGCACGTGCGTGACATGAAGCTTTTCGGCGATTTCCTGGATGTTGATCGCCTGTCCCCTGAACGAGAATGACGATTTGCGCGCGATGACCTTGAGAGTCTTGGTGCGATTCAGCCGATTGAGTATTTCCTCCGAGACGCCGTCCGAAAAGTGCTGCTGGTCCTGTTCGCTGCTCAGGTCGTCGAACGGCAGTACAGCGATGGAATTTGGCTGGGGAGATGCCGTCGACGATTGATCCTGACGATGATCCAGGGCGAACCAGGCCGTCGCCGCGACGACTACCGCGGCCGCAATGGCCGCTACAGGCCACTTCGGACGGCTCGCCGGCGGAGCGTCTGGTGACGGTGCGATCGGTGTCACCTCGCCGTTCAGCCGGTAACCGCGTTTCGGCACCGTCTCAATCATGGTCTTGTGACGATCGTCGCCGCCGGCCAGGCTGAGCTGCCTGCGCAGCTCGTAGATGCAGCGCGACAGCGATTCGTCGGTTACGACGGAGTTCGGCCATAGCCGCGTAATCAGGTCTTCGCGCAGGACGACATGCCCGGCGTTCTGCGCGAGCATCAGAAGCACGCCCATGACCTTCGGATCGAGTTTTTCGCGCCCGCCGGGTCCGGAAACCTCGCCCGCGTTCGGATCGATCCTGAACGCGCCCAGTTGGAAGCCCTGCTCGAGCGCCTGTTCGTCCCGGTCGCCTGCCGGTGCGTTCATGTGAAGCCCGGAGATTGAGTGATCTGCAGCCCGGGAGAGAACGATATCAGATCGACATGACGGCGATATTGAGGATTCATCAACCGGGGCACGGCCAGCCGGAAGAGGCTGCGTCCGCTGGGAATCCAGAATTCAAGGCAACCGGCGGTAGCCGCCGCACCGACAACGTCGATCAAAGTGAGATCAATAATGCGTAATCGAAAAATGACATACCTGCTGGTGACTGCGGCTGCGGGCGTCGCACTGGTACGACCGAGCGAACCAGCCGTACGTCGCCGACTCAACGCTCGCGAACGTAATCACCCGGTGCGTCGGAGAGTGGCTGTAACCCGCCTCCGGCGCGCCGATTTCGTGCAGGATGACTGAAGTAAATCCCGATCTGATTCAGTCTGCCGCCTGGATGGGTTCGGTGCCAATGATTTCCGCAAGGCCGGAGTATTTGTACCGCGTGTCCAGGCGTCCGTCGCGGTCCGTGTCGACTTCCGCTGAAATCAGCTTTCCGAGACGATAGTAATCCACGCGCGTCGGCCGTCTCGATCCCGCTACCAGGTATTCCGAATGCACTGCAACTCCGTCTCTGAAGAGCGTCCTGAAGTCGATCGATGAATCTCCGTCTGAGTCGACTTCGCCGACGTATGGTTGGTTCGCTCGATAGAACCAGTGCGTCTCGAAGCTGCCATCGAAGTCTTCGTCGGCCTCGACCTTGTCGATCCGACCATCGCGATCGAACCGCTGGCGCACGTCAATCCTCTCGTCGTAGTTGCGATCGATCTCGATCGCGAGCAATGCGCCCGCGGGCGAATACGAGTAATGTTCGTCGAATCTGCCATCCTCGTTACCGTCGACGTGATCCCGGTTTACAGGGGTTCTCAGGAACGCATAAGTGGCCACAATACCGATCACGAGCCCGGTCAAGCCGGCGATGAAGCCGCTGGTCGTGCGATTGCGAAGAACAGGAATTGGCTCGGAGACGCTTGTAGCCTCCCACTCGTCGATGACCGCTCGCGCGGCGACGTAGTCCTCGTCCTCAACGACGACGCGAACGAAGCCGGTGACCGGCAGCTCGCCGACGCCTCCCTGAAGTTGCGCGCCTTCGACATGCGCCGGAATTCCCCGCTGCTTGAGGAGGTCCTGGAGCATGTGGCCCTCCAGTGCATTGGAGGGCTCGAACACCGTTTTCATCGTGGTGAGTCAGCGCTGGCGGACGTATTCGCCCGGCGCGTCGGCAAGCGGCTTGTATCCCGCATCCGGCGCGCCCATCTCCGGCGGCGACACGCGCTCGGGGCTCGAGTGCGCCTTGAGCCAGTCCGCCCAGACCGGCCACCACGATCCGGGCCTCGCCTCGGTCTGTGCAAACCACTCGTCCGCCGGCAATGCCGCTTCGCCGGCTATCTGCGTGCGCACGCGGTGACGCCGCTTCGGGTGAACCGGCCCGCTAACGATGCCGGCGTTGTGGCCGCCGCTCGTCAGCAGGAAGGTGAATTCAGGAGATGAGGTGAGCCCGCTCACCTTGTAGACCGATTTCCACGGTGCGACGTGATCGGTCTCGGTGCCGACGGCGAACATCGGCACGCCGATGTCCTTGAGGGTGATCGTCTCGCCTTCGACCTTGAAGCGCCCTTCGGCGAGGTCGTTCTGGAGGTACAGGCCGACCAGGTATTCCGTGTGCATTTTCCACGGCATGCGCGTGCCATCGGCGTTCCAGGCCATCAGGTCGATCATTCCGTCGCGCTCGCCCTTGAGGTAGGACTTCACGGCCGGCTGCCAGAGCAGGTCGTGCGCTCGAAGCATCGCGAAGGCGCCGCCCATCTGCTTCGAGTCGAGGACGCCCTCCTTGTACATCAGCGCCTCGAGCATCTCGACCTGCGCCGGGCTGATGTAGAGTGCAAGTTCGCCCGGCTCGCTGAAATCTGTCTGCGCCGCGAACAGCGTGATGTCCTTGATGCGCGTGTCGCCCCACTCGGCGAGCGCAGCGGCGGCGATGGAAAGCAGCGTCCCGCCGATGCAGTAGCCGACCGCGTGGATGTCCCGGTCTGGCACGACGGCGCCGACGGCATCGAGCGCCGTGTAGACGCCCTTGCGCAAATAGTCGTCCATGCCGAGCTCGCGGTCCGCCGATGTCGGGTTTTTCCACGAGATCATGAACACCGTGAAACCCTGGTCCACGAGCCAGGCGACCAGTGAGTTCTTCGGCGAGAGATCGAGGATGTAGTACTTCATGATCCAGGCCGGCACGATTAGCACCGGCTCGGCGTGGACGTCCGGCGTCGTCGGCGAGTACTGGATCAGCTCGATCAGCTCGTTGCGGAAGATTACCTGGCCCTCGGTTACCGCGACCTTCTCGCCAACTCTAAAGTCTTCCGTGCCGGGCGGCTCCCCGCCCTGGATCGTGCGCTCGATGTCATCGAGGTAGTGCTTGTAGCCGCGCGCGAGATTCTGCCCGCCTTCCGCGACAGTCTGCTGCAGCACCTCGGGGTTCGTCATCGGATTGTTGGTGGGAGACAGCGATTCGGCGGCCTGGCGGCCGGCGAACTCGACGAGCTGGGCGTTTCGCGGTTCGACGCCGGGCACGTTTCGTGCCGACTTCTCCATCAGCGATACACCGTTGCGGAACGCCTGTGCCCAGACATTGAACGGATACTGTTGCCAGGCGGGATTCGAGAAGCGGCGGTCGCCATTCTCTGCCGGCGCCATCGGCTTGCCCTGCATGGCCTCGGCGTTGAAGCGCCACAGGTCCATTGCCTGCTTGAGCGCGGTCTGCTGCAGCTCAACCTGCTTTTCCGGCGACTTCGCGAGATTGAGCCACCAGTCCCAGAAAGCGGCGCCGTAGTCCTGCGGCGCGATCCCCCCGGTCATCTTCGCGAGCATCGCGCGAAATTCGCGCTCGACGTTGTCGAGCTTGGTACTTTCTTCGGTCATGCCGACATTATATCGGGCCTGTAGTCCCCCCAAAAAAGCATTGGTCCACGAAGGTTTTCCGCTGCCGCCGCGTCTCATGAAACACACGCAATTTGCGGAGGAACGCAGATGAAGGCAGTTACCACGGTAGGCAGGCAGGTCTCGCTCGCAATCGGGGCGGGAGTGTTGGTTATGTCGTCTCAGGCCGGGCTTGGCCAGGAGGCGGACGAACTGGAGTTCAGCGAGGTGCAGCTCTATCTGGAGTTGAATCACACCGATGGCGATCTCGGCATCCACGGCCTGATCGACGGCGATACGTGGAAAAGTCTCGAGATAGAGAATCCGAGCGAGCAACTCCTGATGAATGTATGGGTCCGCGGCAACCTGCGCAGGCACGGCATGTCCGAGATCTTCTTCGAAAGCGCGGAGCCGAGCTTCGACGAGCTGGCGCCGGCGGAGTTCTTCAAGCGGTTCCCCCAGGGCATCTACGAGATCGAGGCGATCACCGTGGACGACGAGGAAATGGAAGGCGAAGTCAGGCTGTCGCACGTGATGGCCGGGCCGCCCGGGGGCATCAAAGTCAATGGCAAGAACTCAGCCGCGAACTGCGATGCGACGCTGCCGGTCGTCAGCGAGCCGGTGACGCTCGACTGGAACGCCGTGACGAAATCGCATCCGACAGTCGGGACGCCGAATGTCAACGTCACGGTCCTGACGTACGAGGTGGTCGGCGAGATCGAGCGCGAAGGGCAGAATCCGGACGTGCTCGTTTTCAAGGCCGATCTGCCCCGCAACGTGACGGCTTTCGAGTTCCCCGAGAGCTTCACGAACCTGGCGGATGGCGAGATGAAGTTCGAGATCGTCACGAAGCTCACCAACGGCAACCAGACGGCGGTCGAGAGCTGCTTCGAGATCGAGTGATGGTTGGCCTGGCGGGGTGCTTCCAGCAGGAAGCACCCCGATGCCGGGTCTCGCGAAGGATTCCTCCGTGCCGGGCGTCTAACAGTCGCCGGGTACCTCAGGAGGCATCAAAATGAATAGCACCCCATTGTTTTGGAAGGTTTTGCCGCTCGCCGTCGGCGGTACGGCCTTCGCCTTATCCAGCCAGGCGGGGCTGACCCAGGAAGAACCGGAGTTTGAGGAGGCGCAGATCTACCTCGAACTGAACGATACCGACGGCGACCTCGGCATCCACGGGCTCATCGACGGCGAAGCCTGGAAGAGCCTGGAGATCGAAGGTCCTGGTGAGCAAGAGTTGATGAATGTCTGGCTCCGGACTGCGCTGCGCAGACAAGGCTTGACGGAATTCTTCTTCGAAAGTGCCGAACCACCCTTCGACGAGCTGTCGCCGGCCGCATTTCTCAATCGCTTCAAGCCGGGCATCTACGAAATCGAAGCCGTCACGCTCGACGGCGTAGAGTTCGAAGAAGAAGTCAGGCTTTCGCACGTGCTGGCCGGGCCTCCCAGGAACGTCACGGTCAATGGCCAGCCGGGAGCATCAAGCTGCGATGGGGATCTGCCGGTCGTCAGCGCGCCGGTGACCATCGATTGGGCGCCCGTGACGATGTCGCACCCGACAATCGGCACACCCAACGTGCCGGTCAATGTAATGCAGTACCAGTTTGTCTGTGAGATCGAGCGCGAAGACAGGGTTCCGGAGGAGATCGTGTTTTTCGTCGATCTGCCAAAAGGCAGGACGCAGTTCACGTGTCCGGCGGAATTCACGTCACTGTCCGTCGACGGCGAAGTGAAATACGAGATCATTACGAAGCTCAACAATAACAACCAGACTGCCATTGAAAGCTGCTTTGAGCTGGAGTAACGATGAAGCCGGCAGGGAAATCGGACCTGTTGCTCTCAGTGCTGCTGTTGTCGGGGTGCTTCCAGGAGGAGGCACCCCGGCAAGAAGCGCCGGCAGTCGCGATGGCGGAATCCGTTACTCAACGCGCCGTGGCGCCGCGTTCGATCGAAAAGCCGGCACTGGAAGCTCCGGCGACCGTTCCGCAGCTCGAGACCTTGCTGAACGAGGCGACTGATCCGGAAATTCGCCGCGAGGCGATTTACCTGATCGCCGATGCGGGCGAGGCGGACGACGCCGCACTCATCGGGCAATCGCTCTACGATCCGGACAGCCAGGTCCGGATGGCGGCCGTCGAGGCGCTGACGGGCATTGGCGGCGAAGCTTCCGCGGACTGGATGTTGGTTGCGCTCGGCGATCCTGACCCGCGCATCCGACGCACCGCGGTCGAGGCACTCGGCGAGATCGGCGGCGATACCGCGAAAATCCTGCTGCCGCAAGCACTGCAGGACGTCGATCCGGGCGTGCGTGAGGCGGCAGAGCAGATGCTCGCGGAGCCTGGATTCGCAGAAGGCGAGATCAGGTAACAGTCTCTTTCAGGGGAACGCTGTCATCGGCGAGGCGCGCCGGATCCGGCCGCGCCCGCTCGCCGATCATCTTGCGAGCGGCCATGAAGTCCTTGGCGTGGTTCACGGCGTCCAGCGCGATCAATTCGCCGTCGCGCAGGTAGCAACAGCTAAAGGAGCGCGTCCCGGGGTCGCCGCGCAGGACGACCTTGTCGTAATGCTGGCTGAGGCCGACGATCTGGAGCTTCAGCTCATATTGATCAGACCAGAACCACGGCGTCTTGTCGTGCGGCGTGTCCTTGCCGCAGATGTTGGCGGCCGCTGTCTTTCCCTGCTCGAAGGCGTTGTCGACGGACTCGAGGCGGATGCGGCGCTGGTAGCGCGGGCTCGGGTGGCTGCAGCAATCGCCGATCGCATAGATGTCCGGATCACTGGTGCGGCAGTGCGCGTCCACCGCGATGCCGTCGTCGCACTTGAGGCCGGCGGACTCCGCGAGCGCGCAATTGGGCACGAGCCCGATGCCGACAATCACGAGATCCGCGGGAACCTGTGTCCCGTCCGTGCACTCGACCGCGGCGACGCTGCCGTCGCCCCAGAAAGCATAGACCTTGCGGTCCGTCAGCACCTTGACGCCGTGATCCGCGTGCTCCGACTCGTAGAAGCGGCTCATCTCGGGCGCGACGACGCGGTTCATCACCCGGTCCATCATCTCGATCACCGTCACGTCGAGTCCGAGCTTGCGGAAGGTGGCCGCGGTCTCGAGGCCGATGTAACCCGCGCCCACAACCGCGACACGCACGCCAGGCTTGACCCTCGCGCGAATCGCCTCGACGTCCGCCATGGTGCGCAGCACGTGCACGCCCGGCAGGTCCGCGCCTGAAACCGGAATCGGTCGTGCGTGGCCGCCGATTGCGAGCACGAGCTTGTCGAAGCCTAGGCTGCCGCCGTCGGAAAGCCTGAGCTTGTGCCCCGTGGCGTCGATGCCGACGACGGGATTGCCGAGCATCAGTTCGCAGTGGATGGTTTCGTAGAAGCTTGCCGGGCGAATCGGCAGGCGTTCAGCTTCCAGCTCGCCGCCCAGGAATTTCTTGGAGAGCGGGGGACGCTGGTAGGGCAGGGCCTGCTCGCCGCAGACCATCACGAGCCGTCCGGCATAGCCGTCGCGCCGCAGGCTGTCTACGACCTGCGCGGCGGCATGTCCGCCCCCGGCGACGACGATGGTGTCCTGCATGCGCGGGCGCTCCCGAAATTCGCGCCACTCTATACTGGCGCGCCGCGGTGCGGCAGGGAGTTGCAATGGTGGTTGCCGGCGACAGGACGAAGGCGCAGAACATCGGCCTGGTGCTCGGCCTCGCTGCACTCGCTGCGACCCTGTTCTCCGAGCCGCCCGCGGACCTTCCGCCCGCGGCCTGGCCGGTCGCCGGAACGATGGTCCTCATGGCGATCTGGTGGGCCACCGAAGCCCTGCCATTCGCGGCCACCGCCCTCGTGCCGCTCGCCATCCTGCCGCCGCTCGGCGCGGCGTCGGCCGCTGATCTCGCCGGCGGCTACGGCAACACCACTCTTTTCCTGATTCTCGGCGGATTCCTGCTTGGGCTTGCGATGGAACGCTGCAACCTTCACCGGCGAATTGCGTACGCGATCGTCGCACGTGCAGGCGGCCACGCGCAGGGCCTCGTGCTCGGGATGATGTGCGCGACCGGCTTCGTCAGCATGTGGGTGCAGAACACCTCGACGACGCTGATGATGCTGCCGGTCGCAGTATCGATCGCCACGATCGTCGCCCCCGATTCGGCATCGGGCGACCGCAACGCGCGAAACTTTGGATCTGCAATCGTACTCTGCGTCGCCTACGCCGCGACGATCGGTGGTCTTGGCACGCTGGTCGGCACCGCGACCAATGCGCTCGTCGTCGGCTTCATGCAGCAGAACTACGGCGAGACCATCAGCTTCGCGCAATGGCTCGCGTTCGGGATTCCGACGGTCCTGCTGCTGATGCCGATCGCCTGGCTCGTGCTCGTCAAGATTTCATTTCCATTTGCGCTCGGCTCACAGGTGACGGCGCGTGATCGGCTCATCGAGGCGCGTGCGGCCCTCGGGCCGATGTCGAGGGCCGAGCGTCGCGTGACGACGGTCTTCGTGGTGACCGCCATCGCCTGGATCACCGGCCCGCTGTTGCGCAAACTGCCAGGCCTTGCCGAGTTCAACGACACGACCATCGCGCTGCTGGCGGGCCTCTTTCTGTTCCTGATACCGAATGGCTCGAGGGAAGGGGGTTCCCTGCTGACCGGGCCGGATTTGCGACGCGTTCCCTGGGACGTGCTGCTGCTGTTCGGCGGCGGACTTGCTCTGGCCGAGGCGATTCAGGGCAGCGGCTTGTCCGGCGTGCTCGGCGAAACGCTCGCCGGCATCGGCGCCTGGCCGCTCGTCGCACTGGTCGGGTCGATGGTTGCGCTGTTGGTGCTGTGGACGGAATTCAATTCAAATGTCGCGACGGCGGCGACATTCATGCCGATACTCGCGGCAATCGCGACCGTGTCGGACTACCCGGTGCTGCAGTTGGTGGCGCCCGCTGCGCTCGCCGCGTCCTGCGGATTCATGTTTCCCGTCGGCACGCCGCCGAACGCCATCGTCTTCGGGACCGGACGACTCTCGATGCAGGACATGATCCGCGCCGGATGGCGCGTGAACCTCGCCGCGATCGTGGTCGTGACCGCGGTCTCGTTGATCGTGATTCCACTGATCGCCTGAGCGGCTACTTCAGCTTTTCTTTGTTGAGTATGCGGCCGCTCGAAAGCTCGATGTCGCAGCGGAAGGCGGAGAAGGAGAGCGCAACCAGCGGATCGCGGCTCTCGATCCGGTAGTAGTGGTCGTTCACCTGCGGCTGTTCCGCCTGCCAGAGCATCTCCCCTGAAGGCGAATACGTACGCAGGTTGTGGACCGGGTTTCGCGGTCGGCGCCTGGCTTTGCCGTACGCGATGTCATCCAGGAATGCGTTTGGGTCGAGCAGTACGACGGCGCGGTCGCCGGCCCAGAATGCGTCGCGCACCATGTACTTCATGCGGACAGGCTTGCCGTCGATTTTGACGATGTCGCCGTCGTGGCTGACGGCGCGCTGCTTGTCATTTCGCATAAGTGACTATTATGTCACTGGCACAGCCCTTAGCGTCGAAATCAGATGTGACTGAGCCCCAGTCATAGGTGTACGGCGGCGCGCCAAGTTCGGCTAATAGCCAAATGTCATGTTTTTCTTTTCGTTCGAATTCGAACTCGATTTTCCATTCCTCTGACTTGTCGCTGGGAATTCTCATCATTAGAAATATCCGGTCCAGCTTCTCACCTCTAAAAAGAGCAGTACCCGCGATGCCTTCCTCTGGCTCGATGTGATAGTGCCTCCACTCTTCGCTGACAAGTTCCTCTCTTGCGCCCTGGCCAACTGGAGACTGGAGGAACTGCGAACGGTCAAGCGTCCGCTCGATGGTGCCATGTTCAAAGGAAATTGAACCACTAGAAGATTCGATCCTCACGTCAGGGCCCTATCGGGAAGTCCCGAATACGACGCAAAGTTGACTCGAAAGAAGGTATGACGACCTGAGGCAACCAGCCAGCGCCATATTCGATATTTGTGATCGCCAATCCGAACGCAGCTGGCGTGTCTTCCAGAACTTCGTATGCCGCAATTCGTGTGCGATATCCACGGGTCTCACTCATTTTCACCTGTAGTCCGCCGAACAACCTGTTTGCGCTATCACCCGCGCGACGCAGGGCACTGGCGGTTGTGTAAAACGCAGTTTGGCCAGGGAATCCACTGTACAGAACTGTTCCTTTCTTGAGCGTAATGTCCTTGAATCGATCAACGCCGGGATATTTGGGTGTGCCCTGAAACGACCTGGCAATCGCACTTGCGCCATTTGTTGCGAGTTCCGAACCGCCCTTCCGAACCATGCCGATCGCGCCACCCAGGAAGTAACCGACATTCCCGGTCAACGCGCCGGTTTGACCCGCACTGCTGTCCGGCACCCGGAAGTACTGGAAGTCGGGATCGGCCCCGAAGAGCAGTGCAATCGGCGAAGAGCTGATCGTCAGGTTGCCGATTCTCGCGGCGAATCCCTGCAAGCCATCCAGCCGGCCGCCAGTTGAAAGAGTCGAGTCAGGATGCCGGCCTACCGTCAGGACGACGATTGATGCCGAGAACGGCGTGCCGCTCTGCATCGCGCAGGCAAGCGCGCTTCCGTTCTGGCCGCAGGGATCGCGCTCGAGCGCGCTCGCGATTTCGGAGGAATGGGCGCCGCCGAATGCGCGCATGTATTGGGCCCAGGTAGCCCCGATCACGGTGACCTTGGCGCAGTTTCCGGACTGCGCGGCCACGCAGGGAATGGGATCGAAGCCGCTCGGATCGGTGAATGCCAGCGGGTTATTCAGGACGCAGGAATATCGATTGAGTCCCTCGCCGTCATAGGGAAGCGTGACGAAGGGATCCGCACTGATGAACCGGCCGATCCGCGGGTCATAGACTCGACCGTTCATGTGAACGAGATCGAGGTTGTCGAGTTGCTCGTGGCCCGTGAAACCGTCGCGCGTGACCGAGGCGATCTTCGCGAGTTCTGCCGCAGTCGGCACCCCGGTCCAGTTGGCCTTGCGGCGGTTGCCGAAGCTGCCGAAACTCTCTGCGACGATGACGTTGCCGGCCGCGTCGACGATCCGGTCCGTGCTCCCCAGATGATCCAGCGTGAGGTAGCGTGTCGTTGCGGGTGTTCCGTCGCTGTAACGGAGGTGGAGGGCGACTCCACCCGGCGTGAGTACATAGTGACGCCACGTCGTGACGCCTCCACGCGTCACTTTCTCGAAGTGACCGGCGGCGTTGATCGTGGTTTCGTTCGCGGCCCCGTACTTTGCGACCTGTTTCCAGCGATTGCCGGCCGGGCCATAGAAGAACTGGCTGTTGTTTCCATTCGAATGCGCGATCGACGACGGCAGGCCGTCGCTGGTCCATGCAATGGCCGCGCCGCCGCGGCTCGTCATGTTTCCATTCGGGTCGTAGGCGTAGGCCTGCGAGCCTGTCGACACGACTGCGTGCTTTCGCGTCGAGTGGTAGACGTAGCAGGCGGTTGTGGTCGGGCAGACGTCCGACTTGCGGCGAATGTTGCCGATGGGGTCGTAATCGAGCTCAAGACTGATAGCGCCATTCTTTCGCGATCGGTCGAGTCGATTCAGGGCGTCGTAGTCGAATTGTTCGAGCAATCCCTGGTTCAGGTCCCTTCGCTCCTTCAGATTTCCATTCGCATCCCATTCGTAGGCGAGATTCTGGATGGCCGTGCCGGCGCCGATACCGGCCTGCCGATACTCGAGGTCGCCGCCGGTGGAAGTGAAGCCACTGACGATTCGCACTGCGCCGCCAAGCGTCTCGTCGAGCGCATTGCCGGCAGCATCTTGTGAGTTGAGCGTCCAATAGGCTTCGCCGGCTGAGTCGGCATTTGCGATTCGCGTCACGCGACCTGCGTCGTATTCGTGGCGAATCCTGAGCGGACTGCCCGCGCCAGCCGCCGGAAAGACAATCGAGTTGAGCAGTCCCTGCGTGTTATAGGTGAAGTTGTAGCGGTAGTCGGAGTCTGCGGCGATCGTGTGACTCGCAGGCCGGCCGATGCTGTCGTAGGCAAAGCCCTCCGAATAGCCGGGTCCGGTAACAGAGGCCAGCCGGCCTATGTCATTCTTCGTCGCGGAGTTTCCCCAGGTCCAGACCGAGTTGCCCTCGGGAGCGATTCGCTTCGTGATGCGGCCGAGCGGATCGTATTCGAATCGGATGACCTGGCCTTTCGCGTCGCGAAGCGCCGTAGTTTCACCGAGCGCATTGCGGGTCCAGGTCCAGGGGCCCCGGTCCATGTCGTTGACCGTGAGCTTCATTCCGCGCGGGTTGTAGCCGAGCGCCGCGACAAGGTTGTTCTGCGCGTCACGCACCCGCAGCAGCGCACCGAACGCGTCGTACTCGTAGCGCGTCCTGCCGCCTTTCGCGTCGACGACTTCTGTCAGCCCGCCCCAGGCGTTGCGCGTCCCGGCTGTCGGATGGCCGAGGGAATCTGTCTGTGTCACGGTCAGTCCGTCGTACTGCAACTCGATCGCCTGGGCGATCGCGCCACCGAATGCCACGACCTGATCCCCCACAAGTCGCCCGAGAACGTCGTAGCTGAATTGACGGTAGCCCGGAGGCAGATCGCCGTCCCAATGCGGCAGGTAGTGACGCGTGATTTGCCCGCGGTCTCCGGACTCGGTCATCGAGACCGAACGGCCGCCTCCGGGCCGTTGAGCTTCGAGTCGGAATCCACGATCTAGCTGGTCGACCTCGAGCGTGGCCTCAATTCGCGTGGCACCTGTGCTCTCGAGGTCGTTCTGCCGGATCCGGTACTTCGTGCGTTGGTCGCAGCCTGCTTTGCAGCTCTCGCGGAACCACCGCGTGGCCGTGCCATCCGGCTGCGTCTCAAGCGTGAGCTGGCCAAACGCGTCGTATTGCCAGCGCATCGTCGCGCCATTGGGATCCACAAAAGTGAGCGGCCGTCCGCCGCTCTCGTCCCAGGTGTAACGGATGATTTGCGAGAGCGGATTGGTGACGAGAATCGGCAGCTGCCCGCGCGGACCCCAGTTCGTCACGACCGAGCGCGGCGCCATCCCAGCGCCCGTGATCTTCTCGTTCGCGATATTGCCGAAGGAATCGTACGAAAGGTCGTAGTTGACCTGCCACTGGGTGTCTCCAGGCAGCAGGAGGATCCGCGTCGGCCGGCACCTCAGACCGTCCCAGGCCTGGTCCGCCGAGCGCGAGATCGCATTGCCGCCGGGCATCGTATGGCTGGCAGTAAACTGGACCGCCTGCGACCGGCCGAGGCACCAGTTCGTCGTGTCATTGAGTACGCTCGAATGAAGCTTGCGCAAGCTTGCGGACGAACCGGTGCTGGCGCCACCGCCGGATTCGGTAGTCGTGATCGTTTCGTCCGTGATCAAACCGGACGTGGCGTCTATTGCGGCAACTGCGCGGACTACGCGGCTGATTTCGATTCCATCGAGCGGACCGCCCGCTTCATGACTGCGGGTCGTCGTGGTCGACGCATAAGGAAAACGGCGGGCCTTCGAGCCAGTACCAAGTTCCAGCTTCGCCCACTGGTATTCGGTCGATGAAACAACCTTGCCGGACACCTGCCGCACTGACACCGACTGTGTCAGGCCCGTAAACGGATAGTCCTGGCGGAGCGTGATCTCCGTTTGCAGTGGATGCTCGCCTGACAGCTCCGTGCGGACCACCTTGCGGAATCCGAGCGATCCGCGGCCGAGGACATCGCGACGCAAGCCCTCGTAGCGAAAGCCGGTCGATGCAGTCTGTCCCCGTCCGCTGCCGTCGGTCGTGTCGAGTTTCGTCACGACGACGTCTGCGGCCTGCAGGTCCTGCTCGGGATAGGCGGCGCCGCTTCCTTTCGTGTGTACGGCGGCATCGGTCAGCGCGCCATAGTCGAACTCCGCGCTGACGTCGAATCCATCGATTGCGGCGACGAGGAGATCGGGCACGGCTCCGGCCCTGAATCGAACGCGCATCTGGCTAGACGTTGCCAGGACGATGTCCTGCAAGCTATCGCCATTCAGGTTATGGCCCGTGATTGCCAGCGCGTTCTCATGAGGCACTCCTGTGTCTGCCAGTGGCGCCAGGGAATCACCACGCGACAGGGCGACCATCCAGTTGACCGAACCGCGCAGCAACAGGTCGTCGCGCCCATCCCCGTTCCAGTCGTGAGCCTGGAGCGCCGCGGCCCCGGTCCAGGCGGGTCCTTGCAGCTCCACGGCCGACCCTCCGATCGTGCATCCGCTGAGACGCACGCGCAGGAATCCCGACAACAAGTGCTTGTAGGCGAAGTCCGTGCAATCGTCGTCATTGAAGTCGAGCAGGGCGGCGCCTGCGAACGTGCTGTCGAATTGCTCTGCGCCATTGCCCGCGTCGGAGACTCGCGCGATCGAGAAGTTCTCGTTCATCAGCAGATCTTCCGCGCCGTCGCCATCGAGGTCGACACGCTGTCCCCGCAGGCCGATGAACTCACCGCCCGTGGGTTCCTGGTAGGCGTCCGACTGCGTAAAGAGTGTGAGCGGCGGTGCGAATCCGCCGCCAGGCAGTGCGCGGCGATATCGCACGAGCAGCTTGCCGTACTGCGGGTCCGCCGCTTCGGACCAGACGATGTCGCCAAGTCCGTCGCCATTGAAATCGGCCCCGCGATAATCCCGGGTGCCGTCCGCTACGGCGATGCCGGTGTTGACGGGTGTGCCAAGTCCCGCCGGGCCGCCATGGGCAATCGCGAAATTGCGCGGCGACGCGATTATCAACAAGTCGGCACGTCCGTCGCCATTGGCGTCGAACGGCACGCCGACACCCGCGAGACTTGGGATTCCGGAATCCACCGCGGGTCCGAAGTCGTTGCCTGGAAGACTCAACCGATAGCGAATCGTCGAAGAGGTGGACTGTGTACCGCCCACCCATAGATAGTCGTTTCGCCCATCGCCATTGATGTCGGCCAGGTTCCAGGAGTAGCCGGGAGTCACTGATCCCGGCGTGGGATTCTGAATCGGGAGCGTGGCGACGGCGGAGAAGCCGGTCGCGCCTTCCTGCCACTCAAATGTCGTTAGCGACAAGCAATCGGTTCCGCCGGCGCCACATTCCTTGACCGACGCAAGGCGACTTCGGCCGCCACTCGACAGGGCCGGCTCGTAGTCGAGGTCATAGCGTCGAATGACAGCGTCGTTGTAGCGCACGTCAATGCGATCGAGCCGCATCACCTGCCGCACAGGCGTGCCGGCAACGAAGCCCGCGTCGACTTCACTATTGGGCCTGTTTTCATAAGAGAAGGAGACCTGGTGCGACGCCGCGATGCCGGCCGTCGGGTTGGAGTTGTAGTGAATGCTCGCAATCCGGAACGCATTGCTTGCGGTTTCCTCGGTGTACCGGTAGTCGATGACGTTGCCTGATCGATCACGGATGCGATTGAGTGCCCAGGTGCGAGCGCCATTCGTCGATGGGCCCGGTGTACCGTCGATGCGTGAATCGGCCGTGGCGCCGTATTCGTAGATTCGCCCATCGGCGGCTTCGACGACGAAATGTGCCGGGCCGTTGGTCGACGTCCCGGTTATTGCCTTGACGCGCGCGAACGACTCGATCTCCGTCCGGTATTCCGCATCGAGCGCCTGGTAAGTCAGATCTTTCACATTCACGAGGCGCTGGCCGTCGAGGCAGAAGCGGTCAGCGGTCGTGCGGAGCACCGGCGCCGCTACGCCGTCCTGCGCCATCGTTCGCGCGCAGCGGGTGATCTGCGATAGACCGCTGATTGACCAGCCGACTCCGAGCAGGCCGCCCCTGGTCCGGTGGCGGTACTCGAGCGAGAGCTCTGGTGTCATCCCGTTCGTTCCGGGAGGCAGCGAGATCGGAATCGTGTATTGCGCCTCTCCGTCGGGGGTTACGGACGCGGCGCCGGGCGTCCGGCCAATGCCTGCATCGGCGACCGGCGCAATCAGAATCAGAATCAGACTGAGACCGGCGCAGATCCGGCGCTGCGTGACGTGCAATTCCATTGCCTTCTCTCCCCAATGCGGCCGGCATCCTCCCGGCCGTCCACACGCTATCGGGCAGTGATTCGAGCGACCCGCCACTTAAGTGGGGCAAATCCGTAGAATCTGGAACCACACGCCGGAATCGACCGCCAACCCCAGGAGCCCCGATGAAGCTCGTCACCGCCATCATCAAACCCTTCAAGCTCGACGACGTGCGCGCCGCGCTCTCGGAGATCGGCATCTCCGGCATGACCGTGACGGAGGTGAAGGGCTTCGGCCGCCAGCGCGGCCACACCGAGCTCTATCGCGGCGCGGAGTACGTCGTCGACTTTGTGCCGAAAACGCGCATCGAGGTCGCCGTACGCGACGATCTCCAGGACCAGGTCACGGAGGCGATCATCAGCGCCGCCAAGACCGGCAAGGTGGGCGACGGCAAGATCTTCGTCACCTCGATCGAGCGCGTGATCCGCATCCGCACCAGCGAGATGGACGAGGCGGCCATTTGACGGGCGAGGATCCGAAGACCCCGTCGATCGAGGGGGCGGTCGCGAAGATCGCGATCACGGGCGCGCGGCGTCACGTCTTCTTCTGCACGCATGGCGACTGTGCGCCGAAGGAAGTCGGCGAGGCTTCCTGGAACTACCTCAAGAAGCGCCTGCGCGAGGTCGGCCTGTCGGATGTCGCGGGCGGTGTGCTCCGCACGCGCGCCGATTGCCTGCGCATCTGCCGCGAGGGCCCGATCATGCTCGTCTATCCGGAAGGCACCTGGTATCGGCATGCGACGCCGGAGAACATCGAGCGAATCATTCAGGAGCATCTACTCGGCGGCCGTCCGGTCGCCGAGCTCTCGTTCGCCAACCACTCGCTGTCCGCGAAGGGCTGAAGCCGTCGCTTGCGGACCACCCGGCCGCGGCGCAGAGTAGCGCCGTCTGGGGGGGAGGGCGATGAGAAGAAGAACCTTCTGCGTGTCTGCAGCGGCCGCACTGGGCGCCACGGCAGTTCCGATCGGACGTGCATTTGCGGCGGTGGCGGCCGTTACCGCCGATGTCGAAGCGATCACCGGCGAAGGCCGGCGCATTCTTTTGTCACGAACCGACGTAGACGACTTCCGCGCTGGGTTGCGCGGGCAACTACTGCTGCAGGGCGCGGCCAGTTACGACGACGCGCGCAAGATCTTCAACGGCATGTTCGATCGCAGGCCAGCGCTGATCGCCCGCTGCGCGGGCGCGGCGGACGTCGTGCGCTCGATGCAGTTCGCGC
>DAIRVV010000024.1:0-18337 GCA_036802645.1 Steroidobacteraceae bacterium
CCTTTCCTGCTGATCGGCGGAATCCTGCTGCTGACGGCTGTCTTGCACCTCATTTGCGGTGTCGGCCGCGGGCACGGCCTGCTCGCGAAGCACCTCCTGGTCGCGCGCGCGGACGCGGACTGAGGAATCGCGCATCGCATGACAGTCATCGCACTCCTGCTGCTGCTCGAGCCACAGCCCCTGCGCTGCCTGCCGGAGCAGGACGGATTCCTCTCGATGCGCCTGCGTGGCAGCATCGAAGAGGAGGTCCACTGGAAGGAGCCGGCACTCGAATGCGAGGGCATGTCGCGGCCCGATGGCCGTGGTCTCAGGCTGCGCTTCGCAGGTGCACTCTCCGGCGGCGATCTCGCGGTCGTCTTCGCCGCGCCCGAGCTCGGTATGGGTGCATCGGGTCGCGCCGTGCCGGTCAACGTGACCGTCCTTGACGGCGCCGGCGAGAAAATTTACGGGACCCAGGGCGACAGCCGCTGTGTTTTCGACGAAGTCGAACAGCAGGCGCTCGCGGACGAATCCCTGCCCGCGCGCAGCTACCGCGTGAGCGCCCGCGGCTTCTGCATCGCCCCGGCACGCGCGATCGATGGCGAAGGATCCGTATTGTTGACGCGATTCGATTTCGCCGGGCTGGTAACCTACCGCGAGGACGAAGGCGCGGTATCGCCCGGCGCGCCGCGCCGTTGATGCGCTTGCTTCCTCTGCTGGTGACCGCCTGCCTCGCAAGTTTTTCGGCCTGCGCGGGCACGGCCGATCCTTCGCGAAATCTGTTTCCCGCACTGGAGCAGGCCGAGATCGAGTCAGAGACGGCAAGCGGGAAGTTCAAGTTTGCCGTCTGGATTGCGGCGGACGACGAGAGCCGGGCACGGGGCCTGATGTTCGTGCGCCAGCTCCCGGCCGATCACGGCATGCTCTTTGTCTTCGAGTTTCCCCAGGAGCTCGCCTTCTGGATGAAAGACACCTACCTCTCGCTGGATCTCGTCTTCATCGGTCCGGAGGGCCAGGTCGTCAATATCGCCCACGGCACCCGGCCTTTATCTCTCGAGCCCATTGAGTCGAGGGGCATGGCCATTGCCGTCCTCGAGGTCACGGCCGGAACGGCCCGACGCATCGGCCTTGCCCCAGGCGATCGCATCCGGATCCCGGGTTTGCGAACGACATGGGACTCAGCCGGAGAGCCAGAAAGGCCGACCTCCGTCCCCCGCGCTCCAAACTGATCCGGAAACGCAAGACTCCGCGATCGATTGCGGCCCTAAGTGGGCGCGTCCAACACAAAAAGCACCCGCAGTCTGCCCTGAGTGGGCTCCGGCCGCACAGAGTCCGACGATTTATCGATCAGCCTGGGTCCGCACAGTGATCGATTAGTGTTGCGGAGCCACCACAAAAGTGCATCCGGCCCGGTCCCAAACCGTCGGCCGGCTCGCGGCAGTTGCGTCAAAACTACCAATCCCGGCGAGCGGTTTCCCCGCAGTTTCACTCGAATTAGTTGCTATTTCGCAACGATTGTTGCGAGCCGAATCAATGTTGTTATAGTGCCGCCATCCAATGTGGCGGGAAGACCGTATCTATTTCGCCACGGTGGCTGTGAGTTCTTTGGTAGACATGGCAACTCAATGAAACGAACGGCACGGCCGTTCGCGGGAGGACGTAGAAAATGGAACGAAACAATCGCGTCGCAACGGCGGTGCGTCGAACGCTCATCCTGAGTGCGCTGACGACAGCCGGTATCGCGACACCTGCGCTTGCGCAGGAAAACCTGGATGAGATCGTCGTAACCGGATCGCGGATCAGGTCCGCAAATCTGGAAGCCACGACTCCTGTCACGCAAGTCACGGCCGCGGACGTCGTGACTCAGGGCGTAAACCGCATCGAAGACCTCGTGAATCAATTGCCGCAGGCCTTTGCCGCCCAGAACGTGAACATCGCAAACGGTTCTGACGGCACGGCGACATTGAATCTGCGCAATCTCGGTTCGCCGCGCACATTGGTGCTGATCGACGGTCGGCGCATGCCCTATGGCAGCGTCAACAATTCGGCAGCCAACATCAACACGATCCCGACGCAGATGATCGAGCGCGTGGATGTCCTGACCGGCGGCGCATCCGCGGTCTACGGCTCAGACGCGGTTGCCGGTGTCGTCAACTTCGTCATGAAGAAGGACTTCGAGGGCGTCGAAATCACCAGCCAGTACAACTTCTACTGGCACGAGAACGATTTCAACGGCCCTGGCGAGGTCAAGCTGCGCGACGTGATTGCAGAGCGCGCGGCGACGAACCCGGCGCAATTCGCGCTGCCAGACGATTCCGTCACGGACGGCGAGGGCAAGCAGCTCGGCATCATGATGGGCGTCAACAGCGGCGACGGTCGTGGCAACATCACGGCCTATGCCAGCGTGTTCGACGGCGATGCAGTCCTGCAGCGCGACCGCGACTACTCGGCCTGCTCGCTGAACCCCGGCCCGACCGACTCGTTCAGCTGCGGCGGCTCGTCCACCAATGCGACCGGCCGGTTCACGGACTTCTCGACCTATGACTTCACATCCGATTCGCCGACGGGATTCCGCACCTTCGACGCGACCCTGGACCAGTACAACTTCGGCCCGCTGAATCATTATCAGCGTCCGGAGCGCCGGTACGACCTGGGCGCGATCGGCCACTACGAGTTCGGCGAACACGCCGAGGTGTACTCCTCGCTCGCGTTCAACGACTACGAGTCGGTCGCCCAGATCGCGCCGGGCGGCATCTTCATCGGCGACACCAACACGATCAATTGCGGCAACCCGCTGATTCCCGCTGCCAACCTGGCGGCTATCGGATGCGACGCCGCGGCGATCGCTGCCGACTCGGACGTGACGATGTACATCGGCCGGCGAAATGTCGAAGGCGGTGGTCGTCAGCAGCAGTTCGCTAACGAAGGGTTCCGCAGCGTGGTGGGCCTCCGTGGCGCCATCAACGATGCCTGGGACTACGACGCTTCGGCGCAGTATTCGACCGGCCGCGGGGTCACGGCGACGGCGAATTACTTCGCGAAAGAACGCATCGTCCGTGCCCTCGACGTCGTCGATGTCGGTGGCGTTCCGACCTGCCAGTCAGTGATCGATGGATCGGATCCGCTTTGCGTCCCGTACAACCCGTTCGTTCCGGGTGGCGTGACTCAGGACCAGCTGACCTACCTGCAGGTTCTCGGCATCCAGTCGGGTGACCTGACCCAGGAAATCTACAATGCCGCCGTCACCGGCGATCTCGGCACCTACGGCATCAAGTCACCGCTTGCCACCGATGGCATCCAGGTCGTGATCGGGACCGAATACCGGCGCGATACGCTCGCCAACAAGGTCGACGCGCTTCAGGAGGCGAATGCCCTTTCCGGCGCAGGCGGCGCGACGATCGGAATCGAGGGTGCGGTCACGGTTCGGGAGGCGTTCGTCGAAGCCAGGGTGCCGATCGCACAGGATCGGACCGGCATTGACAGCCTGTCGTTCGATACCGCTTACCGGTATTCGGACTACACCTCGGGATTCGGCACCCAGACTGACACGTACAAGTTTGGTCTCGAGTGGGCACCGGTGGCTGACATCCGCTTCCGCGGCAGCTTCCAGAAAGCCATTCGTGCCGCCAACATCGTCGAGTTGTTCACCGCACAGGGCTTCAACCTGTTCGATGCTCCCGGCGATCCTTGCGGTTTCGCGCTTCAGAATCCGGGGCCGGATGACCCGGCGCCGGTCGCGAGTGAGGCGGAGTGCGTGGCAACGGGTGTTCCGCTTGCACAGTTCGGATCTGCGTCACTGGACAGCCCGGCTGGCCAGTACCAGTTCCTTCAGGGCGGTTCTCAGACCCTGGTGCCCGAGGACTCGGAAACCCAGTCTTTCGGGATCATCTTGCAGCCGCGGTTCGCCCCGGGGCTCAGCATGACGATCGACTGGTTCAACATCCAGATTGATCTTCCGATCTCGACGGTCGGTGCGCAGAACACGCTGGATGGCTGCTACGTCAACAACGATCCGGGCGCCTGCGCGCGTATTCACCGCACGGCGGGTCTCGGTCAGTTGTGGCTGGGCGACGGTAACGTGGAGGACCTCAATACAAACATCGGTGCAAAGGAGGCGGAAGGTATCGACCTCAACCTCGGCTACACCGGCGTGGAGATCGGCCGCTTCGGCAGCCTGAACTTCAGCCTCATCGGGACCTACTTCGACAAGCTGGTCACGGATCCGGGCTCAGGCTTCGCGCCGTATGACTGCGTGGGCTTCTACTCATCCGTCTGCTTCACGCCGACGCATGAATGGCGGCACATGGCCCGTGTGAGCTGGGTGACTCCGTGGGATGTGGATCTGTCCCTGGGCTGGCGTTACTACACTGAAGTCGAGGGTATCGACGCGGCCAACACGCCGATGTCCCCTGACCAGATCGACCGGCTCATCCCGGCTGAGAACTACTTCGACTTGTCAGCCAACTGGGCGGTCACGGAGAAGGCGAATATCGTCCTCGGCATCAACAATGTCCTGGACGACAATCCGTCGATCAGCGGCAGCGTCGGAACTACGGGCAACGGCAATACGTACCCGCAGACCTACGATGCGCTTGGCCGTTACGTCTTCCTGAGGGCGACGGTCGGCTTCTAATATCGATTGATTGATTCGAAACCTGGCGGCGGTCCTTCGGGGCCGCCGCTTTTTTTTGGGCGTCCGCGTAGACTGTGGTCGGTCTATGGCAGTCGGACGCGAGCAGTTGATCGGCGAGGAATTGTGGGCGCAATTGCCGGTCTCGCCCGACGCCTATCCCCAGAGACTCGACCTGGTCAGAAGCCGCGTGCTCGTCATCCGCTTCGGACCGGACGCCTATCGCTCCGCAAGCTTTCTCGACGACCGGATCATCACGCCGGCCACACAAGGCGTCTGGCTGCCCATCTCGCGAGTGGCCGAAGCCGCATCGCGCATCGCCGACCCGCGCCCGCTGAACTTCCTGTTCCACACGGGTCATGTCGGCTCGACCCTGGTCAGCCGTCTGCTCGATGAAACGGGCCTCGTGCTGCCCCTGCGCGAGCCGCTGCCGCTCAGGGAACTCGCGGATGCCCACGACGCGCTAGGAGAGCCCGAATCGCTCTTGAGCGAATCCCAGTTCGCGGCCGCGCTCGACATGAGCCTGCGCCTCTGGGCCCGCGGCTACGAGTGGACCCGTGCGGTTGTCGTCAAGGCGACCAGCAGCGCCGGACGACTGGCGGTACCCTTGCTGACTGCGAGGCCGGAGTCGCGGGCCGTATACCTGAACCTCCGGGCCGAGCCTTACCTTGCAGCACTGCTCGCCGGGGCGAACTCGGCGGAAGACCTCCGGGGACACGGTCCCGGCCGTATGAGACGTCTCCGGGCTCGCGGAGCAGTCGCGCCCGGTGCACTGCATGAGCTTTCGGTCGGCGAACTGGCCGCGCTCGGCTGGCTGGTGGAAACCGCATCCCAGCAAGATGCCCTGCGCCAATTTTCGGGGCGGGTCATGGCCATCGACTTCGACGCCTTCCTTGGCGGCGTGAGCGAGTACATGGGCCGCATCCTCGATCACCTGGGACTGAATCCGGGGAAGCGGTATCTGGCGGCAGTCGGGAGTAGTCCGACGCTGGCTCGCTATTCCAAGGCGCCCGAGCGGCCCTATTCACCTCACGACCGGAACCTGATGCTCCGCGAATCGCGCCGCGACAATGCAGTGGAGATCAGGCGGGGCTTGGCCTGGCTTGAGCGCGTGGCCGGGTCGGACCCGGCGCTGGCCGAGGTCATGCGCGGCGCTGGCGCTGCCTGATCGGCATGCAGAACGAACTGCAAATCGCCGCCCGCATGGAGCAGCAAGGAAAGCGGGCCGAAGCTGAAAGCTGCTATCGCACGCTGATCGCGAGCCAGCCGGATCTTGCAGTCGCCCGATTCAATTTCGCCTGTTTCCTGCGGCGTGGTGGGCGGCTGGAAGAGGCGCTGGCCGAACACCAGAAAGCGCTCGATCTCGGCATTGACCATCCCGAGGAAGTGCTCTCGAACATGGGTGTGATCCACACGGAACTGCGCCGGGATGTGGCCGCGCGGGCGTTCCTGGAGCGGGCGCTTGGGGTGGATCCGAGCTACATCCCGGCGATGTACAACCTGGCGCTGCTGCACGAGGAATTCGGCGATCAGGAAAAGGCGATGCAGCTCTTTGAAGCGATCCTGGAGCTGAACCCCGCCTATTACAACGCGCTCATCCGCATCGCCGAGGCACGACCGGTCGCGAGTTCCACCGATCCGGTATTGAAGAAATTACGCCGGGCGCTGCGCCGCTCGGGCATCGATGCCACGACGCGCGAGGGCCTCTGCTTCGCGATGGGCAAGGTGCTGGACGACTGCGGTCTATACGATGAAGCCTTCGCTCACTACGAGCTCGGCAATCAGGCCAGCATCGCGCGGCTCCAACGCTATGACAGGCCGGCCGAGGAAGATCGTGTCGCACGGATTACGCAGGCACTCTCGGCGGACTGGCTCGCCGCCCGGGAGCCGATATCCGACCGGCCGCTCGTCTTCATCACCGGCATGTTCCGCTCCGGATCGACACTGTTCGAGCAATTGCTGGCTGCTCATCCGGACGTGACCGCCGGAGGTGAAATCAGCTATTTTGGCCGGGCTGTCGCCTCCGCGGGATCGTCGGATCCGGCATCGATTGCGGCGCTGAATGCGGATGGCTGGCGGCGGCTCGGCACTGACTACATCGGCTACCTCGACCGGACGTTTCCGCAAGCGGCGCTGGTCACGAACAAGCGTCCGGACGCGTTCGGCTGGCTCGGCGTCATCAAGGCGCTGTTCCCGAACGCCCGTTTCGTGAATACGGCGCGCAACGCGCTCGACACCTGTCTTTCGATCTACTTCCAGCAGCTCGACGGCCGGGTCGCTTATGCCAACGATCTGCTGAACATCGGGCATCACTATCTGCAGTACCGGCGGCTCATGGACCATTGGAAGCAGCTGTTCGGGGCCAGCATTCTCGACGCCGACTACGACGCATTCGTGGCGGATCCGCGGCCGACGACGGAGGTATTGCTGCGTTTCCTCGGCCTGTCATGGCACGAGGGTTGCCTGTCCTTCCAGCAGCTGCCCAATCGTGTCCGGACTGCAAGTGTCTCGCAGGTCCGCGAGCCTCTCTACCGGAAATCCTCGGGACGCTGGCGCAATTACGAACGCCAGCTCGCGCCGCTCCGCCGTCTGCTGGACGACGAATGAACCTGGACCAGGACGTTGACCACCGGATTCGCCGGATTTTCGACGCCGCGGCGCGCGCATTCGAAAGCGGGCAGCCGCAACAGGCGGAACAGATGCTGCGTCAGGCGGAGGCCGAAGCACCGCGGCACCCGCTGGTGCAGAACGAGTCGGCGCGGCGCCTGCTTCACGCCGGCGACGCCGCCGGCGCGCATGCGCTGCTCACGCGGGCAGTTGCCGAGCATCCATCCCATCCCGGCCTGTGGCTCAGCCTCGCCGCGGCGCTCCGCACTCTCAAGCGTGGCGACGAGGAGCTTGCAGCGCTCAAGAAGGTCCTCGCGATCGAGCCACGGAATCTTCGCGCGCTGTTGCAGGCGGCCTCGCTGCAGGAGAACCAGGGCAACGCGCGCGGCGCGGCGGCGACCTACCGCACGGCCCTGCAATCGATCCCGCGCGGAGTCGAGCCGCCGCAGGGATTGATGCCGGCATTGCAGCATGCCCGGGAAGCCGTCGCGGCAAACGACCGCGCACTGGAGGCATTTCTCGAGGAGCGGCTGACGGCGATGCGGGCGAAGTACGCCGACATTCCGCTAGGGCGATTCGACCGCTGTCTCGCGACACTGCTGCGAAAGAATCCGATCTACCGGCAGCAGCCGACCTTCATGTATTTTCCAAACCTGCCGGTGATCGAGTTCCACGAGCGCGATGACTTCCCCTGGCTCGACTCGATCGAGGCGGCGACCGACGACATCCGCGCCGAGCTCGTCAATGTGCTCGAAGACGGCGCCTCGAAGCTCCAGCCCTACATCTCGTTGCCGGAGACATCGCCGGTCGACCAGTGGCGGGAGCTCAATAATTCGCGCCGCTGGTCGGTCTTCTTCCTGTGGCGCGAAGGTGTCGCGGTGAAGGAAAATCTCGCGCGCTGCCCGCGGACCGCCGCGGCGCTCGCGGCCTGGCCGCCCTGCGACGTGCCGGGTTACTCGCCCTCGGCCGTGTTCTCGATCCTCGATGCCAGGACGCGGATCCCGCCGCATACCGGCGTCAGCAACACCCGTCTCATCGTGCACCTGCCACTGATCGTCCCGCCCGGCTGCGGGATCCGGGTCGGCGCCGTACGGCGCGAATGGATTCCCGGCAAGGCATTCGTGTTCGACGACACGATCGAGCACGAGGCCTGGAACGACAGCGACGTGCCGCGCGCGGTGCTGATATTCGACATCTGGAGCCCGTTCGTGCGGGAGGCCGAGCGCGAGATGGTGCGCTCCGCGACCGTCGCCGTGGGCGAATACTACGGCACGCGCTCGTATCAGGAAGGCTAGGTCGAGGACCACATCCGCATCAGGTTCTGGCGTATGACATCCAGCCGCACGCGGCTTTCCGGATTCATTCGCAGCCCTTCGAGCGCGGCGATCTCGTTGAGCTCGTAGATCTGCATGCGCTGAAGCTGGTCGGCCACGTGGCTCTCGATGAAGGTGATCGAGACCAGGCGTTGTCCCGATCGCACCGGAACGACTTCATGCAGCAGGGTGGACGGGTACACGATCGCCTCGCCCGGCGCGCCCTTGAATGCGAGCGTCTGGTTGCCCACCACCATGGCCAGTTCGCCGCCCTCGTAGCCCGCCGGGTCGCCGATGAAAACGGTGCACGACAGGTCCGACCGGATCTTGATGCTGGTGAGCTGGATGATCGCCGCATCGGCATGCGCGCCGTACTTCATGCCCGCTTCGTAGCGGCACAGGAGCGGCGGCGCCACCCGCTTCGGCAATGCGAAGCTGCCGAATTCGCGCGAGCGCTGGAAAGCGCCGCCGACGATCTGCACCGATTCCGCGTACTTCGGGTCGGCGGTATCGGCCTGGAGATTCTGCTTGCTGACATTGGCGGGGTTGGAAACCCGCCCGTCGACGAACTTGAGCTCGCCCGCGAGCGCCACGAGCCGCTCGCATTCCTGGCTCGTCAGCAGGTTCTTGATCTTCAGCAGCACGGCCGGCGCACTATATATGAGCTGCGGGCACGGTACCGTTGAAGACGTCCGTCGCGGCGATCACGTCGCGGATCGCCGCGCGTTCATCCGCCGAAAGGCGCGGACTCCAGATGTCGCAGATCAGGATGATTCGGGTCTCATCGCTGTCGTTCCAGGCCTCGTGCTCGATCGTGTCGTCGAAAACCCAGGCCTCGCCCATGCGCCATTCGCGCATTTCGCCGCCGACCCGGAAGCGG
This sequence comes from Steroidobacteraceae bacterium, assembly GCA_036802645.1. Taxonomy (GTDB): domain Bacteria; phylum Pseudomonadota; class Gammaproteobacteria; order Steroidobacterales; family Steroidobacteraceae; genus SCUD01. The sequence goes on from DAIRVV010000024.1 coordinate 9,410, forward strand.
CATCGCGGCGGCAGCACCAGCGGCAAGTGGACCACAAGGCGGAAGTTCGCCACGCCCGTGTGCGGCGGAATATGGGTATTCGGCTGCAACACGGAAAACATCGCCGTCGGCGAGCGCTTGTCGACTTCGGCCTGCGGCAGCCGCATCACGGCCTGCATGGTGTCCGGTGCGCGTGCCGAGCGCTCGGCGACGAGCCGGCCCAGGTGATAGAAATGGAATGCGCTCCAGCGAGGCGACTTGTTGAGCTCACGCCATTGGTCGAGCGGCAGGTGGTCGTCGTATTGAATGTAGGGGCTGAACCCCGCCTCGTCCTCGACCAGGATCCGCCCCAGCTCGGAACAGATCGACTCCGTTGCCGACTCGAATTCTGGCAACCAGGGAAACTCCTCGCGCTCGTAGAACTCGATCGCCGGCAGGCCCGGGTAGTAATACTCCATCGGTTCCTGCTGGAAGCGCTTGCGCGTTCGCAAGGTCGTGTCGATGAACGATTCGAGACGGCGCCGTTCCGCAGGCGTGCAACGATCTCTGGCTTGCGCCGCGCGGTCGCGGATGTAGCTGCCGAGCTCCCCGATGTACTTGCCGTGCACCTTCTGCGCGCGCTCGATTGCCTTTCGCGTCGCCGCTTCCAGGTATTGCTCGGGCGGCGCCTGGGCGAGCGCGATGCCGTAGGCCTTGGCCGCGGCGATCTTCTGCCCCAGCCGGTCCAGCATTGCGGCCTGCATGAGCAGCGCCTGGAAATTCCGGCTGTCGAGCTTCAGAACCTCGCGCAAGGCGGCGAAGGCGCCGTCGAGATCGCCGAGCTGCCGCCGCACAATCGACAGGTTCAGCCAGGCGCTGATGCTCGCGTTGTCGCGCGCAAGCGCCTCCAGCAGTATCGACTGGGCGCCCTTCATGTCGCCGGACGCCATGGCCTGCACGGCGGTCCGGTTCATGAGCGCGACGTTTTCGGTCATGCGGCGGCTAGCCTAAGGCCCTGTCGCTCTCAGCCGCAAGGTTTTGCCGGTGCGGACCCGAGCCTTCATAATGCCGCCCGACCGGCATCGCCGATGCCGCTGCCAGACCCGGCCATGGAAACGTCAGCCAAATTTGCAAGCGCAGGCGCCGAAGCCCTGCGCATGGGCGAGGCTTCGAAGGCGCGCGAGCTGCTTTCGCAGGCCGCACCCGCGGACGTCGTCACGGCGCTAGATCGCCTGCTCGCATCCGAGCCGCGGAACATACCGGCCCTGATCCAGCGCGCCGACTGCTTCGCAGCCGCGGGCGATGCGCGCTCCGCGTCCTCGTTTTACCTGATGGCAATCCGCTCGGCGCCGCCAGCCAGCATCCCACACAAAATCGCCCGCGAACTCGCGCGCGCGCAGGAGGCCTGCGAGCGCTTCGCGCGCGACTACAAGGACTACATGGTCCGCAACCTCGCCGAGAAGGGATTCGATCCCGCGCGGTCGAGCCCCCGGTTCGCGGAATCCGTGGACATCATCCTCGGGCAGAAGCGGATCTTTGTTCAGCAGCCGAAGTACTACTACTTCCCGGGCCTGCCCCAGATCCAGTTTCATGACCGGAATGCTTTCCCGTGGTTCGACGACGTCGAAGCCGCGACCGCCGACATTCGCGCGGAGCTCGAGGCCATCGTGGATGAACCGGGCGCCTTTGCGCCCTACGTTCAGGGCCATGCGAACCGGCCGAAGAAGGAAGAGATGGGGATGCTCAACAATCCCGCCTGGAGCGCGTACTACCTCTGGAAGAACGGGGAGGTCGTCGCGGAAAATGCGGCCCGCTTCCCGAAGACGATGCATGCGCTCCGGAACGCGCCGCTCGCGCACGTGCCCAATCGTTCACCCTCCATACTCTTCTCGCTGCTCCGCTCCGGCGCCCATATCCCGCCGCACAATGGACTCGTCAATACCCGGCTCATCTGCCACCTGCCGCTGATCGTGCCCGGCAAGTGCCGGTTCCGCGTCGGCAACGAGACCCGCGACTGGGTCGAGGGCAAGGGCTGGGCCTTCGACGACACCGTCGAGCACGAGGCCTGGAACGGCAGCGACAGGACCCGGGTCATACTGCTGTTCGACGTCTGGAAGCCCGAGCTCACCGATGAGGAGCGCAAGCTCGTCGTGTCGCTCTTCGAAACCATCGATGCCCACAGTGGAAAGAAGCCGGATTGGGAGATCTGAGATGCGAATGCGTGGCAGGTACCTCGCGACGATCGCGATTGCAGTGACCGTCGGCCAGATGGCCATGGCCGAGGACACGAGCGCCGCGATCAAGGCTTGCAGGGCCGAGCCCGACGATTCGCGTCGCCTCGCCTGCTACGACCGCGAGATCGATCGCGTGCAGGCGCCGGCGGTCTTGACGCCCGAAGAGAAATTCGGCCGGACGGGCACGATGACACGCGAGGAAGCGGACCGGGAGGAACTGGAAACCCGTGCGCTCGGAGAATTGCAGGCGAGCGTCACCGAAATCACGACACGCGCCGACGGCCTCATGGTCGTGACCCTCGACAATGGCCAGGTGTGGAGGCAGAACCGCCCCGAGAGCTTTTTCAGGCTCAATGCCGGAGACAAGGTGACGATTCAGCCGGCCTCGATGAATTCCTTCCTGATGACGGCGCCGTCCAAGCGTTCCACCCGGGTGACACGGCTGAAATAGACAGCGCGCTGACGTTTTTCCGCCACTTACCACGCTTTACAAATTCCGTGCACGCGGGTTTACTTCGTCTTTGCGACGCCGTTAACCGGGTTTTGGGGGGATCAGCATGGTCAGTAATTCAACACTGGCACGCGCCATCAGTTGCGTGATCGCCACGAGTGGCATCGGCATTTCCGGGCAAGCGACCGCCCAGGATCAGGGCGAGACACCGACGCAGCTGGAATCAGTCTCGGTGACCGGATCGCGAATCCGCCACGACACCTATTCGAGCGCGCAGCCGATCGACGTCGTCGTCCCGGAGACCGCAACGGTCCAGGGCATCGGGAGCGTCAGCGGAATGCTCCAGACCACCACGGTGGCGTCGGGCTCCCCGCAGGTCACGTCGGCAAGCTCTTCGGCCTTCGTCCAGGCCGGCGGCGTGGGCGCCGAAACCCTGTCATTGCGCGGCCTGGGCCCCAACCGGACGCTGGTCCTGCTGAATGGACGCCGCGCCGGACCCGCGGGCGTCCGCGGCGAAGTGTCCTCGTTCGACTTCAATGTCCTGCCGCTCTCGGTCATCGAGCGCGTCGAGATTCTCAAGGACGGCGCGTCCTCGATCTACGGCTCGGATGCCGTTGCCGGTGTCGTCAACGTCATCACGAGGAAAGACGACGGCGCCACGGCGGATGCTTTTGTCGGCATACCGAACCAGAGCGGCGGCGAGGAATCGCGCTTCAGCTTCTCCTGGGGCAAGAACCTGGAGCGGGGCAATTTCCGCGTCACGGCGGACTATCACCTCGAGGAAGAGCTGGCGCGCGGCGACCGCAATTATTTCAAGTGCGCTCAGCAGAACGTCTTCGATATGGACACGGGCGACCGGGCGGACCTCATCGATCCGCGCACCGGCCAGGGACATTGCAATGACCTGCCCTGGGGTCACGTGTGGATCTACAACTATCAATATGCCTTCGAGGGCGACGGGGGCAATGGCAATGCGCCGGGCCGTTCACGCCTGCTGGCGCAATTCGACTACGACGGCGACCTCGGCGACTACGTGCCGGGCACGGTCGCCGATCCAGCCGAGCCCTGGAACCTGACGATGCCCGACGGCTGGTACCTGACCAACTATGACCGGAACTCCGATTCCGTGGTCAACTCGGATCATCCGTTCCAGGACCAGCAGTCGCTGATCCCGCGCAATGAGCTGATGACGATCTTTGCCGATGGCGAGTTTGACCTGACGGACAATGTCTCGGCGTATGCCGAGGTCCTGCTGAACAAGCGCAAGACGAAGAACAATGGCTATCGCCAGTTCTGGTCCTACAAGTACGCGGCGGATTTCGATTTCGCCAACTTCACGCCGGGGGTCGGTGGCGATCCTATGAGCGCCGGCTGGACGGGCGCCGTGTTCCTGAGCCCGTTGTCCATCGTGCAGTCCGACACCCTGGTCGAAGTCGAGTACCAGCGCTACGTGGTGGGGTTTAGGGGCGACCTCAAGTCCGGCTGGAACTGGGAGGTGTCCGCCCAGTACAGCACCTCGGACGGTGACTACACCGACGACCAGGTCTTCGACGACGCCATCACACCCACCGACTTCGTGCCCGGCTCCTGCGTTGGAACGACGACGCCGATCCGTGGCGTACCCTGCATCGACGTCCCCTGGCTGGACCCGCAGTTCCTGGCCGGCGACATTTCACCGGAGCTTCAGGCATTCCTTTTCGGCAGGGAGACGGGCAACACGCAATACGACCAGATGTCCGCGGAGGCTTTCATTTCAGGCACGGTTTTCGACCTGCCCGCCGGCCCGCTCGGTATCGCATTCGGCCTTCACTACCAGGAAGACGAGATCCTGGACGTCCCCGGAGAAATCACGGCGTCCGGCAATGTCTGGGGATCGACAACCGCCGGAGTCACCGCGGGCGAGGATACGACCAAGGCAGTGTTCGCCGAGGTTGAAGTCCCCTTGCTCCGGGACAAGTTCATGGCCGACAGCCTGACCTTGACGGCCTCCGGCCGATACACGGACGTCGAATCCTACGGCAGCGGCGACACCTATAAAGTCGGACTCAACTGGGGGATCACGCCGACCGTACGCCTCCGCGTCAGCCAGGGAACCTCCTTCCGCACCCCGGCGCTGTTCGAGCTCTTTCTGGCGGACCAGACGAGTTTCATCGGGCAGCGATTCGTGGATCCGTGCATCTTCTGGGGTGATGCCCTGGATACCGGCGCGATCAGCCAGACGACGGCTGACAATTGCGCAGCCGACGGCCTGGCTCCGGATTTCCAGGGTGGAACCGTATCGGCCGAGACGATCGCCGGCGGCGGCGCGGGACTCCTCGAGGCGGAGACTTCGACATCGAAGACCATCGGGCTCGTCTGGACGCCCCAATTCGCCGACCTCAGCGTGTCGGTCGATTACTTCGACATCGAGGTCCGGGACGAAGTCGACCAGTTCGGTCCCGACAACATCGTGTTCGGCTGCTATGCGTCGGAATTCTTCCCGACCGATCCGCTCTGCGACCTGTTCGAGCGCGATCCGATCACGGATGGAGTTGACAACATCAGGGACAGCTTCATCAATATCGCGAGCCAGAAAAACACCGGCTTCGATGTGGCGGCGCTCTGGCGTACGACCCTGCCCTGGGGTCAGCTTGCTATCGAAACCCAGCACACGTTTCAGGAAGAAGACGAGCTCGCCTTTTTCGCATCGACGCCGGACGACCTGAATGGCCGGCTGGGCGATCCCAAATGGGTCGGCCGCCTCAACCTGACATTCGATCGGGGTCCCTGGTCGTATTTCTGGGGCGTCCAGTTCATCGGCGAGTCTTCGAGCCGGGATCACTACAACGAAACGACAGGCACCGATACCGGCACTTATCGCGGCGTCGAGTACGACGTCATCCTGGAAACGGACATGGTTCACTACCACACGGCATCGGTTACGCGCGCTTTCGAGGACATGGGCCTGACGGTCCTGCTCGGCGTCTCCAATGTCTTCGACGAGGAGCCACCCGAGTTGTCGAACATCGGCGACGTGGCGGGCGAGGTGACGACAGTCGGGAATTCCGCCTTCTACTCGCAGTACGACTGGATTGGCCGCAATTACTTCCTGAACCTGACCAAGACGTTTTAAGACGCCCGCTGATCATCCGGGTGATGTTCGACGTGCCGCCTTCGGGCGGCACGTCCTTTTATATACTAGGCGGATGCCGACGATTGTCGTGAAAGCCGACAACCTGGATGAGCTCAACAGGAATTTCGCGCAGACGCCGTTGAGGAGCCCCGTGTTCCTCAACAGCGTGCCGAAATGCGGCACCCACCTGCTGCGCAATATCGTCCGCATGTTCGTGCCGGTCGAACAGCAGTACAGCAAAGCGTATGTCCAGCATGCGGTCCTCGGCCAGCACATGGCCGCCTTCAACCCGGCGATGCCCATGCTGAGCTGGGGACATCTTTTCTTCTCAGACGCCGCGGCGATTGTGCTGCACGAGACGCGCAAGGTCCTGCTCGTTCGCGACCCCCACGACTGGGTCCTCGCGCGAGCGCGCTTCTTTCTGTCCGACACTTTTCAGGGCTCGATCGAACACCTGAAAGGCGGCCGCGTGACGGCGGTCGAGGTCCTTAACATGATGATATTCGGCGTCCACGAAAAAATGCCGACCCTGCAGGAGATATTCCTGCACAACGCCGTGGCCTGGCTCGGTACCGATATTGCGCTCGTGCGATATGAAGAGCTCGTCAAAGGACTCGCACAGCTCGACTCGCCGGCGGGCGAGTCCTATTTCGCTTCCATGCTTTCAAGCTGCGGCATCGAGGCCCTGCCGGGCGACTGGCGCGCGCGCATTCGCGTAGGGTCCGATCGCGGACAAAGCGGCACGGCCCGCGAGAACCTCCGCGGTGTGGCGGCCGAGGTTCCCGACGAGCTGCCCGATGCGCAAAAAAGGCTGGTCGAATTTGCGGCCCCGGGACTCAGGCAGATTCTCGGCTATGGCTGAGGCGCTCGACTGCTGGAAGTGCGGCGCACCGCTCGCCGATTTGATTCTTCCCGTCGGCCGCACCGAATACTGCCGTGCCTGCCGCGCCGAAGTCCACGTTTGTAGGATGTGCCGGTTCTACGATCTGTCGAAGGCAAAACAGTGCGCGGAGCCGGTCGCGGAGCCGGTCCTCAACAAGGAGCGGGCGAATTTCTGCGGCTACTTCGTGCCCGCGCCTGGCAGGTACCGTCCGTCAGACAACGCCACGGAAGTGGCCCGTACGGCACTCGATGCGCTATTTGGCCCGAAAAAGTGAATTGGCTCGCGATTCGGGGTAGGCACGCCCTGCCACTTCGTCCACAATGCTGCTGTCCTCCCCTGCCGGTATCCCACGCATGAATTCGACCGCCGTCTCCGACAAGCCGCGCCTGCTATGGGCGAACGTATTGATGTTCGTCCTGACCATGGCGGGCGCAGTGATCGTCGTGCCCTGGTATGGAATCGCGCACGACTACAGCATCGCGGCCTGGGTCTGGTTCGCGGTACTTCTCTACGCGAACGGCCTTGCGATTACCGGCGGGTATCACCGGCTTTGGTCGCACAAGACCTACGATGCCCACTGGTCCGTGCGGCTCGTCTACATGTTGCTGGGCGCAATGGCCCTGCAGAACAGCGTCCTGGTCTGGGCATCTGGTCACCGCAGTCATCACCAGTTCGTCGATGACAACGACCGCGACCCCTACTCGGCGGGCCGGGGCCTCTGGTTCTCGCACATCGGCTGGATGCTTCGCCGTTACCCGAGCGGCGAGACGGATTTCAGCAATGTCCGCGATCTGCAGCGTGACCCGATCGTCGCCTTCCAGCACAGGTATTACTACGTGCTCGCGATCGGCCTCAACGTCTTCGTGCCGCTCGCGCTCGGTTGGCTGCATGGCGACCTGTGGGGCGTGTTCCTGCTCGCCGGTGTCCTGCGCCTCGTCGTCAGCCACCATTTCACTTTCCTGATCAATTCGGTCGCCCACGCGTTCGGCCGCCAGCCTTACAGCGACGAACACAGCGCGCGCGACAACGGATGGCTCGCCTTCCTGACTTACGGGGAGGGCTACCATAACTTCCACCACCAGTTCGCCCACGACTACCGCAATGGGATCCGCTGGTGGCATTGGGACCCCAGCAAGTGGATCATCTGCTCGCTGTCCTGGGTCGGCCTCACAAGAAAGCTTCGCCGCACACCCGCCGTCGCCATCCAGCGGGCGCGTCTCGCCATGCAGTTTCGCCGGGTTGAAGCAAGCCTGAAGGACAGGAGCGCGAACCTGCCCAATGTCGACCTCGAGCGGTTGCGGGCAACCATGGCCCGCGAATACGAACAATTCGTCGCGACCGTGGCTCAATGGTCGAAGCTGACCGACGCCTGGTACCAGAAAACCCGCGAACGGCTCGTCCAGCGCTGGGAGGAAGCAAGCTTCCGCTCCGAAACCCGGGCCCTGCTGGCCGATCTCCGGATGCAGTACCGCCGCCTGAAGGTCCTGGACGCCCAGCTCGCCTGACGGCACCCTCCCCGCGCGGGCGGACAGTCGCTAAAACGGTACTGGGTGCTCGCCCGCGGCCGCCCAACTGGCTAATCTTGTCGTCCCCCAACGGAGGATTAGCAATGGCTATCTGGAAGGACATCGTCGCCAAGGATTCGACCCAGCCCGAGACGGCGGCCGGCACGCCGCCGCCCGTCACCCGCCCGCGGCCGGAATCCGTACCGAGTGCACCGTCGCCCTCGCCTGCTCACTCGCCCGCCGTGCGAAAGGACCTGAAGGAGTCCATCATCGCGACCGGACTCACATTCGAAGGAAAGATCGAGGGCTCCGGCCATGTGCGGATCTCGGGACGCTTCAAGGGTGATGTCCATGTCGACGGAACACTGACCGTCGAGGCCGGCGCTCACCTGGCCGGCGCCGTGCGCGCGGGCGCGGTGGTCGTTGCCGGCGAAATCGAAGGCAACATCGAAGGCGCCCAGCGCGTCGAGTTGCATCAGAGCGGCATCGTCAACGGCGACATCAGCGCGGGATCGCTCACTGTGGCGGACGGGGCGCGCATGCGCGGCCGTTCGGAGTTCGGCTGGAACGAAACCGGCGCCAAGGGTGGCGGAAACCGCTAAGTCATGGTTCGAGTAGTCGATCGGCGCACGGCGGTCGGCAAGACGCGGTCTTGTCCGCACTGCCGGGCCACGATCCTCGAAAGCGCCGCCGTCTGCCCGGCTTGCCGGCATCACCTGCGATTCGAGAGCCGGCGCGGCGAGCAGCTCGAGCAGCCGAGCCAGGTCGTACTCAAGGTGGCGAGC
>DAIRVV010000025.1:0-18196 GCA_036802645.1 Steroidobacteraceae bacterium
ATCTCGGACTCGCAGTCGACGGCCTGCTGCAACGGCGGGCGAAAAACGTTCCGGCGGAAACTTCAGGCGAAGCGAACCGGAATTTTTAGCCGCTCAATCCGACTACGCCACTCGCGCGGCCCCGTCTCGTGCACCGACTCCCCGCGCGAATCCACGGCGACTGTCACCGGCATGTCCTTCACCTCGAACTCGTAGATCGCCTCCATGCCGAGATCCTCGAATGTGACGACGCGCGCTTTCCGGATCGCCTTCGAGACCAGATACGCCGCGCCGCCAACCGCAATCAAATACGCGGACTTGTGCTTCCGGATCGACTCGATCGCGACCGGCCCTCGCTCCGCTTTGCCGATCATCGCGAACAGGCCCGTCTTTTCGAGCATCAGATCGGTGAACTTGTCCAGGCGCGTCGCCGTCGTCGGGCCGGCTGGCCCGACCGCCTCGTCGCGCACGGGATCCACCGGTCCGACGTAATAGATCACTCGTCCATTCAGATCGACGCCGCCCGGAAGCCCGCGCCCCGACAGCAACAGGTCCGCCAGCCGTTTGTGCGCGGCATCGCGGCCCGTGAGCATCCGGCCCGATAGCAACAAGGTTTGTCCCGGCTTCCATCCCGCCACTTCCTCGCGTGTAAGCGAGTCGAGATTGACGCGGCGCGAATCCGCCGCCGGCTTCCAGTGCACATCCGGCCACAAATCGAGTGAAGGCGGATCGAGCGCTACCGGTCCGCTGCCATCCAGGACGAAATGCGCATGCCGCGTCGCGGCGCAATTCGGGATCATCGCGACCGGCTTCGAGGCCGCGTGGGTCGGAAAAGTCCTGATCTTCACGTCGAGGACGGTCGTGAGGCCGCCGAGCCCCTGCGCACCGATGCCGAGTGCATTCACCCTCTCGTAGAGCTCGATCCTGAGCTCCTCGAGCTTGTTCGCGGGACCTCGCTCGAGCAGCTCGTGCATGTCGATCGGTTCCATCAGCGATTCCTTGGCGAGGACCATCGCCTTGTCGGCAGTGCCGCCGACGCCGATACCGAGCATCCCGGGCGGGCACCAGCCGGCGCCCATCCCGGGCACGGTCTCGAGCACCCAGTCCACGATCGAATCCGATGGATTCAGCATCGTGAACATTGCCTTGTTCTCGGAACCGCCGCCCTTGGCGGCGACTGTCACTTCAACATTGCTGCCCGCGACGAGCTCGACGTGCACGACGGCCGGCGTGTTGTCGCCGGTGTTCTTTCGCGCAAACAACGGATCCGCGACGATCGAGGGCCGCAGCCTGTTGCCGGTGAGGCCGTAGCCACGGCGCACGCCTTCATCCACGAGTTCCTGCAGCGGACGCGTGGCGTCCCATCGCGCGCCGATACCGGCCTTCACGAATACATTGACGATGCCCGTGTCCTGGCAGATGGGCCGCTTGCCTTCGGCGCACATGCGCGAGTTCGTCAGGATCTGCGCGATCGCGTCCTTCGCCGCGGGCGATTGCTCGCGCTCCCAGGCGCGGCCGAGATGCGCTATGTAGTCGGAGGGGTGGTAGTAGGAGATGAACTGCAGCGCGTCCGCGACGCTCTGCACGAAGTCGGATTCGCGGATCAGCGCAGGAATGCCGTGCCTCGCGTGATGAACGTGTAGTCGCCCTCGATGGCCATGAACCCGATCAGGATGAGCAGGCACAGCGGCGGCACGAGGATCGCGAGCTTGAGGGCGAGCCGCTCCCAGGCCATGTGCATGAAGATCGCGACGATGAATCCCGCCTTCAGCAGCATGAAGACGATGATGAGTGTCCAGCGCAGCATGCCCTGCAGGTGGAAGTAATCCACGAGGTAGGAGAAGGTGCTGAGCACGAACAGCAGCAGCCAGATCCAGAGATAGACCGTGAGCGGGTGTTGCTGGCCTTCTTTAGCTTCAGACATGCTGACTCACCACAGGTAGAAGAATGCGAAGATGAATACCCAGACGAGGTCGACGAAGTGCCAGTACAGGCCCGCGACCTCGACGGTCTCGTACGTGCCCTTCTTGTCGTAGAAACCGGACGCGACGCGCTTGGCAGTGATCAACAGGTAAATGACGCCCGCGGTCACGTGGCAGCCGTGGAATCCCGTGATCATGAAGAACGACGAGCCGAACTGCGGCGCGCCCCAGGGATTTTCCCAGGGCCGTACGCCTTCCATGATCAGCTTCGTCCACTCGAACGCCTGCATGCTGACGAATGTCGCCCCCAGCACCGCCGTCGCGACCAGGAGTCGCACGGTGTTCTTCTTGTGGCGCCGATAGCCGTAGTTCACCGCGAGCGCCATCGTACCGCTTGAGGTGATCAGCACGAAGGTCATGATCGCGATCAGGATCAGCGGGATGTCCTGGCCGAAGAGGTGCAGCGCGAACACCTCGCTCGGATTCGGCCAGCCCGACAACGAGGAAATCCGGACGTTCATGTATGACGTCAGGAAGCAGGTGAAGATGAAGGTGTCCGAGAGCAGGAAGATCCACATCATCGCCTTGCCCCAGGGCACCGTGAACGCCTGCTTGTCGGCGGCGAAGTCTCCCGCGACCTGCTGGAGCGAGCCTAGGGCGGCGGCCTGGGAGTCATGAGCCATGGATGGGGATTCCTCTCAGAGAAACAGCAGCACGCCGAATACGACGAGCCAGACCAGCAGCAGGAAATGCCAGTAGATCGCGCACAGCGAAAGGCTCTGGCGCAGGTCGATGAGCTCCGCGCCGCCAGAGAAGCGCAGCGCAGCGCGGCCGAGCACGTAGAGTCCGCCGACAAGGTGCAGCCCGTGCGCAATCGTCAGCACGTAGAAGAACGCGATTGCGGGGCTGCCCTGGATGAAATAGAGCGAAGGACCGACCGCCTGCCAGGCGAGCATCTGTCCCGCGAGGAAGCCGATCGAGAGTGCGCCGGCGGTGATCAGCGCTGCCTGCGCGAACAGGCGCTGTCCGCGGCCGACGGCGATTGAAGCAAACTGCATCGTGACGCTCGCGGCGATCAGCACGAGCGTATTGACCCAGAGGATGCCGGGGATCGTCAGGTGGCACCAGCCGACGCTGTGGTGCATGCGCATCGAGTACGCCGACAGGAACAGCGAGAAGAGCGATGTCACGACGGCCATGAATATCCAGAGGCCGATCCTGGCGGGCGAGGAGCGTAGCGCGCCGATGTCGCCCGGCTGTTCGCGGTTTTCCCAGGGTTTCGCAGTCAGGCGGCTCGCAACGGCGAACCATACGGCGACGCCCACGAACAGCGCAACGACGATTGCGGTGTTGCTCAATGATGGACCCCGTGGTCACGCCCGGCGCCGAGCTTCGGGTCGACCGGCTCGTTCTGCGGGATGAAGTCATCCGGCGCGCCCGGCACGCTGTAGTCATAGGCCCAGCGATGGACCACGGGCAGGCGCGGCCCCCAGTTGCCGTGGTGCGGCGGCGTATCCGGCGTCTGCCATTCGAGCGTCGTCGCTTTCCATGGATTCGGCGGCGCCTTCTCGCCCCTCCACAGGCTCACGATCATGTTGTAGAGGAAGATCACGACGGAGCCTGCCACCACCAGCGCCGCGATCGTGATCGCGGCGTTGATCGTGTGCACGGACTGCGGCAGGAACTCGGTATTGCCGAGCGCATAGTAGCGGCGCGGAACGCCGAGGATGCCGAGATAGTGCATCGGTAGATAGATCGCGTAGGTCCCGAGGAATGTCAGCCAGAAATGGATCTTGCCGAGTTTCTCGTTCCACATGCGGCCGGTGATCTTCGGGTACCAGTGATAGATCGCGCCGAATACCACGAGGATCGGAGAAACGCCCATCACCATGTGGAAGTGCCCGACGACGAAGTAGGTGTCGGACAGCGGCAGGTCCACCGTCACGTTGCCGAGGAAGAGGCCGGTCAGGCCGCCGTGCACGAAGGTGAAGATGAAGCCGATCGCAAACAGCATCGGCACGGTCAGGTGGATGTCTCCCTTCCAGAGCGTCAGCACCCAGTTGTATACCTTGATCGCCGTCGGCACCGCGATGATGAGTGTCGTGGTCGCAAAGAAGAATCCGAAGTAGGGATTCATGCCACTGACGTACATGTGGTGCGCCCACACGACGAAAGACAGGCCGCCGATCGCGAGGATCGCCCAGACCATCATCCGGTAGCCGAAAATATTCTTGCGCGCGTGCGTCGAGAGCAGGTCCGAGACGATGCCGAAGGCGGGCAGCGCGACAATATAGACCTCCGGGTGTCCGAAGAACCAGAAGAGATGCTGGAACAGCAGCGGGCTGCCGCCATCGTGGCCGGGATTCGCGCCCATCGAGCTGATCGCCGGCATGAAGAAGCTCGTGCCGAGCGTGCCGTCGAGCGTCATCATCACGGCGGAGACGAGGAGCGCGGGAAACGCGAGGAGGCCGAGGATCGTCGCCATGAAGATGCCCCAGACCGAGAGCGGCATGCGCATCATCGTCATGCCCTTGCAGCGGGCCTGCAGCACCGTCGTCACGTAGTTGAGGCCGCCCATCGTGAAGGCGACGATGAAGATGGCGAGCGAGACGAGCATCAGGATGATGCCCATCCCGGCGCCGGGCGTTCCGGTCAGCACGGCCTGCGGCGGATAGAGCGTCCATCCCGCGCCGGTCGGGCCGCCGGGCACGAAGAAACTCGCGAGCAGCACCAGCACGGCGAGCAGGTAGACCCAGAAGCTCACCATGTTCATGTAAGGGAAAACCATGTCCCGCGCGCCGCACATGAGCGGGATCAGGTAATTGCCGAAGCCGCCGAGAAAGAGCGCCGTCAGCAGGTAGATCACCATGATCATCCCGTGCATGGTGATGAACTGGTAATAGTGGCTCGGGTCGACGAAGTGGAACGTCTCCGGGAAGCCGAGTTGCAGCCGCATCAGCCCCGAGAGCACGAGCGCGATCAGACCGACGAAGATCGCGACGATGGCGTACTGGATCGCGATGACCTTGTGGTCCTGGCTCCAGATGTACTTTTCGATGAAGGTATGGGGATCGTGAATCGGCGCGTCACGGTCCGCTATAGCTACGTAAGCCATTATTCCGTCCTCGAATCGAGGGAATTGATGTAAGCGACCACGTCGTTGATGGAACGTTCATCCTTGAGCGAATCGGCCATCGTCGCCATCTGCCAGCCATAGTAGTCCTCGCGGTGCGTGCCGCGGACGCCGTGCTGGAAGTTCTGCAGCTGCCTGACGAGATACCAGTCCGACATGTCGGCGAGCCGCGGCGCATTCAGCGCCCAGACGCCCTGGCCCTCGCGGCCATGGCAGGCCGCGCAGGTCATGTAGAGTCGCTCGCCGCGGGCGACATTCCCCGTCACCGTCGCCTGCGGCGCGTGGCCCGGGAGCGACTCGATGTAGGCGGAGAGGTTCCGGATCGCCGCCTCGTCCGGGACCGTCGATGCGAATGCGCGCATCTGCGCGCCGAAAGTGTCGCGCTCGTGCGCGCCACGCAGGCCTTTCCGGAAGCCGTGCAGTTGCCGCGAGATGTACCAGGCCTCCTGGCCCGCGAGGCGCGGGGCATTGAGCGCCGGATTGCCCTCGCCGGAGGAGCCGTGGCAGGCCATGCAGACTGCATACTGACCCGCGCCGGCACGCGCGTCCGCGCTGGCGAGCGCCTGCGTCTGGCTGAAGGTCGGCAGCGCGGCGAGCCAGGTGTCGAATTCTTCACGCGGCGTCACGACGACACGCCCGCGCATCGCGAAGTGCCCCACGCCGCAAAGCTCCTCGCAGAGGATCTCGTACGATCCGGGCAGCGTCGGCGTAAGCCACATGTGCGTGATCATTCCGGGAACGAGGTCCATCTTCACCCGGAACTGCGTGACGGTGAAGTTGTGCAGGACGTCTTTCGAGCGCAGCAGCACTTTCACGGGCTGGTCGACGGGCAAGTGCAGCTCGGGGCTCGCGACCAGCACGTCGTCGCGGCCTTTCGGATCTTCCGGGTCGATGCCGAATGGATTGCCGGCCGTCACGAGCGCCGCGTCGCTGTGACCGAGCTCGCCGTCCTCGCCCGGGAAGCGGAATGACCAGTGCCACTGCTGCCCGATCGCTTCGACGATCGCGGCGTCTTCGGGGACATTGACGAACTTGCCCCAGACGAAGAGACCTGGGGCAAGCATTGCCGCGACGCCGATTGAGGTCACGATCGTGAGCCACCACTCGAGCTTCTTGTTCTCCGGGTCGTAGGTCGCCTTCTGCTGCTTGTGATGGCGATACTTCCAGATCACCCAGGCGAGGAAGAGATTGACCGCTATGAAGACGACGCCGGTGACCCAGAATGTGAGGACGACTGTGTCGTCCATCGTCGTCCAGTTAGACGCGATGGGCGTGAACCACCATGGACTCGCGAAGTGGAATATCAGGGAGCCGATGACGAGAAGGACGAGGACTACGGCAATCGCCATCGGGCAGCTCCCTTGTTAAGCGCGCACCCGATCGCCTGGTGTCCGCCGCCGCCTCACGCTCGTGAACGGATTGACGAAGTGGCTGTCGATGCCGGCGAACTCGGCCTCGGGATGGCGCTTGCTCATCGTGTGGCGGACGACGGACTCCTGATCCTTCCGCGCGTAGATAAGAATGAGGAACTTGCCGGCCTCGATGTCGTCGTGGAAGCGCTCGAGCTTCTTGTTCTCTTTCTCCACGCCGATCAGTCCGCCTTCCCAGGCTCCGAAGAGCGTGGCGACGCCGCACAATGCGACATAAACGTACCAGGGGATGTTGGCGAAGGGACCGAAATTGTCGAGCAGCATGCAGCCGATGACGCCCGCAAAGAGACCGATTGCGGCGCCGAGGAAACCCTCGCGGATGAAATCGTGCGTCTCGAGATAATTGCCCGTGTGAATGTGCCGCTTCTTGAGGCCCGATTCGTCCTTCGCGATCACATGGACGAAGAAATCGTCGATGCCCACGTCGTGAAGATCATCGGCGATCCGCGAGGTGCTTTCGAGCTCGGGAGCGACGTAATACAGGCATTTCATCAGTGTCCCCTCGCAACTTTTGAGTCTCGCACAACCCCCCGGGCTTGGGAAGCCTAGGGCTGGCGGCCCAGCAGCCACTCCAGGGCGAGGGCTTCGTCCGTGAAGGCCCGCGCGAGCGCGCCGCGGTTCGTCGCGATGATTTCCCCGAACCGCTCCGGATGGATCATGGGCTCGTGGCCGAGGAATGCGACGCGGATTCGGGGGTTCCGTGCGGATTGCAGTTCGGCGATGTGAACAGCCAGGTCGTAACGCTCCGTCATCGTCGGCTCGCGACCCGTGAGATTCCGGACGTCGATCAGCATGGCGTCGTGGCCCGCGGCGGCAGCGAGCTCGAAGAAGCGGCCAAGGAGCGGGCGATACTCGTGCAGCGAGAAGGTTCCCGCGCAGACGATCCGGACGTGGTCCGCGTGCGTCGTCGACTCGAGTTCAATACTCATCTCATGCCATTTGCCACAACCACCCGAACGTGCCGCCCGTGAGCAATCCGTAGATCAGGCCGTCGAGCGTGTGCTTCAGCGTCGTCGACCAGGGCCTGTGATACCAGATCGACTGCGGCCAGACGCCGGCGGCGTAGGCGATGAAGGCGGTGGTGCCGGTGACACGGAACACGGCGAGGTAGGCCGCGTCCGCGGGAAGCGTTGCGGCGGCAAGGTAGGCTGTCAGCAATGACACGACGACGACGAAGATGAACCACTGCACCAGCGGGCGCGACATCGACATCGGCCCGTTCCGGATGACGGTCATGATCAGCACCGGCCCGCGGGTCAGCTTCTCGACGAACTCGGGAGCATTGCAGTCCTTCATGTTTTTCGCGCGCGGCAGCATGTACTCGCCAGGCACGAGCTTGAAGGGGCGCATCGCGTCCTGCAGTCCGTCGGCTCCCGGCGGCGCAGGCAGCTCGCTGCGATGCCAGAGCGGCGCCATGTGGATGATGGAGCTCGCGATGAACACGATAACCGCCGAGAGGAGTATCGGCAGCCAGAGTGCGGCAATTGCAGTCATGAAATGCTCCTTTGCGTGTCGAGTTGATGTCCCTTGCGTCCGCCGCGGACCAGGGCGTCCTGGCCGAGCGAGCTTTCGATCATCACGCGCGCCATGTCGGCCGAGCGGCGCAGCAGTGCCACCGCGCCGTCATGGAGGAATTTCGAGTCGCGCACGTACTGCTCGTTGTTCTCCATGTCTTCCGCGCTCCAGCCGCGCGAGTGCGCGATGAACGGGAACTGCGGGAACTGGCAGCCGAGCTCGGCGAAGAACGTCAGCACCTGGCCGACCACGGCCTGCACATTGTCCTGGCCGCCGGTGACGATGAGCGAGACGACCTTGTTGCGGAGGAGGTGGCGGTGCGCCGTCGTCTCCTGGTTCTGGATGCAGTTCATGCGCTCGATCATCTTGTAGTAGAGGCTGCTCGCGCCGCCCCAGCGGATCGGCGTCGCGATGACGATGACGTCCGCCCAGTGCACGACGCCCTCGTAGACCTGGTCCATCTGGTCCTTCGAATCCATCTGCGTGATGGAACAGGGCCAGGTGCAGGCCCGCGAGGACTTCGAGTAGAAACCTTCGCATGCGCGGAACGAGAGGTCGCGCACGCGGATCAGCCGCGTGTCGCAATCGCTGTCCCCGCTTTCGCGCGCATTCGCGAGCGCGTGCAGCAGCAGGTCTTCGGAGGTGCTGTATCGCGGCTGCCCGGCCGTCATCGACGTCGTCGAAAGCCCGAGGATGCGAATCGGCCCCGGTTCGCGCCGTGGCTCGCGCGCGAGCGGGTGCGGGTCGTGCGGCAGCCGGCCACGCTTTGTCTGCTGTGCCTCCGACACGAGCACCCGGCCGTTCTCGACCTTGACGGCGTGCGACGGCACACGGTCGGCCTCATACCCGGGTTCGCCTGCGCCCGTTCGCCAGTGGAACTTGTAGTAGTGCCAGGGGCAGACGACGAACTCGCCTTCGAGATGCCCATGGCCGAGCGGGCCGCCGACGTGATTGCAGACGCCGGAGATCGCGCCGAACTCGCCGGCCCAGTGGGTCAGCGCAATCCGCTTGCTGCCAACGCGGATCTCCTGCACGGGTCTCGACGCGAGCTCTGCACTCGCGCCGACGTCGATCCACTTATCGTCGGTCACGGCGCACAACCAGCTTCAGCCCCGACCAGATCTCGGACACTGCGCAGACCTTGATATCGACAAATCCGAGCGGCAGTGCGAGCGCCCGGATCGTGTCCTCGGTGATGTCCGTATTCACGCCCGCGGATTTCTTCGGCCACGAAACCCACACCGGAGTATCGCCGTCGAGCTGCCTGCGATAGGACCGCAGCGCGCTCGCGAGTTCCGCCTTTTTCATTGCGAAATGGTGGATGATGTCCGCTCCGCCGCGCGCCCCGCTCGCGATCCTGGCGCCGTCGGGCAGCGGCGCCAGGAGTTCGCGGTATTCCTTCGGTGCGTGCACGACCCTCATCGTCATACCGGGCTTGATCCCGAGCTTGGCGGCAAGTGGCGTGCCCGAATAGCCGGCCACTAGGCCCGGCTCTGTCCGCGATAAAGGAAGGCGACGAGCGCGCCGAGGAGCAGCGTGCCGATCGTGTCAAAGATGATCTGCTTGACCGCGAGTTCGCCCGGTGTCGGCTGCACGACGTAATAGATGATGTAGAGCGGGATGACTGCGAGAAACGCCACTGCCAGGCCGAAGCGCAGGCCCTGGCCGAGCCACGGCTTGTTCTCGACACCGCGCGCGTAGATCCAGGTAAACGCACCGGCGAGCAACACGTGCGCGAGGATCATGAAGTGCATCAACTTCTGCGACTCTGCTTCGGGCCGCATCATTCCAGTCGCCAAGTAGTCGTCCTTCAGCAGCACTCCGTGCACGACGATGCCGATTGCCATGTACGCGACGAACATGACGAGCCACGCGATCAGGAATTTCTTGTTCATGAAGTCTCCCCTAGCGGTTGCAACGCGAATCCCTGGCGCGGATCTTACGCCTGCCGGGGCTTTTGCAGTGCAATCGCCCTATCGCTGCTCTAGGGCGAGCCGGACACCGAGCGCAATCAGGACCATGCCGCACAGCGAATCCATCCAGCGGCGCAGTACAGGCCGCAGGAAGAATCGCCGGGAGCGGTCGACCGCCCAGGTGACGAAGCCGAGCCACAGGATGCCCTCTGCAAAATGGATCGCGGTGAGCAGCAGCGACTTCGCGAGCACCGCATCGCCCGGGCTCAGGAACTGCGGCAGCAGTGCCAGGTAGAACACGATGACTTTCGGATTGAGCAGGTTGGTCAGGAATCCCTCGCGGAAGCAGCGGATCGCCGGCACGCTGGCGGCGGCCACGTTGCCCGCCGATTGCCCGGGCGAATCCCGCAGGCCCGCGCGCAGCGACTGAATGCCGAGCCATGCGAGGTAGCAGGCACCGGCGACCTTGAGGACGAGGAACGCAGCGGCAGAGTGGGCCAGGATCGCCGAGACGCCGAGCGCGGATAGGCATGCATGGACGAAGAGGCCCGAGCAGATCCCGGTGACCGTCAGGAATCCGTCGCGCCGGCCTCCACGCAGAGAGTTGCGTACGACGAGGAAAGTGTCGGCGCCGGGCGAGATCGTCATCAGCGCCGCGACGAGCGCGAAGGCCAGCACCTGGCCGTCGAACGGATTCACGGGCTGCCCCTCGCGAGTTCATACACCAGCGCCGCCGCCGCCACGTCCTGCAACGCGGTTCCCGTGCTGTCGAATACGAAGATCTCTTCATCCGAAGTCCGGCCCGGCCGGTGGCCAGCAAGGATCTGGCCGAGCTCCGCATGAAGGTCTTTGACGGTCATGCAATTGGCCGCGATTGCGTGCTGCATTTCGCCGAGCTGTGCTGATTGCTCGGCGATGTCGGCTACGACTCGCGCCCGCGACAGGATGGCGGGATCGAGTTCCTGCTTGCCTTCGCTGTCCGCGCCGATCGCCGCGATGAACTGCCCGGGACGAACATCGCCTGCCGTCACGATCGCCTTTCTTGCCGGCGTGCAAGTCACGGCCATATCGCAGCCGGGGAACGCCTCGGTGACCGTGCCAACCGGTTCCACGGCAAGCCCAGTCTCGGCCCGCATCGTGTCGGCGAACGCCGCAGCCCGCGAGGAGTCCTTGTCGAATGCGAGTACACGGCGGAGCGGGCGCACAAGCGAAAGGAATCGCAGGTGCGCCCGGCCCTGGTTGCCGCAGCCGCAGATCAGGAGGGTCGACGCATCGCGGCGCGCGAGATGGCGCGCTGCGATCGCGCTGGCCGCCGCTGTGCGAAGGATCGTGATCTCGATCGAGTCCATGACGGCAAGCACGCGGCCGGTTTCGGCGTCGAAGAGGGCGATCAGGCCCTGGATCGTCGGCAGCCCGTGCCGAGCCATGTTTTCCGGGTAGTTCGCATTGATTTTGGCGGCGTAGTAGCCCGGCGCCGTTCCGAGTGCGGCGGTCTTGACGTGGAAGCCCCCGTTTGCCAGATGGGTGCCGAGGACGCCCGGCTTCGCCGGAAGTTCTCCGTTCGCGTGGGCAACGAACGCGCGCTCGACCGCGACCATGCATGCCGCCATCGGCAGCAATGCGGCGACTTCATCGCGTTCGAGAAACAGCATCGTGGCGGAAGCAGTCGGTGGAATGATCGTTGACGACGCCGACCGCCTGCATGAAAGCGTAGCAGATCGTCGAACCCACGAATCGGAATCCGCGGCGTTTCAGCTCCTTGCTGAGTGCGTCGGAAAGCGGTGTCCGGGCAGGAATTTTCTGGCGCGGCCCGAATCGGTTGTCATGCGGGGCTCCGCCGGCGAACTCCCAGAGAAAGCGGTCGAAATTCCCGAACTCGCGCTGGACTTTCAGGAAGGCGGCGGCATTCGTGACCGTGCTTTCGATCTTCAGGCGATTGCGAACGATGCCGGAGTCCCGCATCAGTTTCGCGAGCCGCGCCGCGGTGAAGCGCGCGACTCGGACCGGGTCGAAATCGGCGAATGCGCGCCGGTATGCGTCGCGCTTGTTCAGGATCGTCTCCCAGCTGAGCCCGGCCTGGGCGCCTTCGAGGGTGATGAACTCGAACAGTTTGCAATCGTGGTGGACCGGCATGCCCCATTCGCGGTCGTGGTAACGGATCATGGCCGGCGAGCGGGCCCAGGCGCAGCGTTTCATGGTTCAGACACGAACAGGCGCAGCTCCTCACCCCCAAACGCGATCAGGCGATCGAATCGGAAACCCAGTTTGCCGAGCAGGCGCATCGAGGGCTCGTTGTCCTTCGACGTGATAGCAAGGATACGCCCGAGGCGCAGCGATTCGCGCGCGTGCTTCATCACGGCCTCCGCCGATTCCAGCGCGTAGCCCTGCGACCAGTACTCGGGCAGGAGCGAGAAGCCGATGTCCGGGTCCGGCAGTGCATCGCGCCTCAGGATGCCGCACATCCCGACTGTCGTTCCATCGGACTTTCGCGCGACACGCAGCAGGCCGTAACCGTAGCGCGCATAACCGGCGACCGGTCCGTCGGCGATGTACCTCCGGGCGTCTTCGAGCGTGCGGACTCCGCGGTCACCGATGTAACGCAGGAATGACGGTTCGTTCACGAGGCGCAGCACGAATGCGGCGTCGTCGTCCTTGAATTCGTGCAGCGCGAGACGCGCGGTCTCGATCACGATCACTGGTGCAGCGCCCAGAATGGCAGCACGGTGCGATCGACGAAGGCCAGCCGGCGGTAGACGCCGATCGCGCGCGAGTTGTCCGCGTAAACGTGCAGGAACGGCGTGAATCCGCGGTCGAATGCGGAGTTGCACAGGATCGCGAGCAGGCGCTGCGCGTAGCCGCGACCGGTGTAGCCGGGATGAGTGCACACCGCAGAAAGCTCCTGGTAGCCATCGAGTCGCATTCGCTCGCCTGCCATGGCCGCGAGCCGCCTGCCGTCGTAGATCCCGATATAGCTGCCCATGTCGAGCGTGCGTGCCCGAAAGAAACCGGGAAACACAAGCGTCGTGAGCTCGACCATGTCATCGACCTGCGCGGACGACATCGCCGTCACGGCGGGCCCGGGTACCTCCGGGGCGCGCTCATTGCAGATCATCTGCAGCACGGGCTTTTTCGGCTCGAGCTGCCATCCGCGCGGCGCCGGCGGCGCGACGCCGACGATGAAGACGGACTCGGCATCGTCGACGATGCTCGTCAGCTGGTCGCCCGCGCGCGCAGTCGGCTCACCGATCGCCGCGAATGGCACGACAGCCGCGGGGTATCGTGCCGCGCCATCCGCGGTGATCGCGAGCCCCGCGTGCTGGGTCGTCAGCGAGTGCCAGACCGGGTTGTCCAGCGGCTCGCCACCACTCATTTCTGGTTGATGGCGTAGCGTCCCGGGCCGATCAGTGCGAGCGCGATTGCCGAGAAGAAGTACAGGTACTGCAACTCGAGTGCGAGGCCGCCGGATTCCGGGTTGATCACCAAGAGTTCGGCGCCGTGGACGAGGCCAAGCGCGAACAGCATGTTGACTGCGATCAGCCAGGCGCCGATTCGCGCGTAGTAGCCCGCGATGACGGCGAGTGGTGCGATGACCTCGCCGATGTAGACCCCGTACTTGAAGAACGTCGGCAGTCCGGCGGACTCGAGCATGCCGTCGAGCCCGTCAATTCCGCCGGTGAGCTTGCCGATGCCATGCATCAGGAAGAGAAAGCCGAGCGTGATGCGGAGGATCAGCTTGCCGGTGCTTTCGTTCATGGGTTCGACTCCCTTGCGTTGCGACTGGGCCCTGGGGCGTAGGATACGGCCCATGGGCGATCCCCGCGACAAGGAGCATCTCGACGACCTGCTGGACAAGGCGCTTGCCGGCACCTTCCCGGCCAGCGACCCGGTTTCAAGCCTGGCCGCTACGCGCCGCAGACCATCGGGCAGTGAACGCGAAAAGCAGGCCGACCAGCAGGACGTGGGCCAGCAGGCCGTCGACGAACCAGGACAGGATGAAAGGCGGTGACGAGGCCCGCGAAAGCGGCACGACGGCGTAGTTCATCGCGATCCAGGTCAGCAAGCCGTATGCGACACCGGATGCGACCGGCCGCGTGATGATCGCCGGCCAGCGCCGGCAGGCGAACCAGTAGGCAGCCGCCATGGCGCACATGATGAAAAAATGCAGGGCGAGGCCGAGCCCGGCGCTGGCCGCGCCACCGGCGAATGCCGTCTTGCCCTGGACACCCGCGGCCACCGATTGAAGGATTCGGACCGCGGAAGTCCCGCTGTACAGTCGCCAGAAGATGATCGCGTTCAATATGTCGAGCAGGCCCGCGGCGAGGCCGCCGACCAGGATGACGTCGACTGCGCGCGGCTGCATCAGGACTTCTTGCGGCCGAACAGCAGAAGGAGCGCGCCGACCGCGATCGCGCCGCCCGCGACCCACTTCGGAATGCCGACGGTCTCCTTTTCCTCGAGCGACAACTCGATGCCGGCGATGTCGGCCTCGTGCTTCTCCTCGGTGTAGCTGAATTCGCCCTTGCTCAATCCGAAGATGCCGCCGGCGATCAGCAGGACGGCGATCACGGGAACGACCCAGTTCTTCATGGCTTGTTTTCTCCTTCGCGGGATTGCTCTGCGGGCGTCAGGGCCATGACGTCGGCGACGATCATCGTGCCCGTTCCTTCGTTGGTGAAAACCTCGGCGAGGACACTGTCGCGAGCATTGTAGGAAATCACGTGCACTCGGCGCACGCCGCCCCGGATCGCCGATTCGATGGCCGAGGATTTCGGCAGCATGCCGCCCTCGAGGCTGCCCGACTTCTCGAGCCTGCGCAGTCCGGCGAGGTCGGTATAGGAGACGAGCGAGCGCGGGTCGTCGCGGCGCTCGAGAATTCCCGTTGCGCCCGTGCAGAGGATCAGCTTCTCCGCGCCGAGTGCGGCACCGACGGCGGCCGCGACGGTGTCCGCGTTGATATTGAGGATGACGCCGGTGTCGTCCGCGGACACGGGACTGATGACGGGCATCAGGCCGGCGTCGAGCTCCTTGCGGATCACCGTCGTGTCGATCGAGACGATGTCGCCGACGAAACCGTAGTCGACGGACTCGCCGTCAATCTGGACGGGCGGCCGCCGGTTGGCGCGCACAAGGCCCGCGTCGACACCGGAGAGGCCGACCGCGTCGATCCCGACTTCGCGGCAGGTCGCGAGGATCCGCGTATTGATCAGGCCATTCAGGACCATCGTCGTCGCATCGATCGTGCGGTCGTCTGTGATGCGCCGGCCGCGGACCATGCGCGGCTCGATGCCGAGGGAGCGCTGCATTTCGTCGAGCTGGGGGCCGCCGCCGTGCACCAGCACGACGCGGATGCCCAAATGGTGCAGGATCGAGATCTGTTCGATCAGCGAGCGCGTGCCGGCGACATCGCCGAAGATGGCGCCGCCCGCCTTGATGACGAACGTCTTTCCCTTGTAGAGGCGGATGTACGGGGCCGCGCCACGAAGCGCTGCGATCACGGCACCCTGGTCGATGCGATGCGTCACCATCATGTCCACCCTGGAGCTGGAGCGGTCAAACCGTCGGTCTCCCCGAAGCCGAGCAGGCGGTTCATCCACTGGATCGCGCCGCCCGCGGCACCCTTGACGAGGTTGTCGACGACCGCCATCACGACGATCGTCCGGCCGTCCGCGACCGCCGAGAGGTGAGCATAATTGCTCGTGACCACTTCTTTCATCCGCGGCGGCTCGTCGAGCACGCGGACGAATGGCCGGCCCGCATAGAAGCCGCGGATCGCCGCGATCGCTCCGGCCGTATCGAGCGGTTTCCTGAGCGTCGCCTGCGCCGTCGCGTGGATGCCGCGCGCGAATGGACCGGAGTGAGGCACGAAGGCGATGCCGCCGTCGCGGCCAGTCGCCGCACGGGCGAGCGCGTTGATCTCGGCGCCATGGCGGTGCGTCAGCGGATTGTAGGCGTAGAGGTCGCCGTGCCGGAGCGGGTGGTGCGTGCCGGCGATCGGGCTGCGGCCCGCGCCGGTGCTGCCCGTGACTGCAGAGACGAAGATCGGCGGCTCCACGAGGCCGAGCTTGAGCAGCGGGACAGTTGCCAGCAACGACGCCGTGACAAAACAGCCGGGATGCGCGACATGCGGAGTGGGCGCGCGGTCAAGGTGCTCCGGCACCGCGCAACTGAATTCGGAAAGGCGTGCCGGCGCGCCGTGCGGATGCTTGTAGACGCGCTCGTACTCGGCGACATCCGCGAAGCGGAAATCCGCGGAGATGTCGACGACCGAGGGCTTGCTGCCTGCGGCCTCGGCGCGATTCAGGAGCGCGTCGATCAGCCTGTGCGAGACGCCGTGTGGCGCCGCCGCGAGGACTGCGCTCCGCGGATGCCTGGCCGCAAGCTCCATCGCGTCGGCGATCGAAACGTATCGCCGGTCGCCGCAGGCGGCGGCGAGGTGCGGGAAGGCCTTCGCCACCGGCTCGCCCGGCTGGCTGTCGGAGGCGATGCCGGCAAGATCCAGCCGCGGATGCCCGAGGACGAGCCGCAAGAGCTCGCCGGCGACGTAACCCGTGCCGCCGAGGATGATCGCGGGAACGCGTTCGCTCATTCTTCAGCCTCGCGGGAATGCGCGATCGACTCGAGTCCCACGGCCGCGATCACGCAGTCGCCGAGCGCCGCGCCGTTGGTCATGGCGTTGAACGCAACCACATTCAGCCGCTCGCGAATGATGTCGACACCGACGGAATTGTCGGTCGACGGCCCCGTAACCGCCGCAGGCTCGATCCCGAAGCGCTCGCGCAGGAGCTTGACGCCGCCCCAGGCAGCGACCGGGTCATTGGCCGAGAGGACCACGGCGGTCAACGCCTTGCGGATGTCCGCAGCGTCGAGGATAGCCTCGACGCCATACGTGCCAAGGATGCCGTCTCCAAGCTCGAATACGATGACATCCGGCCTGCCTGCCGCCATCTCCGTCAGCATCGTGCGTGTCAGCGCCGGGCCGGTCTTCGGCGTCGTCGTCACGATGCCGAAATCGGTGAAGATCATCGTGCGCCGCGCGCCGGAGTCCTCCATTGCGAGTATGTCGCGGCGAAGCGATACGCCGGTCGCCTTGAAGCCGTCGACGACGAGCCCGCGATGCCTCATGCGCGAGATCATCGCGCAGGCGGCCGCGGTCTTTCCCGCTTCCATGCAGGTTCCCGCAAGGGCGACCACGGGCACGCCATTCGTCTCGAGCACGGCGTCGTAGTCGAGCTTGCGCATGCCGACGCGCGCCGGAACGCCGATGCGCTCGCCGAGGTAAGGGAAGTGCAGGACCGTCCCGAGCACGCGGCAGTCGAATGGCCGGCCCTTGTCGGGATTGACGGAATCGCAGACGCCGAGCACGCCGCCGATGTTCAGCATCTGGATCACGTCGCCGGCCGCCAGCGTCGTCGGCAGGTGGCCCGAATAACCGAACAGCGCCTTGCGGTGGCCGAGCGCGCCGACGACGACATTGCCCCGCGCCACCTTGGCCATGCGGCCGCTCGTCAGTTCGAGCGTGTTGTACTGCGACTTGTTGGTCAGGATCTCGACCGCCAGCACCACGCCCTCCTCGCAGGGAATGTCGGTCGAGATGCGAAGCTCGTGCGACAGCCCGCAGGCCTGTGTTACCGAGGCGATCTTGTCGACGATGATCGACTTCATTGAGGAGGGCTTGCGCGGCATTGCAAGCGGACCTAGTCCTCGATCCGGTATTCGATGTCGGCCGCGGACTCCTTGCCCGATTCGGCCGCGATCACCCAGCGATCGCCGATCGTATAGCGGAGCTTGAGCGTATTGATCTCGTCCACGAGCGAGATACCGTAGCTGACATAGAGCCGCGGCGACAGATATTTTCCGAGCACGAGCTCGCTGCCCGTGTCGGCATCCTGCGTGAGGCCGACGTCATCGAGGCCCACGTACTTGCCGAGCTGGCCGGCGAGGATCGCGCCGCCCTGCTGCGTCGTGGTGGCGCCGGAAGCCTCGGCCCCGGGATCGCCCTGAATGCTGGAGCGGCCGACGATCAGCATCGAGGCGATTTGCGATTGCGGCAGGCTCGGCTCCGAGAACAGCGTGAGCTGCGGGCGGCGAAGCGGTCCGCGCGCAATGACGCCGACCTTGTAGCCGGGCAACTCGCGCGAGGCGCGGAGGTCGATGCCGGGGTCCGTGATCGGGCCGCCGGTGAACAGGAGCCGTCCGCGCTCGATCTCGAGCTCACGCCCATAGGCGCTGTACTCGCCTTCCTTCACTTCGAGCTCGCCGGAGCCGACGGTGCTTTCGCGCGGCGCCGTGCGCGAGCGCACCGCG
>DAIRVV010000026.1:0-18035 GCA_036802645.1 Steroidobacteraceae bacterium
GGTTGGGGCGCGCGCCTCGGCCCGCTCACCGACTGGCGCGCGAAGCCCGCGGTTCCTTTCGGCGGCAAGTTTCGCATCATCGATTTTCCGCTGTCGAATTGCCTGAACTCCGGCATCCGGCGCATCGCCGTGCTGACGCAGTACAAGTCGCACTCGCTGATACTGCATATACAGAAAGGTTGGGGCTTCCTGCGCGGCGAGTTCAACGAGTTCATCGAGCTCTTGCCGGCGCAGCAGCGGGTCAGCGAGACGGCGTGGTACGCGGGTACGGCCGACGCGGTCTACCAGAACATCGACATCATCCGCAACCACGGCCCGTCGCACGTGCTGATCCTGGCCGGAGACCACGTGTACAAGATGGACTACGGCCCGATGGTCGCGGCGCACGTCGAGCAGGCCGCGGATATCACGGTCGGCTGCATCGAGGTGCCCCTCGAGCAGGCGCGCAGCTTCGGCGTCATCGCGGTCGATGCGAACTGGCGCGTCACCCGGTTTGCGGAGAAGCCGCGCGACCCGGAATCCATGCCGGGCAGGAGTGGCATCGCGCTTGCGTCGATGGGCATTTACGTTTTCGGCACTGAATTCCTGATGGAGGAGCTGACGCGCGATGCCGCGGACACCGACTCGAATCACGACTTCGGCCGCAACATCGTTCCGGGCGCGATCGAGCGCTGCAAGGTCTTCGCCTACTCGTTCCTGGCCGCGAGCGGCGAAGCGCAGGGCTACTGGCGCGACGTCGGGACGGTCGATTCCTACTGGCAGTCCAACATGGAGCTGATCGAGGTCGAGCCGGAGCTCAACCTCTACGACCAGGACTGGCCGATCTGGACCTACCAGGAGCAGCTTCCGCCCGCGAAGTTCGTGTTCGATGACGCGGACCGCCGCGGCATGGCGCTGAACTCGATGGTGGCGGGCGGCTGCATCGTGGCCGGCGCCACGGTCCGCCGCTCCGTCCTGTTTCCGAACGTGCACGTCGAGGCGCACGCGGACGTCGACGAGTCGGTTGTCCTGCCAAACGTCCGCATCGGCCGGTCCTGCAAGATCCGCCGCACGGTCCTCGACAAGGGCTGCGTCATTCCCGACAATTTCGTGATCGGCTACGACCGTGACAAGGACTCGAAGCGCTTCCATATGTCTCCCGCCGGAATCACGCTGGTCACGCCCGACATGCTCGGGCAGGCCCTGCACACGAGTGAATGATCCGCGCGCGGGCTGAGCCGGAACGGCGGGAGGAGCTGGTCGCGTATTTCTGCGCGGAATACGCCGTCGACGAACGCCTGCCGATCTATGCGGGCGGGCTCGGCGTGCTCGCCGGCGACCACCTGAAGACGGCGGGCGATCTCGGGCTGCCGCTGGTCGCGGTCGGGCTTCTCTATGACCGCGGCTACTTCACGCAGAAGATCGACGGCGAGGGCCGGCAGCGCGCGGTCCCCGCCGACTTCGATCCAGGCGCCGCCGGTGTCGCACCGGTGCTCGACGCGATGCGGCGGGAGCTGCGCATTCACATTCCGATGGCGGGCGGGACTGTGCAGGCGCGGCTATGGCGCATGGATGTTGGGCCGATCCCGCTTTTCCTGCTCGACACCGAGATCGAGGAGAACTCGGAGGATGACCAGCGCATCACCGCGCGGCTGTACGATTCCGGCCACGACATGCGGCTCCGCCAGGAAATCGTGCTCGGCATCGGCGGCGTGCGCGCGATACGCATGCTCGGGCTGCAGCCGAGCGTCTGGCACGTCAACGAGGGCCACGCGGCCTTCATGGTCCTCGAGCGCATGCGCGAGCGCATCGCCTGGGGGCATTCCTTCGGCGCGGCACTCGAGACGGTCGCCGCGGCGACGGTCTTCACCACGCACACGCCCGTCGCGGCGGGCCACGACGTTTTCAACTACGGACAGATGCGGCATTTTCTCGGGGCCTATCTCGGCGCCTTGCATGTGCCGGAGCGGCGGATCTTCGGGCTTGGGGCGAATTCCGGTGACCGTTTCAACATGACGGCGCTCGCGATACGCGCGTCGCGCCACAGGAACGCCGTGTCGCGCGTGCACCGGGGCGTGGCCGCGCAAATGGAGAGCCACATCTGGCCGCAGATTCCGCCCGGCGAAAACCCGATCGGCTATGTGACAAACGGCGTGCACCTCCCGACATTCCTGGCGCAGTCCTGGCGTGAGCTCATCGACGATCGCCTGCCCGGATGGCGCCGCCGTCCGCTGTCGAAGGCGGACACGCGCTTTGTCGACGAGCTCCCCGATGCGGCCCTGTCGGCGCTGCGCAATGGACTTCGTGCCACGATGACCCGCGCGCTTCGCGACCGCATCGGCGAGCAGCATCGGCGGAACGGCCTCGACCCGGCGCGAATCGATTCGATACTCGCCGGTCTCGATGCCGCCGATCGTGGCGCACCCGTGATCGGATTCGCGCGCCGTTTCGCGGCCTACAAGCGGGCGAACCTGCTGCTCGACGACGCCGGAAGGCTCGCGCGCCTGCTCGGCCATGCCGAACGGCCGGCGCTGCTCGTCTATGCTGGCAAGGCGCATCCGCACGACCAGGGCGCGCAGGAGCTGATCCGGCAGCTTTACGAGCATTCGCTTCGCCCCGAGTTCGCCGGGCGCCTGTTCGTCGTCGAGGGCTACGATCTCGTGCTCGCACGATTGCTGGTGCAGGGCTGCGACATCTGGCTCAACACGCCGGAGTATCCGCTCGAGGCGAGCGGCACCTCGGGCATGAAGTCGGCGGCGAACGGCGGCGTGAACGTGTCGGTGCTGGACGGGTGGTGGGCGGAAGGCTACGACGGCACGAACGGCTACGGGCTCGTGCCCGCGCTCGACGTGCCGGCCGATCAGCGCAGGCACCGTGAGGCGCTGCAATTGTTCGAAATGCTGGAGCAGCAGGTACTGCCGGAGTATTACGGCGCGTCAGGACAACCGCCGGGCAACGAATGGCTCGGCCGGGTGCGAAGCTCGGTGCGCACGGCGCTGGTGCGCTACAGCTCGGCCCGGATGCTGAATGAGTACCGTGAAAACTTCTATACGCCTGCGGCACTGCTGGCCGAGCGTATCCGGGGCCGGCGCGGCAAGATGGCGGTGAACCTCGCGCGCTGGACGAAGCTGGTGCATTCGCGCTGGCCGGGCGTGCGGCTCGAGCCGCAGCCTGGCGAAAATCTTCGCGCGGTCGTCGACACCAATGGCATTCCGGCGGAATCGATTGCCGTCGACGCGGAGCGCGCGGACGGCACGACCAAGCGCCTGCGGCTCGTCACGGGCGACCACGAGCGCGCGGAGTTCACGCTCGACAACGAAGTGAGTGCAAGCGTGCGGGCCCTGCGCGCTTTTCCATTGCACGACCTCCTGGCTCATCCCCATGAGCTCGGTCTGCTGATCCGCGTCGAACTGCCCGTGAATTAGGATGAGAGTCCTGTTCGCGGCAAGCGAGGTCGCCCCGCTCTCGAAGACCGGGGGCCTTGCCGATGTCGCGCAGGCGCTGCCGAAGGCGCTCACGCGACTCGGTCACGACATTCGCGTACTGACGCCCGCGTACTTCGGCTTGCTCGCGCGACTGCAGGGGAAACGGCTGGTCGGCAGCCTCGACCTGCGAGGGCACTCGTTTTCGATCTGGGAAGGGACGATCGAGCCCGGCGGCGCGATCCTCTGGCTCGCGCACTGCGAGGAGCTGTTCCTGCGCGGGGGCTCGCTCTACACCGACGCCGCGGGCGTCGAATACGCCGACAATGCGCTGCGTTTCGGGCTCTACTCCGAGCTCGTCGCGCGGCTCGCGCTCGGCCAGACCGACGTCGCCTGGCTGCCCGACGTGGTCCACCTCAATGACTGGCATACGGGACTCGCCGCGGCCTGGCTGCACGGCGCTGAATCCGCGCCCGGAACCGTGTTCACGATCCACAATCTCGCATACCAGGGCAACTACAAGCCGGAGGCGGTTGCCGCGCTGGGATTGCATCCCTCGTGGCTGACACCGGCGGGAATGGAGTTTCACGGCCAGGCCTCCTTCATGAAGGCGGGACTGATCTACGCGAACGCGCTGACGACGGTGAGTCCGACCTACGCGCGCGAGATCCAGACGCTGGAATTCGGTGCCGGCATGGACGGCGTGTTGCGCGGCCGCGCATCGGCACTGACAGGCATCCTCAATGGCATCGACGATGACACCTGGAACCCCGCGACCGACCCGCACATCGAGCGGCGTTACAGGCTGACCGATGTCGGTGCGGGCAAGCGCTTCAACCGGCGCGCCTTGCGCGAACGGCTTCGGCTGGCGGACGACGACAGCCTCCTCGCGATCTACATCGGCCGGCTCGCGCACCAGAAGGGCGTGGACCTCTTTCTCGAGCCTGCGGCCGCGCTGGATCACGTTGAGCTGCAATTCGCGCTGCTCGGCGCCGGTGATCCTGGCGCCGAGAAGAGCTTCGCCGGGCTTGCCGCCACCCGCCCGGGGCGAGTCGCCGCCACGATTGGCTACGACGAGGGGCTTGCCCACCTCATGGAGGCGGCGGCTGATGTGCTCCTGATGCCGTCGCGCTATGAGCCCTGTGGGCTCAACCAGATGTATAGCCAGCGCTACGGAACGATTCCCGTCGTGCGCCGCACCGGCGGCCTTTCCGACACGGTCGTCGACGTGACGCCCGCCGCACTCGCGGACGGAACGGCGACGGGGATCGTCTTCGATCACGCGGATGCGGGCGGGATCGCCTGGGGCGTCGAGAGGGCGCTCGCACTCAGGCGCGATCCCGCGGCCTGGCGTGGCCTTCAGCGAAACGGCATGCAGCGCGACTTCAGCTGGTCGCGGACCGCCGGGCAGTACGTCGAGCTGTACGAATCGCTGGGGTAATGGTGCCGGGTCGCGGATTTAAAGGGGACAGACACCTTTTCCCGAAGGGTCGAAGGAAAAGGAGGAAAAGGTGTCTGTCCCCTTTAAATCCGCGACCCGGCACCATCATCCTGCGCCGAGCGCCGCGAGCATCCGGCGGACGCTCGCGAGCTGCGCGCCGCTTCGCATCGCGTAGTCGGCGCCTGAATAGCCCCACCAGTCCCAGCATCCTCGCGGATTGAATGGATAGACCAGGCTTTGCGCAACTTGCGGGTAGAGCACGACGATGCGGTTCGCGTCGGCCCAGCGGTTGTATCCGGCCTCGCGTGCAAAGGTCTTGCCGAGGTATCCGATACCCTGTCGGCAGCCGTGGAAGGCGACATGGATCCGGCAGGGCTTGCCCGCCGCGCAGTCCCCAGGCACGAAGAGAAGTCCCGTCTCGTGAAGCGAAGCGAGAGAACCGCGCACCGCGTACTGCTTCTGATCGAACTCGCGCAGCTCACCCTTGATCTCCCCCGCAGGCTCGCCGAGTCCGTCGTACAGGTAGCGAAGCATCTCGCCCGCGGCATCGAAATCGCAGTCGATGATCCACGGCGGTTGGTCCAGGTCGCAGGCGGCGCCTGAATCCTTCGTCGGGAATCCATGTGCGGCGGGAACCTGCGTCTCGTAGCGGGTGCGCTCGCGCGGGATGAATGCGAGGTAGAAGCGAAGCAGGGAATCGGAGACCGCGGCGCCGATCCCGCGGTCCTGCCTGCCGTGAAAGATCCAGACGCGGTCCTGCGCGAGCCATGACGGATCGTCGACCCTGCGCGCTCCGGCGCTCGCGCGCAGCGTCGCGATCAGTGGACGTACGTCCGGGCCGCCGGCGCTGCCCTGCGTGCAATCATAGAAAGCCCGTGTGAAGACGCCCTGCGCGCAGAGCCAGGGACCCGCGCTGATGATACCGGCGCCGATCACGTCTTTCGCATAGGCGACCTGGTACTGGGTCGCCATGTAGCCGCCAGCCGAGACGCCGGAAACGGTCAGGCTGCCGGGCAGGATGTTGAGGCGCGGCAATTCGTCAGCGGCCTGGGCGGCGGCTGCGGCGAAGGCAAAAAGCACAGCGAGGCAGATGCTCATCGGCGCGGAAGATAGCACCGTGAGTGCGGAGCGCGACGCCGCAAGGTTCCGCGTTTCGCGCGAATCAGCCCGTGCGGGAAATGATGTCGCAGACCGCAGCGATCGCCGGAAGGCGCGAGGTCGAACGCCGCCAGGCGGCGCCGATCACGCGGTTCGGCGACGGCGGCGCAAACGGCCGGACGGCGAGGCCGCGCGTGGAGGCGAACGGCCCTTCGGCGGCCAGCCGCGGCAGCAACGTGATGCCGAGTCCCGCCGCGACCATCTGCCGGAGTGTCTCGAGGCTGGTCGCGCGGAAATCCTGTTCCTCCGTGCCCGCGCGCTCGCAGACATCGAGCGCCTGGTCGCGCAGGCAATGGCCCTCTTCGAGCAGCAGCAACTTCTCGCCGGAGAGATCCGACGACTTCACGCGCTTTCTTGCCGCAAGCCGGTGGCTCGCTGGCACCGCGACGAGGAATGCCTCGGCGAAGAGCGAGCGCGTGACGAGACCCTTCGTGTCCACGGGCAGCGCGAGGATCGCGAGGTCAAGCCCGCCCGCGAGCGTGCGCTCGACGAGCCGCGCGGTCTGGTATTCGTGCAGCATGAGCTGCAGCCTGGGCAGGGCGCGCGCAATGCGCGGCGCAATGCGGGGCAGCAGGTAGGGCCCGAGTGTCGGTATCAGGCCGACCTTGAGCTGGCCCGAGAGGGGATCCTGGCTCGCCCGCGCGAGCGAGCGGATGTCGTCGGCATCGCGAAGCATCCGCCGCGCTCGCTCGAGGACCGCATCCCCGGCGGCCGTGAGCGCGAGCTTTCGCGGACGGCGCTCGACGAGCGTAACGCCGAGGGCATCCTCGAGCTTCTTGAGCTGGGCGGAGAGGGTGGGCTGGGAGACGTGGCAGCGCTCGGCGGCCCTGCCGAAATGCCGCGTTTCCGCGAGCGCGACGAGGTATTCGAGATCGCGTAGTGTCATAGATGAATCCTATCATAAACATCAACACAATCGATTGTACAAATCGCTGAAACGGCGGCATCCTGCTGCCGACAACTGAGGAGAGGAGTCTCAACATGATTGGCATTGGCAAGAAGTTTCCCGCTTTCAAGCTGACGGGTGTCGTCAGCAATGACGCGGCGAAAGCGTTCACGGACATCGGCAACACGACCTACGCCGGCAAGTGGCTGGTCGTCTTCTTCTGGCCGAAGGATTTCACCTTCGTCTGCCCGACTGAGATCGCGGGCTTTGGCAAGCTCAACCGCGACTTCCAGGACCGCGATGCGCAGCTACTGGGCGTCAGCACGGACTCGGACTTCGTGCATCTCG
Source organism: Steroidobacteraceae bacterium (assembly GCA_036802645.1). GTDB lineage: Bacteria > Pseudomonadota > Gammaproteobacteria > Steroidobacterales > Steroidobacteraceae > SCUD01. The sequence goes on from DAIRVV010000026.1 coordinate 7,235, forward strand.
CCTGGCGCAAGTCGCACGAGGATCTGCGCAGCCTTCCGTTCCCGATGCTCTCGGATATCAAGCGCGAGCTTTCGACCGAGCTCGGCATCCTCGATCCGGAGGCAGGTGTCGCCCAGCGCGCGACCTACATCGTGGACCCCGAGGGCGTGATCCGCTTCGTGTACGTGACCGACCTGAATGTCGGCCGGAGCCCGGAGGAAGTGCTGCGTGTCCTCGACGGACTGCAGACGGACGAGCTTTGCCCCTGCAACTGGCAGAAGGGTGAAGACACCCTGAAGGCTGCCTGAGCATGGAGACGCTCAGGGACCGGATCCCGGACTACGCGCGCGACCTGCGGCTCAACCTCTCTTCGGTGTTGACGCCGCAGGGCGCGCCGGGTCTGTCCGAATCGCAGCTCTGGATGACGGCGCTCGCCTCGGCCATCGCATCACGCAATGCCGAGCTCGCGCGTGCCGTCGAGGCCGCGGCCGTCGAGAAGCTCCAGCCGGTCGAGTTCGAGGCCGCGCGCGCCGCGGCCGCGATCATGGGCATGAACAATGTCTACTACCGCTTCCTGCATCTCGTCGAAGACGACGAGTACTCGAAGCTGCCGGCGCGACTGCGCATGAACGTCATCGGCAGCCCCGGGATCGCGAAGGCCGACTTCGAGCTGGTCTCGCTCGCGGTCTCCGCGGTCAATGGCTGCGGCAAGTGCGTCACCTCGCACGAGCGCGTGCTGCGCCAGCACGAGATCGGCCGCGAGGCCGTGCAGTCGGCCGTGCGCATCGCCTCCGTGATGCACGCCGTCGCCGGCGTGCTCGACTACGAGACCGCCCGCGCTGCCTGATTGCCTCTTCAAAGGGGCCTCTCTAAAGGGGACAGACACTTTTGCGAGCGGCGCTACAACTGCAAAAGTGTCTGTCCCCTTTAGAGGGGCCCCTTTGACGTGTTGCAGCGCGTCATTGCGCCGGTGCGTCCCACCGGCGCAACATGCGGCGCGCACGACAGCAACCGCAGGGGAGTCGCATGAACTGGAAAATCGTCTTCATCGGCGGCGTCACCTACTACGCCGCTTTCTTCCTGCTTTCGATCATCGGCAGCATGGTCATCCATTCGCCGGATGGCGTGCTCGGCCCCGTCTACAGGGAGTTCGCCTCGTTCTGGCGGCCGGAGCTGAATGCCGTTCCGCCCGACATGGCCGCGCTCATGAAAATGTGGGTGCCGATCGGTCTCATCAGCTCATTCCTGCTGGCCGGGATCTATTCGATCATCCGTTCCTCGCTCGCGGGCACGCCGGTCATCCGCGGCCTCAAGTTCGGCGTCATCAGCTGGATCTTCGGACTGGTTTCCGCGCTCGGCTACTGGGGCGTCTTCAACCTGCCGAACAAGATCTGGGTCTGGTGGCTGATCGAGGGCATCTGGATGCACCTGATCGCGGGCATCGTGCTCGGCGTCGTCACGCAGAAACTCGCCCCCGTTAAGTCCTGACGCTGAAACCGGCATGGCCCCGGCCCGAACGGGTCGGGGCCTGTTCCTGTCCGCCATAATCCCAATCCATGAGCCTCACCGCGCTCGATAGGCGATTCCCCGGGAAACGCGCCGTGATTACCGGCGGCGCGAGCGGGCTCGGCCTCGCGGCCGCCGAGCTTCTCGCTGCGCACGGCTGGCGCATCGCACTGATCGACCGGGACGAAGCACGGCTTGCAAGCGCGGCCGAGGCGCTTCGCGCGATGGGCAGCCCGCATTGCGAAGCATTCACCGTGGATACGACGGATGAGGCGGCCGTCAGATTCGCGGTCGATTCTTTCGCCGGACGGCTCGGCGGTCTCGACCTCGCCATGAACTGCGCAGGCGTCGCGGTCGCCGGGGGCCTGCTGGAGACGCCGGTCGCCGACTGGCGGTGGATTCTCGAGATCAACGTGCTGGGCGTCGTGCAGAGCTGCCGCGCAGAGATTCCGCACATGCTCGAATCGGGCAGCGGCCTCGTCATCAATGTCGCAAGCGCCGCGGGTTTCGCATGCCTCGGCCGAATGGGCGCATACAATGCCTCGAAAGCAGCGGTCATCGCGCTGTCGGAAACGCTGCAGCAGGAGTTCGGTTCGCGGGGCGTTGCCGTCGCGGTCGCAATGACCGGATTCTTCCGCACGCGGCTCATGGAGCACGCGCGGGCGCCGGCCGAAGTCCACGGCGATGCGGTCAAGCTGATGGACCGATCGAATCTGGAAGCGGGCCCGGTGGCCCTGGAGATCGTCGAAAGGGCCGCTGGCGGCGCACTGCACATTGTGTTGCCGGCGAGCTATCGCTGGCTGTGGCGATTCAAGCGGCTCGCGCCGCGTACATTCATGCGCTGGCTCGCCGGCAGGCAGCGGCAGTCGGTTTCGCGAGGAGGCTGAGACGATGTACCTGTGGCTGAAGCTGATTCACATACTTGCCGTCGTGATGTTCATCGGGAATATCACCACCGGCCTCTTCTGGCACAGGCACGCCGAGCGCACCCGGAACCCCAGGCTGCTCGCGCATGCGATGGAGGGCGTCATCCGCAGCGACCGCCTGTTCACGATCCCGGGCGTCGTCCTGATCCTGGCGAGCGGAATTTTCGCAGCGATCAAGGCCGGTTTCCCGCTGCTCGGCACCGGCTGGATGCTGTGGACGATCGTGATGTTCGCGATCTCCGGCATCGTCTTCATGGCGAGGCTCGCGCCGCTGCAGCGGAAGATGCAGAAACACGCGGAGGCCGGCGCGTCGAGCGGCTCGTTCGACTTCGAGGCCTACCATCGCATGGCAAAGCAATGGGATTTCTGGGGCGCAGTCGCGACAATCGCGCCGCTGATCGGTCTCGCGCTCATGGTGCTGAAGCCTGCGATCTGAGCGGATCGTCCGCAATTCACCGCACGGCGATGGCCATCCATCGCGGGAGGCACGCCGGTCGGCGGCAGTTGCACTATTCTCGTCGGCCCCAGTGGCGGCGGCGCCGCCCCTTTCAATCTTTGGGGGTAACGATATGAAACGCATCGAGCATTGGATGAAGGCGGCTGCGGCCGCCCTGCTTCTGTTATCGGCCGCGACGGTTGTCGTTGCCGCGGATTCGCTGAAGATTGCCGTGATCGGCGGTGGCGGCACGATCGGGCAGCGTGTCGTCCGCGAGGCGCTGGACCGCGGTCATCACGTCACGGTCATCGCACGTGATCCGGAGCGAGTGACGCAGCAGCATGAGCGGCTTATCATTGAGCAAGGCGATGTCCTTGACTCCGCGCGGGTTGCAACGCTTGCAGCCGGTCAGGACGTCGTTGTCAGCGCCGTCGGCAATGCGCGGGCGAAGGAGCCTGACCCGACGTTATATCGAAAGGCAGCGGAGTCATTGGTAGGCGCATTGCGAAAGCTGGGAGCGAAGGCACCCAGACTCATTGTGGTCGGTGGAGCCGGCGGCTTGCTGAACGAAGCAGGAGACATGCTGCTCGAACGCTTGCCGCCTGATGAGAAGCGCTCGGAGCATCTCGGACAAAAAGCGGCACTCGACTATTACCGCACGGTGTCCGACGTGCAATGGACCTATTTCAGTCCGGCGGGCAACCCTTCGCCGGGAAAGCGCACGGGCGTATTCCGCCTTGGCGGCGACCGGGTGGTCATCGATGACAAGGGCGAGAGTCGGATCTCCTGGGAGGACTACGCCTATGCGCTCATCGATGAGGCGGAGCGGCCGCAACACATCGGCCAGAGATTTACAATCGGGTACTGACCCGCCGTGACCGATCAGGTCGTGGCGTCACCCGTCTCGCACCGGGATCCGTTACTTGAGTCTGCGGAGCGCTTCGAGCGTCGTCTGGCGAAGCCGGTCGATCGCCCCGTCGATGCGCCGGAACGCCTCCTCATCATCGACGAGCCCGTCCGCATCCGCTGTCCACACGGCCTTCAGGTTGCCGGCGTCGCGCACGACCTCCGCGGGCATCAACGCGGCGAGGTCGTTGATCGTCAGCATATCGACCCAGCCCATTTTCAGCTCGCCTCGCGGGTCTGCCTGCGTGTCGCCGCCCATTTCATTTTCCGCGTAGTGCGCGTAAAAAATGATCTGCTGGAGCGAGCCGATCTCGGACAGCAGTTCGATGCCGGCGACGCGGATATTGCGATTCCGCTCGGTCACCTCATTGCGCCAGGTGTTATAGCCGAGCGCCGAGAAAGCGACGACCAGGCTGATGATCGCCAGCAGGTTGTCGCGGATCTGTTCGCGCGCGGTGGTCATGTGCGGATGCTATCGCAGCTAACGCGCCGGAAGCGCGAAGACCAGGGTCTGGTTGTTCGCCGGCATGGGATGGTCGGCGACGAATTCGAAACCGGCACCGCGGGCGAGCGCATCGATCTTCTCGAAGTCGCGGATGCCGGAGCCGGGGTCGCGCGTGCGCAGCAATTCGTCGAATGATTCGTTGCTGGCCGAGGTGTACTTGCCGCCGTAACGGAACGGCCCGTAGATCGCGAGCGCGGCGCCCGGTTTCGTGACTGCCGGAAGGCCGGCGAAGAGAGCCTCGACCTCCCGCCAGTGCATGATGTGGAGCGTATTCGCGGTGAACACGCCGTCGACCTTGCGCACGTCCCAGGGCAGCTCGGTCACGTCGATGGAAACGGGCGCGCGAAGATTCGACGGGCCCTCATTGAATATTCGCTTGCGAAGGACAGGCATCGACTCCTCGATTTCCGACGGTTGCCAGACCAGCCATGGCATCCCGGTCGCGAAGTGCACCGCGTGCTGGCCGGTGCCGCTGCCGATCTCCAGCACATGCTGGCAGCCGGCAAACGCCTGCTCCAGGACCTCGAGAATCGGGCCCTTGTTGCGGTCGCAGGCGTCGGATTGCGGGAGCATGGACTCTATTCTGCGCTGAACGGCGCGCGCGCTCAGCGCAGGGCGAAGCCCCAGGCACTGACGAGCAGGCCGAGCGCCGTGGCGCCCGCGGCCCATTGCAGCGCGCTCCGGCCGGGGGGCGGCATTGGCAGCCGGGCGCACAGCGCGCCGAGGCCGGCGCCGACCAGAAAGCCCGCAAAGTGCGCGAGGATGTCCGTGTTCTCGCCGCCGGTGCCGGTGAAGGCGAGCAGCGCAAATCCCGCGAGCAGCGGCGAGGCATTGCGCATCCATGGCGTCCAGTCCTGGAGGTGACGGCGCCAGCCATAGGCCGCGATCAGTCCGAGCGCCGTGAACACCGCGGTGGAGGCGCCGAGCAGATGATGCTGTGGCGGATGGAGCAGGGCATCGATGCCGTAGGCGAGCGCGCCGCCGACGAGGATCAGGAGCCATGCGATGCCCGGCCCGAACAGCCGCGCGGCCGGGTAGCCGAACAGCGCGCCAAAGGCGAGATTTGACAGGAGATGCAGCATGTCGCCGTGGAGCGTGAGCGCGGTCAGCGTGCGCCACCATTCGCCGCGGTCGAGAAATCCCCGGTCCAGCACGCCGGCCGATATCCAGCCCTTGTCGCCGGCATGCGAGATCGCCGCGATCGTCACCGCGACCTGCACGAGGGCATAGCCGAAGACGCCATACAGCGCGTGGGGATGCCGCGGCCAGACGACTGCCGACCGGGCCGGGCGGCGGTTTTCGCGGAGAAACTCCCGAAGCTCGCTCGCCGCGCGCGCGTGGTGCTCGGGCGCGACCCAGAGACTCGCGCCGGTCGCCGTCGTGCGGCGCTCGTGGGGGATGCCGACGGCGGCGAGCAGGAAGGCGCAATCGGCGCATTCCTTCGGGGGCAGCTCGGGAGTCAATGGCATCAGGTCCAAGGGAACCGTCTCGTATTGGGCGGGGTCTCCTAGGATGATGCCGGATGGGCAGGTATCAACTAAAGTGAGCGCTATGTACGCAGAAAAACGCAATCGCGTATTTTCATCGGACGAGAACCTGGGCCGCTGGATCCTGGGCGGGGTCATCCTGCTCCTGATCGCAGCCGGCATCTGGTACTGGCAGAAACGCCAGGCCGATAAGGCGGAAGAGACTGCGGCCGCAACGCAACCGGCCGCCGTCGCCGAGCCGAGGATCAGGAACCCGATCGTCCCGCCCGACGACATCGACCCGAACCTCTCCGCGACCGAGCAGGTCGCGACGCTCGTCGGCACGCCGCGCTTCGAGGCGATGTTCGTGCCGGAGGAATTCGTCAAGAAGATCGTAGCGACCGTCGACGGCCTGGCGCGGCAGGACATCGCGGCCCGCATGAATCCGGCGAAGAAGCCCGCGGGCGAATTCGTCACCGCGGGAAGCGGTGACGCGCTCGTGCTCGGCGCCGCCAATTTCGCGCGCTACACGCCCTGGATCGAGCTCGTCGATTCGCTCGACGCCGACGCGACGGCCGCGCTCTACAAGCGGCTCTACCCGCAGTTCCAGACCGCCTACGAGAATCTCGGCAACCCCGATGGTTACTTCAATGACCGCGTGATCGAAGTGATCGATCACATTCTGACGGCGCCGGAAGCGCCGGCGACGATCGCGCTCGTGCGGCCGAACGTGCTCTATGAGTTTGCGGATCCCGCGCTCGAGGCGCAGTCTGCGGGCCGCAAGCTCCTGCTTCGCATGGGGCCGGGCAACGCCGCGCGTGTCAAGGCGAAACTCAAGGAAATCCGCGACCGCATCGCGACGCAGCGTCAGTGACCTGAACGCTCCCGCGCGAGGATCTCCGGCTCGAGCGCGAGCAGGAGTTCGGCGCCGACCTCTCCCTTGCGCTGCCTGCTGCGCAGCCACCACACGGCGCCTGTGCCGATGCGCCACGAGGAATCCTGCCCGTCGATGAGCCTGGCCGCGGTTTCGCCGAGCGTCGGCTGGTGACCGACGAGCATGACCGGCCGCTTTCCGGTGGGCCAGCCGGCCACCTTGACGAGGGTCGCGACGTCGCATCCCGGAGCGATCGCCTCGATCGTCTCAAAGTTGCGCCCCAGCGCGTGCGCGGTTTCCTGGGCGCGCCGCGCGGGCGAGACGATGACACGCAATTCCGGCGGCAATCGGGGTGTGAGCCAGCGCGCCATCACCTGCGCCTGTGCCCGGCCGTGATCCGTGAGCGGCCGCGCCGAGTCGGGCTCGCCTGGCGCCGCTTCCGCATGCCGCCAGAGAATCAATTCCATGCTCACGACATCCGCCGGACCGCGAACTGGCGGCCGACCACTTCCCAATGGCGCGCCTCGGAATCGAGCGCGGCCGCAGTCAGGGCGTTTCGCGCGAGCCAGGACTTCGGCAGCTCGAGCGAGAAACGCGAGTCGCCCGTGATCACGCGAAATGCCGGCAGGCGCACGCTCGTTCGCCGGCGCAGCAGCGTCGAAGCGAGCCGGAGCGCGAACACGAGGTTCCAGTCACCGTTTTCGACGCCGTCGCTGCGCACCTTCTCGAGCTTGCCGCGATGCGCGAGCACGATGCGCGCAAGTCGTTGCTGCTCGACCCGCGAAAATCCCGGCATATCGGCATTCGAAAGAACGTAGGCCGAGTGCTTGTGATATTGCGCGTGTGCGATCGAGAGGCAGACTTCGGCAAGGCGTGCAGCCCAGCCGAGGAGCGTGCGATCGGGATCGTCCTCGGCCGCGACCTTTCCTCCGAGCTGGTCGTAGATCCGAAGCGCCAGCTCCTGTACGCGCGCGGCCTGCGCGGCATCGACCTGGTAGCGGCGCATGAATTGTGTGACTGTCGCTTCGCGCATGTCGTGGTGCATGACGCGGCCGAGCAGGTCATAGAGGACTCCGTGGCGCAGCGCCGCCTCGGAAACGGTCATCTTGTCGATGTCCAGCTCGTCGAACACCGCGTACATGATCGCGAAGCCGCCGGGCAGCACCGGCGCTCGCGCAGTCTTGAGGCCAGGAATGCGATCGGGGTCGGCGCGGCCTGCGTCGATGAGAAGGTCCCACATCCGATCGAGACCCTCGCGCGTGATGCCGTTCGGGGCAAACCGGTTTTCGACGAGGATTCCCTCGATGCTGCGCGCCGTGCCCGAGGAGCCGACCGCTTCCTGCCAGCCGGAGCGCATGTAGCTCCGCGACACCGCGGCGAGCTCCTGGCGCCCCTCGAGCACCGCCGCCTTCAGGCTCTTCTTGTCGATGCGGCCGTCCGGGAAGTGCTTCAGGCTCGTGCTGACGCAGCCGATGTAGAGGCTTTCCATCAGCCTGGGTTTCAGGCCCTGGCCGACGATCAGCTCGGTCGATCCGCCGCCGATGTCGACGACGAGCCGCTTGTTCTCCGCGGGCGGCAGCGCGTGCGCGACGCCGAGGTAAATGAGCCGCGCTTCCTCGCGGCCGGCGATGACCTCGATCGGGAAGCCGAGGGTCTCGCGCGCCTCGCGGAGAAAAGCGGCGGAATTCCTGGCGACGCGCAGCGCATTCGTTCCGACCGCGCGCACGGCGTCACGCGGCAGTCCGCGGAGCCGCTCGCGGAACTGCGCAAGCACCACGAGGGCGCGCGCCTGGCTCGCGCGATCGAGCCGCTTGTCGGCCGTGAGCCCGGCGCCGAGCTGGGTCTGCTCGCGAAGCGTGTCGAGCGGGTAGATCTGGCCGTCCACGATGCGCCCGACCAGGAGATGGAAGCTGTTGGATCCGAGGTCGACCGCTGCAAGGGTTTCGTGTCGCGGCATGCGGCGGGCACGGTAACACCCGCCCGCTCGGCGCGTAAACTGTCGCTGTCATGGGAATGTAACGTCGGAACCGGATGCTCATGCGCCGAATGACCGCAAAAACCGCGGCAAGGGTGCCACTCCTCAACCGCGAGCTCGGCATCCTCGCGTTCAACCGTCGCGTGCTCGCCCAGGCGGCCGACGAATCCGTTCCCTTGCTCGAGCGGCTCCGGTTCCTGACGATCGTCTCCTCGAACCTCGACGAGTTCTTCGAAATCCGGGTCGCAGGCATCAAGGAGCAGATCAAGCTCGGCATCACCGAGCCGGGGCCGGACGGGATGACGCCGAAGGAGACACTCGCAATCGTGACGCGCGAGGCGCGCGAGCTCGTCACCCAGCAATTCGACCTCCTCAACGACGTGCTGCTGCCGCAGCTCGCCGCAGCGGGAATCCGATTCCTCCGGCGCGGCACCTGGAACGACGCGCAGCGCGCCTGGGTCCACGGTTACTTCACGCGCGAAGTGCTGCCGGTCCTGACGCCGATCGGGCTCGATCCGGCCCATCCGTTCCCGCGGCTCTTCAACAAGAGCCTCAACCTGATCGTCGAGCTCGAGGGCCGCGACGCATTCGGCCGGGGCTCGCGCGTCGCGATCGTGCAGGCGCCGCGCATCCTGCCCCGTGCCATCCGCCTGCCGCCTTCGATCGCGGACGGCGAATACAATTTCGTCTACCTGACCTCGGTGCTGCACGCGCATGTCGACGAGCTGTTCGCCGGGATGACGGTCAAGGGCGCCTACCAGTTCCGGGTCACGCGGAATTCGGATCTCTTCGTCGACGAGGAAGAAATCAAGAACCTGCGCATCGCCCTGCAGGGCGAATTGCTGCAGCGGCATTTCGGCGACGCCGTGCGCCTCGAGGTGGTCGAGGTGATCTCGCCGGCGATGATCGAGTTCCTGCTGCAGCAGTTCCAGCTCGACGAGCAGGACCTCTATCACGTCGACGGGCCGGTCAATCTCTATCGCCTGCGCGAGGTGCTGACGGAGATCGACCGGCCGGACCTCAAGTACCCGCCATTCACGCCGTCGGTGCCCGCGGCACTCGAGGTCGGCGACGACGACCTGTTCGAGACGATCGCGCGCCAGGACGTGCTGCTGCACCAGCCGTACCAGTCGTTCGCGCCCGTGCTCGACTTCATCCGGTCGAGCGCGCTCGACCCGCGGGTCGTCGCAATCAAGCAGACCGTGTACCGCACGGGCGCGGTGTCGGAGCTCATGCAGATCCTGCTCGACGCGGCGCGGGCCGGGAAGGAAGTAACGGTGGTCGTCGAGCTGCTCGCGCGCTTCGACGAGGAGGCGAACCTCAACTGGGCCGCGCAACTCGAGGCCGTGGGCGCGCACGTCGTCTATGGCGTGGTCGGCCACAAGACGCACGCGAAGATGGCCCTGATCGTGCGCCGCGAGCCGGGACCCGATGGCATGGTGCTCAAGCGCTATGCGCATCTCGGCACCGGCAACTACCACTCGGCGACGGCGAAGTTGTACACGGACTTCGGACTACTGACCGCGAGGGAGGACATCTGCAGTGACGTGAACGAGGTGTTCAAGCAGCTGACTGGCCTCGGTCGCGCCGGCCGCCTGCAGCATGTCTGGCAATCGCCATTCACGCTGCACAAGCGCGTCGTGGAGGCGATCCGTAACGAAGCGCGGATCGCGGCCGAAGGCCGCCCGGCGCGAATCGTCGCCAAGATGAACGCGCTTCTCGAGCCCGCGATCATCGACGAGCTCTACGGGGCGTCGAAAGCGGGTGTGAAGGTCGACCTGGTCGTGCGCGGCATCTGCGCCCTGCGGCCAGGCGTCGAGGGACTGTCCGAGAACATCCGCGTGCGCTCGATCGTCGGGCGGTTTCTCGAGCACTCGCGGATTTTCTGGTTCAGCAACGATGGCGCCGACAACATCTGGCTGTCATCCGCCGACTGGATGGACCGGAACTTCTTCCGCCGCATCGAGCTCGCCTTTCCGGTCCTCGACGAGGGGCTCAAGCGCCGCGTGATCCGCGAAGGGCTGAAGCCCTACCTCGACGACAACTGCCAGAGCTGGGTCATGGACGGCGAGGGCGTGTACAAGCGCCAGGTGCCCAAGGCCGGCAACCGCTATTCCGCGCAGGAAGAGCTGCTCTCGCTCCTCACGGTCTCCGGTTAAAGGGGACAGACACTTTTAAAGGGGACAGACACATTTGCCGGTCGCAGCGAGACTGCAAATGTGTCTGTC
>DAIRVV010000027.1:0-17589 GCA_036802645.1 Steroidobacteraceae bacterium
CATCCCGGGTGCGCCGTCGAGAAGCCGGGCGTAGCGGCTGCGCATGGCATCGAAGGCGCGGTTGACCAGGCGCGTGAGCCGGCCTTCGTGGCCGTGCTCGTGCACGAAATGCGCGCTCATGATGGGCGAGAGCGTCACCGCGACGATGCCTGAGACTATGACCGCGGCCGCGAGGGTGATCGCGAACTCGAGGAACAGCGCTCCGGTAAGCCCGCCCTGGAAGCCGATGGGCGCGTAGACGACCGCTAGCGTGATCGTCATGGCGATGATGGGGCCGATGAGCTCGCGCGCGCCGACGAGCGCAGCCTCGATGCGCGACTTGCCCTCGCGCACGTGGCGCTCCACGTTTTCCACGACCACGATGGCGTCGTCGACGACAAGTCCCACCGACAGCACGATCGCGAGCATCGTCAGCAGGTTCAGGCTGAAGCCGAGCGCGAGCATGACGATCGCGGCGCCCAGGAGCGACACGGGCATTGCGATCAGCGGAACGAGCGCAGTGCGGAGCGAGCCCATGAACACGAACACGGCGAGCCCGACGATGAGGATCGTTTCGACCAGGGTTTTCGAAATTTCCTCGAGGGCGTTGCGCATGAACATCGTGCCGTCCCAGACGAGACGCATCTCGATGTCCTCCGGCAGCGTGGGGCGCAGGTCTTCCATCGCCTCGCGCAGGCGTCCGGCGACCTGGAGCTCGTTCGATCCGACGACGGTCCACACACCGAGGTACACGCCTTCCATGTCGTTGTAGCGCGCGACCTGGGTCGCTTCCTCGGCGCCGAGCTCGACACGCGCGACGTCGCGCAGGCGCACGATGGCGCCGTTGCGCTCCGTGACGATCAGGTCCGCGAACTCGTCGACCGATCGCAGGTCAGTGTTCGCGAGGAGGTTGATCTGTACCTGGTCGCCCTTGGTCTGGCCGACCGCGGCGAGGTAGTTGTTGCGCTGGAGCGCCGCCTGCACGTCGCCCGGGGCGAGGTTCAACTCTGCGAGGCGATCGGGGTCGATCCAGACGCGCATCGCAATTGGCTGGCCACCTTCCTGGTTGGTAACCTTCTGCACGCCCTCGATCGTGGCAAGGCGCGGCTGCACGTTGCGGGTGAGATAGTCCGTGATGGCCGGGACGCTCCGCTCCTTCGAGTTGAAGCTGAGATAGAAGGTGGCGTACGGCCGGTCGGTGCGCTGCACGTCGATGACGGGGGGCTCGGCTTCGGCGGGAAGCTCGGAGCGCACCTGCTGGAGCCTCGCCGTCACCTCCGCGAGCGCGGTGGTGCTGTCATGGTTGAGCTTCAGGCGCACGTTGACCGTGCTCTGCCCGGCGCGGCTCGTGGATTCCACGTAGTCGACGCCGGCGATGGCCGACACCGCGCGCTCGATCGGCGTCGTGATGAAGCCGCGGACGGTTTCGGCGCCTGCGCCGTAGTACAGCGTCGTGACGATGATCGAGGAGCTTTCGAGCTGCGGATACTGCTGGACGGGGAGCGCCGTGACCGCGCGCCAGCCGATCAGCACGAGGACGAGGTTGACGACGATCGCGAGGACCGGGTGCTTGATGAAAATGTCGGTGATAGAGCGCATCGTGCGTCCTCGTGTCGGGTATCAGCGCGCTGCGATCTTCGGCTCGCCCGCGGCCGGCGGCGTAGTGCTTGCAACCGCAATCAGGCCCGCGTCGCGCAGCTTGAAGGATCCCGAGGCGGCGACCTGCTCGCCGGGCTTGACGCCGGATTCGATCAGGACTTCATTGCCGAGGAGCGCGCCCGCCTCGACGGAACGCACGTAGGCGCGCTGCTGGCCCTGGCGGTCCTTGGAAATCACGAAGACGTGATCACCGGCGGGCCCCTTGCGCAGCGCATTGACCGGGACGGCGACAGCAAGCCTTGCAGCCCCGTTCGGCACGTAGACGCGCACGGCCGAACCGGGGACGGGCGCTTCCGCCGCATCGACGCGGGCGCGGACGATGGCATTGCGCGTGTCGCGATCCACGCGCGCATCCGTCGCAACCACCGTCCCCGCGATCGGCGAGCCGGCGCCGGCGACGAAGATGTTCACGGCCGCGTTGTCGGGCAAGGCCGCCGCGACCTGCTGGGCGACGGAAAAGTCCACGTAGGCTTCGTCATCGACGCCCTGCAGCGACGTGATCACCGTGCCCTCGTTGAGGTACTGGCCGGGATGCACGTCCGATATTCCGATGCGGGCGCGAAACGGCGCGCGGATCATCTTGCGCTCGATGATGGCGCGAGTCCGGGTCATCTGCGCGAGCGCGACGTCGCGCTCCGCACGCGCCTCGTCGAGCTCGGTATCCGACACGGCGCGGCGCTCGTTCAACACGCGCGCGCGTTCGAACAGGGTCTCGGCAAGCGCTGCCTGCGCCTCGAGCGCGCGCAGCTCCGCCTCTTCGACCGAAACGTCGAGAGCGACGAGCACGGCACCCGCCTCGACAACGCGGCCCGGCGCGAGATTCACGCGGCGCACCGTGCCCGGCAGCTCGTTTCGCAGCGTGACCGAGCGGCGCGCGACGACCGTGCCGACCGCCGTCGTCGACGGCGTGTACGGGCGCTGCCTGGCGGCGGTGACCACGATGGTTTCCATCGGCTCTGGCTGATTTGCGGCCGCGGCCGCGGAGTCGACGATGGATGTGACCTTCCACGCGACCAGGGCGCCTGCGATCACGAGGAGCGCAACGATCAGGATTGTCGAGCGGGTCCAGATATGCTTCAGCATTGCGGGCACCAGTTCCGTATTTGACCGGCTGCCACCATACGTCGGGTGCCCTGGCGCGCGAATCTGCATGCCGGCGTCCTTGCACGTCTCTCGAAAGAGAGAGAAGGACCTCACCCGGAGCGGACGGTAGAGCGCGGCCTCCTCCATTGGAGGGATGCCAAACGATAACTACATGAAGATTCGCGCGGCGCGCGTGGGCTCTATGTTGAAGCCATGCTCAGGAGCCGCCCAATCTCACGAATCGCACTGCTGGCGGCGCCACTGCTGCTCGCCGTGTCCGGGCTTGCGCACGCGCAGGAAGTCGAGGTGAGAACGGAGTACGCGCCGGACGCAATCGGGGAGCCGGGCGTTGCGATCCATCTCGACAACGACCTGTTTACCGGAGCCGGCGACGACAGCGACTACAGCTGGGGCGCGACGCTCACGCTCGGATCTCCGGAACCCGGGCGCCTGACCGCGCCACTCGACCGTGCGCGGGAAGGCATTGCTTCCCTGTTGCCCGATCGCGATGCCGCCGCCGTGTCGCGCGCAACCCAGTTCGGCATCATCGCCATGACGCCCGACGACCTGAAATCCCGGCAGGCGCTGCCGGACGAGCGCCCATACGCCAGCCTCGCTTTTCTGACGAGCTCGGAGCTTCGCATCGCCACGAGCGGCGACCGATCGCGATATACGAGTCTCACGGTGGGCCTGCTTGGAACGGGTGTGGCCGAAGTCCTCCAGCGTGGCGTCCATGAAGTGCAGGGGGGCATCGTGCCAAACGGCTGGGATCACCAGATTTCAGAAGGCGGCGAGCCGACGGCGCGATTCGTGCACGCGGAGCAATGGCTGCTGGGCGACGCGAGATCACCCGCCGGCGGATTTCGCCAGACGAAGCTGACACTCGCGGGCAGCGCCGGCTATCTCACGGAAGCCAGCGCCGCAATCTCGATGCGCTGGGGGCGGATTGAGACACCCTGGTGGAGCTTCAATCCGGAGCTCGGCGACTATTCCCCGGCTCCGATCGCGCCGGTCAGCGGCCTCAGTTTCGGCGGCTCGCCGGAGATCTATGGCTTCATCGGAGCACGCGTGAAGGCGCGCGCGTACAACGCGCTGCTGCAGGGACAGTTCCGGCACAGCGACGTGCGCGTCGCGAGCGACGACCTCGCACGCCTCCAGGTCGAAGCCTGGGCCGGCGTCACATCGGCGATTTCAGACTGGGCCGTGACGTACAGCGTCCACGTGGCGTCACGCGAAATAACGCGGGAACCCGCAGATCGAACGCTGATCTGGGCAAGCCTTTCCTTTGCACGGGCGTTTTGAGGGCCGGCCGCTTCTGGTAGGAGACATTCATGGAGTATCGGTATCTGGGACGCTCGGGTCTGCGGGTTCCTGAGCTGAGCCTTGGCACTGCAACCTTCGGCGGCGGAACCGCCTTTTTCAAGGCATGGGGAACAACCGGTGTCGATGAGGCCAGGCGCATGGTCGACCTCGCGTTCGAGCACGGAATCAACCTGCTGGATACCGCTGACGTCTATTCCGACGGATTGTCCGAGGAGATCGTCGGTGAAGTCCTCAAGGGACGGCGTCAGCGGTTCCTGATCTCGACCAAGTCCACATTCCGGCTCGGCACGGGGCCCAACGATGTCGGTTTCTCTCGCTACCATCTGCTCAATTCGGTTGAGGCCAGCCTGCGTCGCCTGCAAACCGACCATATCGACCTCTATCACCTGCATGGCTTCGATGCGATGACGCCGCTCGAGGAGTTGCTGAGCACGCTCGATCAACTGGTGCGCTCCGGCAAGATCCGCTACGTCGCCGCCTCGAATTTCTCGGGTTGGCACCTGATGAAGGCGCTCGCGATCGCCGATCAATACGGCTGGCCGCGATTCGTGGCGCACCAGGTCTACTACTCCCTGCTCGGGCGCGAGTACGAGTGGGAACTCATGCCGCTCGCTCTCGATCAGGACGTCGCCGGCATCGTATGGAGTCCATTGGGCTGGGGCCGCCTGACGGGTCGGATCGGTCGCAACAAGCCCGTTCCGGCGCAGAGCCGGCTGCACGAAACCTCCGGAGCCGGCCCGCCGGTCGATGAGGCGTCGCTGTACCGCGTGACCGATGTCCTCGAAGCGATCGCGACGGAAACAGGAAAATCGGTGCCGCAAGTCGCGATCAACTGGCTGCTCGGCCGGCCCTCCGTGGCGAGCGTTCTCATCGGCGCCCGGAATGAGGAGCAATTGAAGCAGAACATCGGGGCTGCTGGCTGGAAGTTGGCTGACGGCCAGATTGCCCGGCTCGAAGCGGCGAGCCAAAGAACTCCGGTGTCGCCTTACTGGCACCAGGCGAGATTCAGCGAGCGCAATCCATTCCCGACCCCGATCGGAGGCAGCACCGTCCCGCTGTGAGCCAGGCCGCGACGGTCGCTTTCACTCGTCGAGTGCCGCGGCGGCGTCGCGGTCGGCAATGATGGTTGCGCCACTCGCGCGCACGCGGCTCGCAACGGTCGGCGGATCGCCCTGCACAAGTGCTTTGAGCATCGCGCGCTTGTCGCGTCCGCACACGATCCAGACGATCGTACGCGCGCAGTTCAATACGCCAAGCGTCATTGTGAGCCGCCGCCGGTCGCCTTCGGGCCCGGTGACAGCCACGGACGATTGCGATGCGAGCGCGGCCGAGCCCGGGAACAGCGAGGCGGTATGTCCGTCCGCGCCGAGACCCAGGTGCACGGCGTCGAGCACCGGCGGCGTGCCCGCTGCGGCCTCGAGCTCCAGGGCATAATCCAAGGCTGCGGCCTCGAGGTCCGTGCGCTCGACCGGCATCCAATGTCGCTTCACGGCGGTCGGCGCGAATGCGGCTTCGATTACGGTCGAGTTTCGCTCCGCATGTCCGCGCGGAGCGACACGCTCGTCGACCTGGAATAGCTCGACGCGATCCCAGGTGATCGTCCTGGCCGCGAGCTTCGCGAACATCGGTGCGGGCGTCCGGCCACCGCTCAATGCGAAGGTCGCGCGCCCGCGCCTGGCGACGGCCACGGTGAGTGCGGCGGCGAGCAGCTCGGCGCCGCGGTGCGCTACCGCTGCGGCGCTCTCGAGGATCTCGATCGCGGCTACACGATCCGTCATTCGGTCGATGGAAGCGCCCAGCTTCCCGGCACGAGGCGGTCGGCAGCCGCCGGCCCCCAACTGCCGCGTTCGTACGGCTCCGGCCTGTCAATCCGGTGCAGCACCGGGTCGACAATACGCCAGGCTTCGAGCACGCCATCTTCGCGCGCGAAGAGCGACGTGTCGCCCTCGAGCGCCGCGCCGATCAGCCGCGCATAGCCGCCGCCTTCATCCACGACGGCATCGCAGACGTGAAGTTCGAGTTGCCGTCCGGTCATCTCGACACCTGGCTTCTTCGCGAGCGCGCCGACCGCGATCACGATACGGTCGGGCCCGAGCCGGAATCGGAGGTAGTTCGCTTCGTCCGGCGGCTGCTCGCCGAAGACCTGCTGCGGCGGGTGCTTGAGCTTCACGAATACTTCCGTCGCCGTGAGCTCGAGGTGCTTGCCGGCACGAAGAAAGAACGGTACTCCGGCCCAACGCCACGAGTCGATCGCGAGCCGAACGGCCGCAAACGTCTCGACGTTCGAAACCGGTGCGACTCCGGGCTCGCTCCGGTAGCCGTCGTACTGGCCGCGGACCACGTCTTCCGCGGCGAGCGGGCGGATCGCGCGAAAGACCTTGACCTTCTCGTCGCGCAGTGACTCGGGACCCTGCCCGACCGGCGGCTCCATCGCGAGATGCGCGAGCACCTGCATCAGGTGGTTCTGCACGACGTCTCGAAGGGCGCCGACCTCCTCGTAAAACCGCCCCCGGCCTTCGATGCCGAAGGCTTCGGCCATCGTGATCTCGACTTGCGCGACGTAATTGCGATTCCAGATCGGCTCGAGGAACGAGTTGGCGAAACGGAAGAACAGCAGGTTCTGCACCGACTCCTTGCCCAGGTAATGATCGATGCGGTAGACGTCGCGCTCGGCGAAGGTCCGGTGCAGCGACTCGTTGAGGTCGATTGCCGAGGATAGATCGCGGCCGAACGGCTTTTCGACCACGACGCGGGCGCCACGGTCCGCGCCGGAGATCCGCAGGTTGTCGGCAACCGACGCGAACAGTCCCGGCGGCACTGCAAAGTAGTGCAGCGGCCGCTCGGCGGGACCGAGCTCGGCGCGCAGGCGCGCGAATGTGGCTGTGTCGCGGTAGTCGCCGTCGACGTAGCGGAGCAGGCTCGAGAGCTTCGTGAATGCTTCGCCATCCAGGCCGTCGCTCGACCGCTCCAGACTCGTGCGAATGCGCTCGCGCAGCCCTTCGAGCGTCCCGCCCGAGCGCGCGACGCCGATGATCGGTACCGATAGTGCGCCGCGCCGGACCAGGGCCTGGAGCGCAGGGTAGATCCTGCGGTGCGCGAGGTCGCCGGTCGCGCCGAACAGCACGAGCGCGTCGGCGCGCTCGTCGCTCATCGGGTCTCCGGTCCTCGCACGGACGAAGGTTCAATGTGACCGCCGAATTCCTGGCGCAGCGCCGACAGCAGGCGATTTGCAAAGTTGTCGGCGCCTTGCGAGCTGAAGCGGGCGAACAGGGCGGCCGCTATCACGGGCGCAGGCACGCCCAACTCGATCGCCGCCGCGGCTGTCCAGCGTCCTTCGCCCGAATCCGCCACGCGGCCGCCAAATGCCTCTAGCCCCGGGGAACGCGAAAGCGCCTGCGCCGTGAGATCGAGCAGCCAGGAGCGAATCACGCTGCCGTGGCGCCAGACTTCCGCGATCGCTGCAAGATCGAAGTCGTACGCGAATCGATCGGGGTGCTCGAGAGGCGCCGTCCCGGCTCCGGCGTTCGTCGACTTACGGCCGGCGTCCGCGTGCTCGAGGAGATTGAGCCCTTCGGCGTAAGCGGCCATGAGGCCGTACTCGATTCCGTTGTGTACCATCTTGACGAAGTGGCCGGCGCCGACCGGACCGCAATGCAGGTAGCCATAGCGAGCGGTGTTCGACGGCGGCTCGCGCGCCGGATCCGGCGGAGCGCCTGGCGCGAGCACCGCGAAGACCGGCGCGAGCCGCGCGACGATCTGCGGCTCTCCGCCGATCATCAGGCAGAAGCCGTGCTCGAAACCGCGGACTCCGCCGCTGACTCCGACGTCCACGTAGTGGATGCCGGCGGTCGCGAGCTCGCGCGCGCGGCGCAGATCGTCAACATGGTGGGAGTTGCCGCCGTCGATGACGATGTCCCCCGCCGCGAGCAGCGGTCGAAGCTCGGCAATCAAGGCGTCGACCGCGCCGGCCGGAATCATGATCCAGACCACGCGCGGCTGCCCAAGCGCCCTGACCAGATCGGCGAGAGACGCTGCGGGCCGGACGGTCGTGCCATCGAGCGCCGCAAGCGCCGACGCACTCCGATCGAAGACGACGCAGTCGTGCGACGCCGCAGCGAGGCGCTTCGCGATCCCCGTGCCCATGCGGCCAAGACCCACGACGCCGACCTGCTTTGCCCTCGTCACGAGAGGGAGAGTGCCTCAGTGCAGTGGCGTTTCGCAATCTCCTGCTCGACTGCTGCGAAGGATTCCAATCGGCCTGGCGTCCAATACACAGCAAGACATTGCGACCGGGAACGCACGCCAGAATGGAGCAAAGGCCATGAAAGGAAACATCGGATCAATTTACAGAGCGACAGCGGCTGGTGTTGCACTCGCGGCCACCGCTATAACTTCCGCCACTGCTGCACCGCCAGAGCCCTTCAAGCAGACGAACATCCACTTCGAAACGAATGCGTCGGCTTGCGACATGGGCATTCAGATGAGCTTCGATACGGACGGTATTACGGAGGGCGAGATCGAAGGTCCGGGCGAGCAGGAAGTCTTCCGTTTCGGGTCGGTATTCGGCCTGGAAGGCACCCACGACCTGACCGAAAGCTTCCAGGAACGCGTAGAGCCGCCGATCATCGACCTGGAGATTGCCCTCGGCTGCGAACCTGCCGACGACGCGATCTCGCTGAACGAACTCTTCGCCAGGTGGCCCGCCGGGACGTATGAGTTCGACGGCGAGAGCGGCGGAGTGGAATTCGAAGGCATCGCGAAGCTGACGCACAAGATTCCTGCCGGCCCGACAATCACTGCTCCGGAAGACGGGGACGTGGTCCCCCACGACGCTCCGCTGCTCATCCGGTGGAACAAGGTGACCGGCCCCATTCTTCCGAACCTGGGACCGGTTGAGATCGTGGGCTATCACGTTGTCGTTGTTGACGTCACCAATCCGGTGTTGCTGCCGGGCAAGACGAAAACCGCGTTCGACGCCGATGTCTCGAAGGCGGAGACGAGCTTCCTGGTGGCGAAGCAGTACCTCGAGCCGAACAGAATCTATGAATTCGAGATTCTGGCAATCGAGAAGGGTGGCAACCAGACGATCACGGAGGGCGGTGTATTCTGTACGCGCCCGATCGCCCCTGCAGATTGCGAGTTGCCGGATTAGGCGCGCCGCCAGGAAATTGATGCAATTGAAAAGCGCGAGGCCGTCCGCGACGAGCGACGGCCTCGCGGTCATTCAGGCCGCCGCTGGCGCGACACCGGAATTCAGGTAGCGATCTCAGCTTTCGGGTTTCGATGGCTCGACTATCTTTGTGCCCAGTTTCTTGCGCCGCATGAGCATGCGAAACGGCCACAGCACGAGCCCGACGATCGTCGCGATCACGGCGAGCACCACCGCGATGAGCGATGCGATCATCCCGAGGCCGGCCCCCGGGCCGACATAGGACAGCGCCACCGGCGCGTACGCCCCGAGCATCGCCGCAAGCGCCGCGGCCGAAACCCGGGTGACTCCACTATTCATTGCACGGCTCCTTCAGGGACTGGGTCAGATAATCGATTGGGTATCGCGTTGCCTGGGAAATCGACCCGACCGAGCCATCCGTCCAGCGATTGACATATGACCATACGATCTGTCCACCCGGGTCGACCTCGAACGCGTGACCCTGGCCTGATTCCGAGATCAGGATATTCCCATTCCCCAGCGCCTGTTGCTCGCCCATGAGGTCGGTGTAGAAGTTCTCCCCCGGCCGCGCGCCATAGAGCGTCGTGACGCTGTCCGTTGCGGGATCGATGGCCAGGATCCGGTTGCCGCCGAACCGCCTGGAGCCGCCGCCGTCGCGCCGGTTGTCGAACACGGCGATCTGGCCCGTGGGCAGGAAGTCCGCGTCGTGCTGGCGGAGGAACGGTCCGGTACGCGTCCATTTGATCCGCCCCGTGTCGGGGCTCAGGACCATCAACAGGTTCAGATTCCTCAGGGAGACCAGCAGGTCGCCTTCCGCAAACATGGGAAACGACGGAGCCAGCTCCGGGGAGAGCAGCTCGACGTCGTTCAGATGGGTGAAGTCGCCGTCCAGCGGAAGCTTCAGTTCGCTGTCGTGCGCGCCGTTCGCGAACAGAAGGCCCTCGAAGCGCGCGTCGAAGATCGCATCGAGGAGCGAGATCTCCGCAAGCACGACGCCGTCGGGCGAGACTTTCAGGATGGACTCCTCCTGGAAGGGCGCGGGAACCTTCGGGTACTTCTGCACCGCTTCGTCACGCTGCTCCCTGCTCGGCACCCAGAAGTTTCCGCCTGCATCGACGACGAACAGGTGGTGCGTTTTCCGCGGCAGCTTCCATTCGACCTGACCGCAGCGGTCCAGGCGCACGAGCCCGCGGTACTGAAACGTGAAGACGACGTCGCCGTCGGGCAGCAGCATGGAACCGTGTATCGCCGTATCCCAGTCGTGCGGTTGATCGTCCAGGTGTTCCGCTTCGGGCCAGATCTCGTTGTAGGAAATCCTCCATTCATGCAGCAGCTTGCCATCGGCATCGATGAGCCGGATGCCGTGACTCTTCTCGAAAAAGCCGGTGACGAGCGTGATGCCCGGAAACGTCCTGCCGGCGACCTGCCCGTGTACACCATGGCCTTCCGGAGGCGACTCGACGAGGAACTTCTCGGGCACCAGCCGGAGCGCGTGCCTGGGATACCGGATCAGGTCGCGTCCTGCGAATGCCATCGATTGAAGCAGCCCGTACGGGAATACCCTGAACAAACCGACTGCAACGCCGTAGCCGAACGCAAGCGCGCACAGGCTGACGACGAAATAGATTCGCAGCAGCTTGTCCCGGGAAGGATTCATGTCGCAGGCTGTGCCGAGCGGTACCCGAGGGTCTCCGCAGTTCCTGCCGTGGCATCCCAGATCGTCTTGCGCTGCTGTGCCGAGAGCCCGTTTGAATCGGATTTTCTCGCCGACACCTCCGGCAGTTTCGCAAGCAGGGAGTCGACGCCTTCTTCCAGTTCGCAGAATCGCGCGAGACTTCGAAGCGTGCCCGCGGCGTCCTGGCAGAGATCTTCGTAACGGACAAATGCAATTCGTCCGCCCAGGGGGCTGTCCGCGCGCTTGTGGGACGAGACGTGCGCATAGATCGATCGCCACATGACGGCGTAGCCGAGATCATCCATACCGGCTGACCAGGCTTCCGCGATCTGGCCCGCATCCTCGAGGTTGATATTGACCGGCACGCGCTGGGGGCCGAACTCGAAGTGCCCCGCGGCGCGCAGGTATTGCGCCACGCGCCCGTCCCGCGCGTTGTAGTCCGAGAAGAGCCGATGCTGTCTCATGAGCGACTCGACGTGCTCGACGGGATGCCGCACGGGAACCACGAAACGCGCTTGCGGAAACAGGTCCGCAAGGTACTCGATGCGGGTCACATTGTAGTTGCTCTTGGAAACGTATCGAGTGCCGCCCCGCAACAGGAGCACTTTGCGCAGGTGCTGGGTGAAGAATGCATCGAAGCGCGGCCTGCGGTCCGCGGCGGTCAGGAGGTGGAGCGCGTGAGGATCATGGATTGCGGGAAAGAAATGCGACCAGATCGGCTCCTCGAAAGCCTCGGGACTGTCTTTCGTTATCTTGATGCGGTCCTGGTGAGCGCGCTCGACCGGCGGACTGTCCCTGCCCATCCGGCCCTGCAGCCGGTTCCACGCTACCGGAACGAACAGGAACGGGAAGTCACGATATCGGTGAGTTGCGACCCGGGGGAGCTCTGCAAACAGGTTGAGCAGGAGCGTGGTACCCGACCGGGCGAGGCCGGCGATGAAGACTGGCCGATCGATGGAGATCGCCGCGACACGGTCGCCGAGGAAGTCCGTCTCGATGTCGCCGAGGAGCTTCATGGCGCCCGGCAGCGCCTGCGCAAAGCGCGTGAGAAAGTAGTCAGCGGACTGGAGATTCAAGCTGAAGCCCGTCTCGCGCGGGACGAACGCCAGCCCGCCACGATGCCCCCGGCCATGACGCCGGCAAGAAACGCCAGTTCCAGGTCGTCGAGATAGGGCCAGAATGGATTGCCCGCGAATGCCCGTGGCCGTACCACGACTGTCCGGGCGCCCCCCAACCGGGGCGGCGTCGGCAACTCGTGTGTCTCGAAAAGCATCATCTGGTATCCGAGGCAGGCCAGCAGCCCGGAACAGAATGCACGCTTGTCCGCCAGGGCATCCCTGTTGAGCGTCTCCCCTAGGAGACGCAGCTCCCCCTGCGGTATCTGGTTGCGGTCGATCAGCAGCCCGCCGTCGCTGTTCCGTACCCAGGGCGCCGATGCAGGAATGCCGGAGACCGCCGCGGCCGGCCGCACTTCCACGATGGGCACGCGTCGCTCCTCCGCGTACAGCAGTTCCGACAATAAGTACAACGCGACCACAGGCAGGATCCCGGCGATGACCGCGAGCGTATTTCGCGCCGCAAAGCCCGCGACATGCTTCATCAGCGCGCCATAGTGACGGAAGACGTCGTCAGGGTCCGAGGAACGCAGCATTCCTGACGCGTGTACTGGCACGGCCTGCCAGAACACCCGGCTGCGGGCACGCGGCAGGATCCAGCGCCAAACGATATAGAAAGCCCAGCCGCCCCCGAAGCCCGCTATGAAACTCAGCACAAGGCAGATTAGGGTTGGGCCCGACATGGCCCTGCCATTTTCAACGACAGATCGCGTGTAGGAGAAGTCCTACGAGATCGCGCAAGTACAATAATCCGTGGCCGCAAAATCGCACGTTGCCCTGATCACCGGCGCGAACCGCGGCCTCGGCCTCGAATTCGCCCGTCAGTACGCCGCCGATGGCTGGCAGGTCTGTGCCGCTTGCCGGGACCCGGACAATGCCGGTGAGCTGCAGCAACTGGCGAGTGCCAGCGACGGTCGCATCCGCGTCCTGCAAATGGAAGTGACGGACACCGAAAATGTCCGCGCGGCGGCCAAAGCGCTGGCCGGTCAGGCTATCGATCTCCTGCTGAACAACGCCGGCGTCATGGGACCCCGCGACGAGCGCCTCGGCCGCCTCGACTACGCGGCCTGGATGAAAGTGCTCGACGTCAACTCGCTCGGCCCCATGCGCGTCATCGAGGCCTTCCTCGAGAACGTCGCCGGCAGCGAGCACAAGCGTATCGTCACGATCACGAGCGGCATGGGATCGATCGCGGACAACACGTCCGGCGATTCCTATGCGTATCGGACGTCCAAGGCGGCAGTCAACATGGTGATGAAGAGTCTCGCACTGGACCTCGCGCCACGCGGCATCACCTGCGTCGTGATGAATCCGGGCTGGGTCCGCACGGACATGGGCGGTCGTGGCGGAAAGCTCTCGCCGGCAGAGAGCATCCAGGCGATGCGGACTGTCATCGCGTCGCTCGGGCCGGGAGACTCCGGAAAATTCCTGAACTACGACGGCAATCCCTACCCCTGGTAATTTTTCCGAGGGCGGTCATGAGAAAGGTCACCTTGGCGATGCAGACCTCGCTCGACGGCTTCGTCGAGGGGCCCAACAAGGAGCTGGACTGGGCCATGGAAGGGGAGGATGAAGACGGGGAGATCTGGAACGAGGTCTTCGACTTTCTCGACACTGTGGACACCTGCGTGCTCGGCCGGGTGATGTATCCGGACTACGAGCGATACTGGCTCGCGGTGCTCGCCAATCCCGACGGGCCCCTGCCATTGAGCGGAAAGCCCGCCTCCGAATGGGAGGTCCGCTACGCGCGCTGGGCGGACGAGACACCGCACGTCGTCGTGTCCAGGACCCTCGACCAGGTGGCCTGGATGACGACGCGCATTGTCCGGGACGCCGAGGAAATCCGGAACCTGAAGCAGCAGCCAGGTAACGGCATTTACGTGGTCGGCGGCGCGACGCTTGCGTCGAGCCTGATGAACCTGGGCTTGATCGACGAGCTCCGTGTGACCGTCAATCCCCTGGTACTCGGTCAGGGAAAGTCATTGCTCAATGATCTGAACAGGCGCCATGCCCTGGAGCTGACGCGCATCAAGGAACTGAAGTCCGGCCAGGTCGGCCTGACGTACGCGGTCAGGCCCTAGGGCAGCACACCCAACTCATCGAGCGAGGCGTGCAGGACCGACGCGTCGCGGTACACGCGATAGGCGCCCGCCGCGAGCAGCTCGTTCTCGCCGTAACCGCCGCTCAGGAGTCCCACGCTCAGCATGCCGGCGCGCCGGGCCGCCAGCAGGTCCCACACCGCGTCGCCGATGACGTAACACTCGCCGACCGCCACACCGAGTTTCTGCTGGCACGCGAGGAAGAGGTCCGGCTCGGGCTTCGCCCGCTTGACGTCGCGACGCTCGATCACCACCGTCTCCGGGCCGATGCCGAGCGCTTCGAGCGACAGATTGATTTCCGGGCGGCTGCCCGAGGTCGCGATGC
The DNA here is from genome assembly GCA_036802645.1 of Steroidobacteraceae bacterium. GTDB lineage: Bacteria > Pseudomonadota > Gammaproteobacteria > Steroidobacterales > Steroidobacteraceae > SCUD01. Next base: position 14,429 of record DAIRVV010000027.1, read on the forward strand.
CGAACGGAATTTTCTGCGCGCGCAACGAGCGCAGCAGGTCGATGGCGCCTGGCAGCGGGCGACGTTCGGGCAGGAATTCCCGGAACAGCTCGCCGTGGCGCTTCAGGAGCGCTTCCTCTTCTGCGGGTGTGATCTCGCGCCCGAGCTCGCGCGCGGCCGCGCGCGCGGCAAGGCCGCCGCTCATGCCGATACGCCGATGGATGCGCCATCCGTCGATGGCGAGACCGACTTCCGCGAACGCCCGCTGCCAGGCGAACACATGCGCGTAAACCGTGTCGATGAGCGTGCCGTCGAGGTCGAAGATCAGTGCTTGCATCAGGCGGTGGCTTCGAGCGACTTTCGCTCCGCGAGCGTCAGGACTTGCGGCATGCTGACCGGCGCGCCGGAGCTTGCGTTGAAGAACGGGTTCTCCTTGTATCTCCCGCTGAGCCGCGCACCGATGATCTTCCTCATGATTCGCATGATGGCGAGAAACGTGGCAAGTGGCGCTGCCTCGACATGGTCATGGGCGGATTTCGCATGGAAGGAAATCTTCAACGGCCCGAACGACTCATCGAGCGTCGGCAAGCTCGTCCTGATCAGGCCCACATACGATGTCTTCCAGCCTCGCGGCGTGTTTCCGATCGGAGTGCGGCAGCAGCTCGCATACCATCTCAGCAGACCTTTTTCACTCAGCGACATGCAGGCGAGCTTGTCGACACCCGCCGTAAAGCGGACCGCGGCCGGCAGGATGGCGACGATCTCAGTACCGCCCCGGCTGTCCAGATTCTCGCCGGGAGATCCCAGGTACCGGGCAAAGACCTGGCAATCCGTGCAATAGCAGACCGCGCGGCAATACAGGTGTCGCGGCTCGACAGTCCCCTGGATGGCGCCACAACGACAGCGCAGCTCGCCGGTCTTGACCACCTGCATCCCCCTCAGGCGCTCCGCGAGAAGCGCCACCAGATCGCGGCAGCAATCGCCGCTGGCACGCCGAAGACGATGAGGCCGATCGGCAGCTCTTCCACGAGGGTGTACCCGTGACGGACGCCAATCGAGAGATTGATCGCCGCGGCGACAAACCAGACCGAGATGAACCATAGCGCTCCCGTCGCCGCGGCCGCCGCGCGGCCGCCGCCCAGTTGCCGGCCGACGAGGACAAAGAGCGCAAGCAGCAGGAGACCGCCACCGATGACCATGATCGTGTGCATGACGAATCCTGACTTATTGCTTCTCGCTCACCTTGTAATCCGCCGGCACCTGGAAGAGGTCGTCGGCCAGGGGGCCCACCACGACGGAATCGGTGATTGTGATCATCGACAGGCCGCCCATCTTCGACATCAGGCCGCCCATCATGCCGTCGGCCTGCGGCTTGATGTCCCAGTTCGACTCGTAGGGCACGCCGCCGATCTTGGCGAATTCCGCGTGCATCTGAGCCATGGCCTTGGCCTGCCCGGGCGAGCCCTTGGCGGCGCGCGGGTCGGAGAATATCCAGCCCTTCTCGGCAGCCCCGCTGTAGAAAGCCGCGTACTCCGCAGCACCAGGAGCGCCTTTCGCCATCCAGGTCACGCCCGTGAGCACGATCGTGACCTGCATGCCGCCGCCCACGGTCGCCGGCACGACGATCTCCATGTCGTATCCATCCGCTTCGTGGCCGGCAATCGGCTTCTTCTGGCCGTTGGGCTTGATCGACGCCCGCATGCCGTCAGCTGAAACGGCCTGGGAAATCTCCTGCGTGACGGTGGCCATGTTCCAGACTGCAGCTTCTTTCTTCTTCGGGTCGAGGACGTACATCTTCTGGTTATCGACGTCGAAGATGGTCGTACTCGATTTCTTCCCCACCTCGCCGTCTACGCGCATTTTCAGGCCCTTGATATACGTGGTGCTCGTAGTCTCCCCCGACATGCCGAGTCCCTTGCCGGTATTCGTCTGCTTCATCGTGACGTCGGCGTGGGCGGCTGCACCCAGGGCGAATGCGAGGACGGCGGCCGGAATCGTGCGTGTCATTTCAGTGTTCCTTGGAGAGAAGGATGAAATGATACATGCGCCGGTGCCGCGGCGACGCGCACCTCCTGCTGCCGGACCCTAGCCCTCGTAGGGAGTCCGCAGTTCCTCGCCGCAACCGCGGTAGGTCTTGCCGTTGTGCCTGACGGTCACGGTCGCAGTGAATGGCTTTCCACTCATGCTGTCGGCGCATGCGACGGGCACGATCACGACCTCGAGATCATTCGCTTCGGTCACGGCGTGATACGTCCGCGTGCCATTGCTCGAGTCCACTTTGGGCTTGGGCGCCGGAGTGACAGCCGTGCCCTTGCCGTAGTCATAGGTGAAGCGGATCTCGGAGCCCTTGCGGAGTTCGAGCTGCCAGCCGGGTTCCTGTCCGACGCCACGGAAGTCGCGGTCCTGTTTCAGCTCGAAAAAAACGCCATCCCAGGGCGACAGCGCGCGATCGGAGTCGAACACCAGCATTTTTCCGCCAAAGGCATTCCAGGCCGTACCGCCGCAGGAAATCTCGATCACATTGAACTGTGCCCGAGCCGGAATCGCCTTCACGCTGCCGGGCGGCAGCTTGTACTCGCTGACGAGGTAGCTGTCCGCCGGCACCCGGTTTGTCGTGTAGCGAGGCTCGCCGCATCGTCCGCCCGGCGAGGTCGCTGCGCTCGATGTCAGGCGCACGGTCTCGCCGTAGCGCATTCTGGCCGCGTCGTCACTCAATGCGCTGAGACCGGGGGTGTGATGGGCAACCACCGTCCAGATTCCGACAACGCCAGGGGTCGATGCCGCGCCCTTAGGCGCGACTGAGATTCCGGTTTTCTGTGCAGGTGCTTCCGATGCGCTGAAACGCAGCGGCTCGGCCTTGTCTGCGACGAACACCTCGAGCGTTTGCCCGTCGGTCTCGAAGCGCTCGGCAGCGCGGAGCGCCGCGAAATAGTTGTCTTCCTGGTTCATCACCGCATCGGCGCAGGCTTTCCGTGTCGCCGCGATGCCGCCGAACTGGATTCTGTCGGCGTCGATCGTCACGATGCCGTTGAATCGATTGCAGGAGCCGTTGCCGCTCGCGCGGCCTTCGGAAGGGAATTCCAGCGTGGCCTGAACCCGGTCGACGACACCGGCGCCCGCGAGGTCTTCGAGTCGCCAGGCGCTGCCCCACAAGGCGGGCGGCAGTGCGGCAGCATTCGCTT
>DAIRVV010000028.1:0-17581 GCA_036802645.1 Steroidobacteraceae bacterium
GCTGGGCCGGATCGCTCGCCTGCGCCGACGGCATCAGCGTGATCGCGGGCACCGGTTCCATGGCCTACGGCGTGTATGGGGGCCGCGAGGCGCGCGCCGGCGGCTGGGGCGAGCTGTTTGGCGACGAAGGCTCGGCGTACTGGATCGCGCGCGAAGGCATGAACCTGTTCACGCGCATGAGCGACGGCCGCCTGCCGCGCGGTTTGCTCCATGGCCTGGTGCGCGAGCGGCTTAGGCTAGACGAGGACCTCCATCTGGTCTCCGCGATTCATCGCTCCGGGGCGGACCGGCGCGACGCATTTGCCCGGTTCGCGCTGCTGGTGCACGAGGCCGCCGTGGCGGGTGATGCCGAAGCGGCAGCCGTCTTCAAGCGAGGCGCCGGGGAGCTCGTGAGCTGCGTCGTCGCGGTCAGGCAGGCGCTCGGCGTGCCGGCGTCCGTCGTCCTGCCCGTGTCCCACAGCGGCGGCGTATTCCAGCACGCCCCGGCGATGGTGGACGCGTTTCGTACCGGCCTCGACACGGTTCCTTTTCCTTTCGAGTACCGCACTCCACAGCTCCCGCCGGCGGTCGGCGCCGCACTGTATGCGGCGCAGGTCGCGGGCAGCGGCCTGCCATCGGCCGCCGTGCAGCACCTGAGAAAGCAATGCGAATCCTCGAACGTCTTTCGCTGAGCGCGCGATGCGTGGCTATCGCGACCAGTTGCGTGCTCGTCGCGGCGGCATCGTCCTGCGCAGGTGGCGCGCCCGCGCTCGAGAAGATCGACGTGCACATGCATCTCTACGGCGAGATGCCGGAATTCGCGAAGCGCGCGCGCGCGGACGGCTTCCGCATCCTCACCATCAACGTCATCTACAAGGATTTCCCGCCTCCCGCGCGGCAACGTGCCGACGCGGCCGCGCTCCGCAGGGCGTACCCGGATCGCTTCGCCTTTGCCGCAACCTTCGACGCATCGGATAGCGAACGCGCCGGCTGGCTCGGGCGCACGCGCGCGGATCTCGAGGAAGCATTCGAGCAAGGCGCCGTCGCCGTCAAGATATGGAAGGACGTCGGCATGCAACATCGCGACCCCGACAGTAGTGTCGTCATGATCGATGATGCGCGTTTCGATCCGCTTTTCGACTGGCTCGAGGAGCGACGGGTGCCGGTGCTCGGTCACCAGGGCGAGCCGCGCAACGCCTGGCTGCCGCTCGATGAGATGACGATCCGCGGCGACCGCGAGTATTTCGCCGAGCATCCGCAATACCACATGGCCGGGAATGCTGACTGGCCTTCCTACGAACAGCAGATCGCCGCGCGCGACCGCATGCTGGAAAAGCAACCGGGCCTCGCCTTCGTCGGCGTGCACCTCGCCTCGCTCGAGTGGGACGTGGACCGCATCGCGGCATTCCTGCGGCGGTATCCGAACGCCAGCGTGGACCTCGCGGCGCGCTTGCCGCACCTGGAACTGCAGGCGAGCCGCAACCGCGAGAAAGTCCGGCAGTTCTTGATCGAGTTCCAGGACCGCATTCTCTACGGCTCCGACTTGAGCCGCGGGCGCGAGCAGAGCGACGCCGAGTTCGCAGAGGAGGCGCACGAAGCCTGGCTCGCAGACTGGCGATTCCTGAGCGGCGACGGCGAACTGCAGTCCAGCGAGTTCGACGGGCCGTACCGGGGACTCGCGCTGCCGCGCGAAGTGCTCGAGAAGATCTATGGCGGAAACGCGCGACGGATATTTCCCACGGCCTGGCGCGAGGCTACGGGAGAATTGCAATGACGCTAGTCGCAAGCTTTCTCCTGCTCGCGTCGGCCGCCGCGGTGCAGGGAGACGGCATCCGGCTCGAGTTCGACGACCGGATGCAAAGCCGCGTAGTCGCGACTTCACTGACAGTAATGGCCCTGGGGCCATTCACGGAGTCGGAGACGCTCCTGACCGACGCGGGCGAGGTCGGCGATTTCGCGCTCGAGGACGAAAAGCAGGATACGGTGTCGGACGCCTTCGGCGAAGGGCGGCGGACGACACTGACCGGACGGGCGGGCTCGGTCGTCAAGCAGGTCGAAGTCATCGCGTACGCGTCGCGGCCGGGCTGGCTGTTCCTGCGCGTGAGCTATCGCAACGATGGCGAGACACCGCTTCAGCTTCGCGGTTTCCAAAGCCATCGCTACGAATTCTCGCCCGGCCCCGATCGCCGCGAGCCGGCATTCTGGTCGTATCAGGGTGCTTCTTACGAGTCGCGGCCCGACTGGGTACTGCCGGTCGGTGCCGGTTACCGCCGTGCGAACTATCTTGGAATGAACGACTCCGACTACGGCGGCGGCACGCCGGTCATCGACGTCTGGCGCCGCGACGTCGGCCTCGCGATCGGCCACCTCGAGTTGGTGCCGAAACTGATCTCGCTGCCGGTCGAGCGCAAGGGTCGCGGCGGCGCGCAGCTCGCGCTCACGATGACGCGCGAAGTGGTGCTCGCACCCGGCCAGTCGATGCCGACCCTGCGCAGCTTCGTCGCTGTCCACCGCGGCGACTACTTTGCAACGCTCACGGCCTACGCCGCGGCGATGCAGGCCCAGGGCATCCGTCTGCCGGAGGCGCCGAAGGAGGCGTTCGATCCGATCTGGTGCGCCTGGGGTTATGGGCGCGAGTTCACTCCTGTGCAGGTCTTCGAGACGCTTCCGGTCGTCAAGCGGCTCGGCTTCGGCTGGGCCGTGCTCGACGACGGCTGGCAGGTCGCGCTCGGCGACTGGCGCCCGCGGGAGGACAAGTTTCCCGCCGGCGACGCGGACATGAAGGCGCTGGTCGATCGCATTCACGCCGCGGGTCTCAAGGCCCAGCTCTGGTGGGCACCGCTCGGCGCGGATCCGGGCTCGCGTACGGAGCGCGAGCATCCCAAATGGCTGTTGCGCAACGCGGATGGATCGCCGCGCAGCATCACCTGGTGGAATTCGCAATACCTGTGCCCGGCCGTGGACGAAGTTCGCGCGGATGCCGCCGCGTTCGTGCGCAAGGCCATAGGCGTTTGGGGCTTCGACGGCCTCAAGGTCGACGGCCAACACCTCAATGCGGCTCCACAATGTTATGAGGAGTCACATGCCCATCCAGCCCCCGAGGCTGCGCCGGAGGCCATGCCGGCATTCTTCAAGGCGATCTGGGACGCTGCGCAGGCGACAAATCCGCGCGCGGTCGTCGAGATCTGTCCCTGCGGCACCGGCTATTCGTTCTTCACCTTGCCTTACCTCAATATGACGGTCGCCTCCGATCCCGAGAGCTCCTGGCAGATCCGGACCAAGGGCAAGACGCTCAAGGCGCTGGCGGGCGATCGCATCGCCTACTTCGGCGATCACGTCGAAATGAGCGATGGCGCCGAGGATTTTGCCTCGACCTTCGGCGTCGGCGGCGTGATCGGCACGAACTTCGCCTGGCCCGGCGCGCCCGGCGAAAAAGACAAGGAACTGTTGCTGACGCCCCGGCGCGAACAAGCCTGGGGCCGCTGGGTAGCGCTGTACGAAGCGATGCGCCTTTCGGAAGGCGAGTACGCGGGCGAGCTCTACGACATCGGGTTCGACCGGCCCGAGGCCCATGTTGTCCGTAAGGGTGCTGGACTTTATTACGCGTTCTTCGCCAAGCGGCACGGTGGCCGCATCGAGCTGCGTGGGCTCGCTCCCGACACGGAGTATCAGGTTCGCGATTACGTCAATGACAAAGAGCTGGGCGTCGTCAGGGGTCCGGTGGCGATACTCCCGGTGCGCTTCGAGCGCTCGCTCCTGATCGAGGCGGTGCCCCGGCCTAAAGGGGACGCGCCCCTCTAAAGGGGACAGACACTTTTGAGAGCAGCGCTACAACTGCAAAAGTGTCTGTCCCCTTTAGCGAAGTACGAAGAGGGCGGTGGCGCCGGTCGCGATTGCGGCGATGAAGGAGAGCAGCACGGGCCGCCAGCCGGCCTCGCGCAGGTGCGCGAAGGTGATGCCGAGCCCGACCGCCGCGAGGCCGCAGAGCAGCAGGATCTCCGACACGCGCTGCGCGATGTCGAGCTTCCATTGCCACAGACCGGACCACCCGGTTCCGGCGGTCATCCAGTCGCCGAGCGCCCGCAATCCCGCAAACGCGACGAAGAGGATCACGAACCAGGGCAGCGCATGCCGGCGCAGGTCCTTCGGCTGATCGGCAACTGCCGCGCGATCGCTTCGCGCGACCCACATCGCCGCCACCGGGACGAGCACGAGCAGCCCGGACGTTCTCAGGAACTTAGTGAATCCCGCCACCGCCACCGCGCCCGGCGCATTGAACTGCTCGGCGTAGATCAGCGACGCGCCGACGACCTGCGAGGTGTCGTGGACGGAAGCGCCGAAGAACATGCCGGCCTGTGTGGCCTCTGCTCCAAACACAATTCCCGCGAGCCAGGGATACGCAACCATCGCGATCGAGCCGAAGAGCACGACACAGGCGATCGCGATGCCGACATCCGCCTTCTGCGCCCGCAGGATCGGCGCGACCGCGATGATCGCCGTGCAGCCGCAGATCGCGGTGCCCGCGGCGAGCAGTTGCCGGATGCCGGGCGAGACGCCGAGCAATCGCCCCACGCCCATCGAGACGAGCAGTGCGACCGAGACGCAGGCGATCACGAGCGGGAGCGCGGTCATGCCGGATTCGGCGAGCACGTTCCAGGTGAGTCGCAGCCCGATGAGCGCGATTCCGATGCGCAAAAGGAACTGACCCGCGAATTCCAGGCCCGGCTCGGCCCAGGTCCCCGCACCCACCAGGTTACGCCACAGCATTCCGAGCACGACCGCGCAGAGGATCGCGCTGACCGCGCCGCCGGAAGCCGTAGAGAAGCCCTTCGCCACGATCGCGAAAGCGGCCGCCAATGCCAGACCTGGGAGAATTGCGCGGAACGCGCCGCTCAAGCTGCTAACGGATCGACTCCCACAGTGCGCACATTGTAATGGACTTCCATTTGCCCGAACCCGATGGTTGTACTACATTGTATGACATGAAGAAATCGCTGCTTACTATCCGCCTGGACCAGGCGCTGGAACGGCAACTTGCCCGCGCCGTCCGGCGCAGTGGACGGAGCCGCAGTGAACTGGTGCGGGATGCTTTGCGCCGTCAACTTGCCCTGGCGCAACTGGATGACCTGCGACGCCGGGTGATGCCACTCGCGGAAGCCCGGGGTTACCTGACCGACGAGGACATCTTCCGCGACGTCTCGTGATCGTCTGCTTCGACACGAATGTGCTTGTAAGCGCGATCGCGACACGAGGCATCTGCGCGGACATCCTGAATGTCGTCGTGATCGAGCATCGCCTGCTTGTCGGTGTAACGGTGCTCCGCGAGCTGCGGCAAGTCCTGCTCCAGAAGCTACAGGTGCCGGCCGCCGTTGCGGAAGAAATGGACGCATTCCTTCGATTGCATGCGACGGTGATCGCTGATGCCGGGAGCCTGGAACTGCTGGAGCTGAATTCGGCCGACCGGGCGGTCCTGGCGGAAGCGATTTCGGGACGTGCAGACGTCCTTGTCACCGGCGACCAGGACCTGTTGCGAGTCGCGGCCCGCGCGCCGGTCAAGATCCTCACGCCCCGTGGATTCTGGGAATTGCTCCGGGCCCGCTAGCGGATCGACTCCATCAACTCATCCGGGTCGTACATGACGCCATTCTTGATGGTTCGGTGCACGCGCGCGAGATTGCCGATGTCCGCGAGCGGGTCGGCGTCCAGGATCACGAGATCCGCGAGCATTCCGGCCTTGATCGCGCCGCTGCGCCCCTCGAGTCCGAGCGCCTTCGCGCCATTCGTCGTCGCGCTTCGCAGCACTTCGAGCGGAGTCAGGCCCGATTCCACCATCATCTTCATCTCGCGATGGATGGAAGGCCCGTGCAGTGTGCCGATATTGCCGGCATCGGTGCCCATGACGATCGTCACGCCCGCGCCCTGAATCTTCTTCAGGTTCTCCATCGCGACCTTCGGCGGCTGCGGGACCCGCGGCTCGGCGACGAGCTTCGCCACGCGCTCTGGCAGCTTGTCCGCAGGGATCCCGCCGATGTCGTCCATCGCGGCGAGGATTTCGGGGTCCGCTCGCGCCGCTTCCTCCGGCGTCGCTTTCCAGGTATTGGAGAGCGTCAGTAGATATCCGTCGGTGACGAAGAGCGTCGGGCAGTAGATCACGCCGTTCTTCTTCGCGAGCGCGATGAATTCCTCGTCGATCGGCTGATCGAATACGGAGTGCACGAGGAAATCCGCGCCGGCGCGCAGCGCCGCCTTCGCCACGAGGAGCTCGGTCGCGTGCACGGCGAGCTTCTTTCCGACCGCGTGCGCAGCATCTCCGATCGACTTGACCACCGCTTCCTGGGCCACGAGGTCGTCACCTTTCTGATGGATGAACCAGACCTTCAGATAGTCGGGTTTGTGATCGAGCTCCTTCGCGATAAGCGCTTGCGCCGCCTCAATGTTGTCCGTCTCGACGATCGGCGGATCGCCGAGGTCGAGTTGCGGCCGGCTCACGAAGGAGAAGAGGGGCCCCGCGACGGCCATGCGCGGGGCGGCGGCAGATTCGGCCGCCTTGTCGCGGACGTCGAAATTCCAGAGTGGGCCGCCGATGTCGACGACGCCCGTGACGCCGCTCGCGAGCCACACCTTGAACGTGGCGGGCAGGCGCGCCTTGTTCCGCGCGACTTCATCCTTATATGGGACGACCGCGTTGAAGTCCGCCGCGTCGGGGCGCGTGTATGGATTGCCGGACTGGAAGAAGTGCACGTGCGAATCAACGAGGCCCGGCACGATCCACTTGCCGCGGCCGTCGATGACCTTCGCGCCCTGGGGCAGCTCGAGCGTGATACCGGCACCCGCGATCTGAATCCGGTCGCCGGCGATCACGAGCGTCGCCATCGGCTCCACGGCCGCGGCGCCCTCGCGTTCCGGGTGGATGAGCGTCACGCCGTTGATGACGGTGACGTTGGATCCGGGCCCTTCCGCCGCGATCGCCTGTGCCGCGAGTAGAGCCGCCAGCCATAAAACTCTTGATTGCATGGGATCCCCCGTGTGCGCCGCCGCGGGCGACTTTGGCAGATTCCGCAGCAAAAGGGGACGCGCCCCTCTAAAGGGGCGCGTCCCCTTTAAAGGGGCGCATCCCCTTTGGAGTCAGTAGCTGACGGTGACGATGACTGTGTCGTCGTAGTCGCCGGGGCGTGGGGTGGATTGCGCCGGCACCCGGCCGTGTACGGTCGAAGCCTGTGGACTCCCGTTTCCCGTGCCGCCGACGCTGACCGTTCCGCCGCCCCCATCGCCCCAGACCTGCGTGCGCAGCGCATCTGAATAGAGCTGATAGCCGACTGTCTCCGCGGGGAACGACTCGTGAATCATGCGACGGGCGCTGAACGCCCCGCCGCCACCCGTGCCGAGCGCGACCGAGTATGCGAGGCCGGTAGAGCAGCTCGTGCGGACCTGCGTCGTCGCATCCACGTTGGCGCCCAACTGTGTCGAGGTCCCGAACGCAAGGTCGTCTGCTTCGACCGCGCAGGTCTCGGCGATTGATCCCGTCACGGCAAACGTGTCGCTCGCCCCGGTACCCGCGACGCCGTCGCAGGCAATCGTGTCGGTGAGCGAATAGCGGATGCGCGCGCCGCCGGCGAATGTGGAGAGATAGGCGCCGATCGGGCGATCGGCGACCGCGCCTGGCACGCGCCCATAAACAGGCACGGTCAGAGAACCGGTGGAAGGCAGCAGGCCCGTGAGCGTCACGACCACATGCTGCGCTCCCGAGGCGGGAAACGCCGTTTCCGATCCCCAGATGACAGACCGGGCCGCGTTCTTGTAGAGGTTGTACGGCAGGATCTCGGCGCCCTGGCGCATGTGGCGGAACGTCGTCCCATCGCTTCCACCGTCGCCGGCGTCGAGATAGATGCAAACGCCGACCGTTGGATCGACCAGCGCGAAGACCGTGTCCTCGCAGTCAATCTGGATGTTGGCGCTCACGTCCACGTCATTGCCCGCGAGCGGGTCGATGCTGCCGAACGCGACATCGGATGCCGAGATCGTGCAGGAAAGAGCTTGCGCCGCCGGACTCCAGCCGAGCAGCAGCACCGCCGCCGCGGCGTGAAGCACGAGCACCTTCAGGGCTTCGACCATTCTCATCGGCAGCTCACGCGCCCGAGATCCGCCTGCGCCTCGGCGCCTGCAAGCGCAAACTCCGCCGTGCAAGCGCCCACCGCCGTCTCGACTCGCAGTCGGTTCAGGTCTCCGAGCCCGCTCAGGTACACGACGCCGTCGTAGCCCACGACGAACTGAACTCCCTGCTCCAGCAGTTCGCCCCGGCTTCCCGCCGGCAAGGGTTCGTCCGCGGCGTCGACGAGCACCAGCGTCGCCGCCCGCGGTTTCTCGATCGGGAATCGCACGACGGTTCCCGCCGCGAGGCGCGGCGTCGCAGTGCGATCCGGATGATCGAGCCGATAGCCAAAGGGGATTGCGAGCGGATCGATCGCGACGAGATTCGGCTCGTAGGCATTGACGTTCGGCAATAGCAGCAGGCCATCGCCGTTCGTCCGACCGACCGGCCGGTTCTCATGCAGTACCGGCACGCCCGCGAGGCCGTTCGTCGAGACGAGCGCGAACTCGTCCTGCACGAAGCGGCCCGCCACCAGCGCCCGGTCCGCCAGCACGAATGCGCCGCGCCCCCCGAACTGCCATCGCTCCTCGCCGCCATCTTGCGTGAAATCGATGCCGATCTCGCCGAGATTTCCCGCGTAGCTCGCCGCCGCCTGGTGCTGGCTCTCGTCCGTGCGGCTGCTCCGGAGCAGCCAGTCCCAGCCGCCCGCGTAGGGGCTCCGGCTCGTCAACGCGATGCCGGTGGAATCATCGGCGCTCGAATAGTCCGATTGGAACTGGACTGAATCGCCGAGGGCGCTCGACCATCCAAGATAGACGCCGTCGCTGTCGTCCTGCGCGAAGTCGCGAAACGCGCTCATGTAGATGGTGCTGCGTGCGCCGATGCTCTGCCGGAAGCCGATGGAGGCCAGTCGCGCCTTGCCGCCGTCGCCTGCGCCCTCAACGCCGCCGGGCTCCGGGCCGCCAGCCGCGGCGCTGTCCGTCATGAGCCAGCTCGCGCTCAGGTGGGCTCGCGGGCCGAGCTGCACGCCCGAGAACATGCGGAACTGCCGGTGCGGAGGCGGGGCACCGAGCAGCGACGCAAGATCCCGGTAGTCCTCCGCCGCGCGCTGGTACTCGGCGGTGAAATTGAATTGCGGGGCCACATATTGATAGCCAACGCCGAATTTCTCTCCGGTGCGGCCCTGCTCGCTGATGCTCATGAAGGCATTGAACTGGCCGATGAGACCGGGTTGCCAGAGAAGGCCCGCGCCGAACTGGGCAAATCCGCTCGCGCCCTCGGCATGCGATTCGAACGTCAGGCGCTCGCTCACGCCGTGACGCAGGCTCGCGCTGCCGGCGAGGCCGCCGCGGTAGTCGCTCGAGCGCAAGCCATAGGCCTCGCGCAGCACGCCAGCCTCGAACGAGTAGTCGCTGAGCCCCGCGGCGAGCATTTGCGGCACGACGTAGAGGTCGACCGTCTGCACGGTCTCTCGCCCAAGCACGTCGCGCACGACGAGCGTTGCCTGGCCCGCGCCATTCAACGCCGGCGGCGTCTCGATGCTGAAGGGACCGGCCGGCAGCGAGCTTGTGACCTGGCGCACCTGGTTGACGTAGAGGTCGACCGTCGACGGCAGTGCTGCCTCGCCGCGAAATCCCGCGACCGGGTAGGTGACGAGGTCAGGGCGCAGCGCGAAGTTCCGCCCGACTTGCAGCCCGCCGAGTCGCACCGACCGGCTCCAGGCGAGCGAACGCGTGATCAGGTCGCCAGCGGAGATACTGCGCAGCGTCGCGGGATCGCTGCGCGTCCAATAGCTGTCGAGACGCAGGTACCGGCTGTCGCTGCCGGCGGACGTCGCCGTGCCGCTGTTGCTGACGACGCCGAAGTCGCCGAAAGCGCGCTGCTCGGAATAGCCGCGGAAGATCGAGGTGTCGCCCTGCTGCTCGGCAAGCAGGTCGTAATTCACGACCGCACCCGCAGCCGAATCCCCGTCGCGCGATTTCAAGGCCTGGCGGATCACGGTCGTGTTCCGCCGCGAAGACAGCACGGTGAGCTGCAGGCGCTGCGAGGCCGGTTCGTACGCTGCCGTGAGCCCGCTCACCTCATCGAGGGAAACCCGGCCTTGTGCGTCCGGCGCGAGGTCGTCCACCCGCAGGTCGAGAGCCGCCAGGTGCGCAAGCGGCACCCACCACGAGCCATTTCGCTCTTCGCAGGTGACGATGAGCCGCGCCGGCACGCCATTGACGAAGGCCTCGAGATAGCGGGTTGTCGTTGCGACTTGCGGATCTGCGCGGGACGCGGGGGCGTCCGCGATGCTGTAGCTCGAGGCAACGCCATCGGCGGCTAGCGCCGCGGCGCCAAAGCCAATTGCGGCCGCAGGGCCGCACAGAAGCGCGGCCGCCGTGCACCGGGCACGCTCAACGCGCACCCTCGAGCGGGTAGCTGCCCGCCTTCCCATCGATATGCGCCGTGATGCCGGTGTCGGGGGCGAGCTGTGTGCCGGCAGGCAATGCCACGGGCCAGCGACGTGTCTGGCCCGCGAAAACGTAGCCGAGGAGTCCCGGTTGCACGGCAAGTGGCTTGCTATCGGCGGTCTTGAGCATCAGGTCCGCGAGCTGTGCGGACTGGCCGCCCGAGTTTTCTACCTCGAGCACGGGTCCATTGATGTCTTCGTGCAGACGAAAGCGCAGCGCGGCCGGCGCAAGACCCTCGGGCCGCAGCGTGACCGGCACGGAGTAACGGATCAGCATCTTCACCTGGCCGTTCGTCGCGGGCGCGCCCGGCAATTCGTCCACAATCAGGCGGAAAGTCTGCTCCTGGCTGGCGGCCAGGTCCTCGGTGAGGAGGATCCGCACGAACTGCTCGCCGCCGGCGGGAATTTCCTGGATTGGCGGGCTGATGCGCAGCACATTGGTGGTGTGAAGCCGGTCCTCACCGTCGGCCTGGCCCCAGCGGAAGGCGCGCACCTGCACGTTCATCGGCGTGGCACCGCTGTTTCGCAGGTGCATGACAGCCGAGCGAGTTGTGGGCGTCAGGCGGATCGCGACGGGCTCGAGCTGAAGCGTCGCCGCTTCGGCCTTGCCGAAGAAAAAGAAGATCGTCGCGATCAGCATAGCGAGGACCGAGATCATGCGGCGATCGATCAGCATCAGAATGCGACCGTCGCGGTCACGGTGTCGATGTAGGTTGCAGGTGCCGGTGTCGCCTGCGTGGGCACGCGGCCGTAAACCGTCAGGTCCTGGTCGGTGCCGTCGCCGATTCCGCCCACGGTGTCGACGCCGACATTGGTGCCCCAGGCGACCGCGCGCAGCGCCGAAGTGTACAACTCGTAGTCCACTGTGTCGGAGCCATCGCTCAGCAGTCGCGTGCCATTCACGCCCTGGTCGAGGCTGACCGTGTAGACCGTGCCGAGGCTGCAATTCACTGTGATCGTCGAATCGGCGTCGACATTGGTGCTGAGCGCCGACTGGCTGCCGAAGTCGAGATCCTCCGTCGAGATCGAGCAAGCGTCCGCAATCGTGATGCTGACCTGGAAGCTGTCCGTCGCGGTTTGCGTGAGCGCGACGGGAGCCATCGTGGCGAGCAACGTGCCGACTGCCAATCCGATCCGGCGATTTCCCTTCATCAAACTCTCCGATTGCAATAACCGTCAGCGGTAAGCGGGAGCCTGTCAGGCACCATCATTAAGGAGTGAGACGACCGGCGGGAGAGGGCAGGACCGCGAACTATGACGAGTCTCTCGCTTATGTCTGATTGCGTGGCCGAACTACGACGCGCATCACAGGGGCCACGCGACGGTGCCAGGTTCGCAAGTTCGAGATCTGAGGCTAATTTTTTTTAGTTCGAAACTGCGAACGCGGCACCCTCTGCTGTGTCCGGATTATGTGACCGCTCGCACTGAGTGACGGCCGCGTGACAAGGAGACTCGGTTCCATGGCGAAAAGATTCCGCCATCGCCTGATCACTGCCGCCGCGGCACTTGTCCTCGTGCTCGCGCCCGGCCTGCTGTTTGCCTACGAACAGGGTGACTTCGACGCAGGCACCTACACGGCCCCCGGTGAACTGTTCACGGTGAAATCACCGCTCGGGCCGAGCCCGATCCTGGTGGACAGTTTCGACGAGTCGACCGGCGCCGTCACTTTCCTGAACGACAGCGGCGAACTCTACGGCCTCATCTGCACGCCGAGCTTCGACGTGCTCGCCGGCGCCGATAACGATTTCGAGACGGATGCGGCGATCCTGCGCAACTGGTTTCACGATGCGACGTTCCCGCTATTCTTCGAGCGCCAGCTCCCGGGGGCCGCGATCGTTTACGAGGAACCGGGCAGCTTCGAGGGCGAGCCCGCCTGGTTTGCCGTCATGCACCTGCCGCGTGGTTCGTCGATGTTCAAGAATGACGCCGAGACAGGCTTGCCGATCCGGCTCGATTCCCTGCGTGGCGTGGTGGTTTTCAGCCGGGGCAACCAGACTTTCCTGATCATGACCGAGACCGCGCCGGAACTGGTATGGAACGCTTTCCTGCCGAAGCTGTCGAATTTCTATCGGGGCATTTCTTTCCGCAGCCCCGATGCGCCTTACGTTCTCGAAACATTCGCCGACCTTCAGGATCTCGAAGCCGATCCCGAGAGCGCTCGCGCCATACCCGCCGCCGTCCTCCCCTGACGCACGCGGCGGTCCGCGCCGCCGGAACTTGAATCCGCCCCCGCCGTCCTAGTCCTTTACGCGAAGGGAACGCGCCACATTGCCGAAGGGGACGTTCACCTTCGGTTCATCGAGGAGGACGTACCTTTGGGTTGTCGTTTCCGAAGCTGATTGTCCATTTCAAACCGGAGGTTTGGCCATGAAGTCCCTGTCAGCGATCCTGGTGGCCGCGGCGCTCGCGAGCGCCTGCGCCTCGAGCAACGGGATTTCGCGCAGCGAGGAGTTGCTCGACAAGTACGAACCCTATGTCGGCGAGCCGGTCAGAAATGTCACGGCATTCCGCCAGCAATCCTGGCAGCCGGTCAGCCGCACCCAGCTCGTCCTCTGGACCAGCATCAACGACGCCTACCTGCTCACCGTCACCAACAACTGCCCGAACATGATGTTCACGAACGCAATCGGCGTGACGTCGACCGGCAGCTCGATCTCGACGCACGACGCCGTGATCGTCCGGGGCGACCGCTGCCACATCGAGCAGATCCAGCCGATCGACGTGCGCCGCATGAAGGACGACCGCGCGGCACGGAAGGCCGAGGAAACGGCCCGCGGCTGAACAAAAGCGACCGTCCCCTTTAATGGGGACGCGCCCCTCTAGACGCGCGCGTCCCCTTTGATTGCCAGCCGCGCGCTCATCCACTCGACGATGTCGCCGAGCACCTTTTCCTTGCCGACGTCATTCAACAGGTCGTGGACGTGATCGGGGTACAGCTTCAGCGTCTTGTCGGTGGAACCCGTCGTCTCGTGGAATAACTTGCTGCCGGCCGGCAGCGTCACCGTGTCGGCCGTTCCGTGCAGTATCAGCACCGGCAGCCTGATTGACGGAAACTCGCGCTTGAGCCGCTCGTTCGCCCGGAGCATCGCGGCGACCGTGATCGCCGGCTGCACCTCATTCGCGATGAACGGATCGTGAATCATCGAATCGACAACGCTCTGGTCGCGCGAGAAACCAGGCTTCGGGAGCTTGAGTACCGGCATGCGCGGCGCGATGCGGGCCAGGACCTTCACCGTCGCCAGCACGAAGGCGGGCGCGGGGACTTCGAGCGCGAAGCTCTCACAGATGAGGCCCGCGATCGCGGACTGGTGCCCGAGTGCGTACACACAGGAGATCACGCCGCCGGCGCTGTGTCCGAGCACGAAGACAGGCAGGGTGGGCTCGCGCGTCTTGGCAAGCTTCACGAAGCTTGTGACGTCGTCGACGTAATCCTCAACCTTCTCAACGTAAAAGCGCCGGCCCTCCGACCTGCCGCGGCCGCGCTGGTCGAGCGCGTAAACCGCAAAGCCGTTGGCCGCGAATTGTTCCGCGGCCCACAGGTATTGCCCGCTGTGCGAATTGAAACCGTGCACGATGACGAGCACGCCGCGGGCTCTACCGGCAGGGCTCCACGACCGGAAGAAGATGTTGAGTCCGTCCACTCCCTTGAAGCTGTCTTCACGCATGCTTATTCCCTTTTCGAAGTCAGGGTCTGCCCGGGACGGGTGTCCGACAGGTCATCCCCTCAGCGGAACGCGCTCCGCCGAGCACAAAGTGGAACACCGCGCCCCGGGCTTGGCAATAATGGTTGATCCACATGACATTACGAATGCCCACGATGCGAGCGATTCTCCTTGCCTGTTGCCTGTTCGGTGGCGCGGCTAACGCTGGCGAGCCGGGCGCACTTGCGCGAACCGAGGCTCTTTTCCTCGATTTTCTCGACGCCCGGGACGCCGTCGCGTACCTCAATTCCGGCCACGTCGCCGAGTACGAGGGCCGGAAGCTCGAAGCATGGGACGCAGCGCTTCTTGAGAATCACGAGGCACTCCTGGCGAATCTCAATGCGCTCGATTCCGCGAAGCTCACACCCGCCGACACGGCCGCGGTCGCCGCGATCCGCATCACCCTCGCCGATTTCGGCGATCCGAGCCCCGCTGTCGCGAACGAATCCGACGATCCCGAGTGCAAGGACCGGAACGACCCGAAACTCGATTACGAAGGTCTGTCCGCCGCGCTCTCGAGTTGCTACCGCGAGATCGGCAATCAACTCAAGTTCGAGGACGGCACGATCGATCGCGGCGGCGCGCTCGGCATGCTGTACGACCTGGAAGAACCCGCGCGGCGCAAGGCGCTCTTCGACGCCTTCCTTCCTTTATGGGCCGCACTGAACGGCAACAACGAGCCGGACAGTCCTTATCGCCGTCTCATCAAGTTGGCCGCCGCGGCGGAGGCGACGAACGGCTCCGGCGTCGAAGCGGCGGCGCGTGCGATCGGCGTCACCGTTCCCGAGGTCGAGCGCTGGCTCGTGCAGATCCTCGAAACCTGGCGCGACGCGACGGGCCCCGCGATGGTCGAGCCCTGGGACTATCGCTTCGCGATGGGAGAGGCAAACCGCAAGCTCGCCTCGAGCTTCCCCGGCGGCGACATCGTTACCGTCGATCACCGCTTTTACGCCGATCTCGGTGTCGATCTCGACGCGCTCGGCGTCGTCTACGACATCAAGAGCCGGCCGGACAAGTCCCCGCTCGCGTACACGGATTTCCTGAAGCGCGGCAGATTCGTGAACGGCGAGTGGCAGAAGACGATCGCGCGCGTCGTCGGGCGCTACGAAGACGGCGACCTCGGCTCGCTCAACGAGCTGGTGCACGAGAACGGCCACGCCGTGCACATTTCTGCTATTCGAAATCGGCCGGCCTACACCGACTGGACTGACACGCTCTTTACGGAGGCCTTCGCCGACGTGCCGTCATGGAGCGTGTACGAGCCGGCCTGGCAGAAGAAGTACCTCGGCACCGGGCTTCCTGTCGGCGTGTCGCTGCGCGGCCTGCACGGTAGCGTGATGATGGACATCGCCTGGTCGCTGTTCGAGATCCGGATGCTCCGCGATTCGGCGCGGGACCCGAATGAGCTCTGGACCGACATCACGCGCGAGTACTTGCACATCAAGCCGCATCCGGAGGTGTCCTGGTGGGCGGTGCGAGTTCAACTCGTGAGCCGGCCGGGCTACATGGTGAATTACGGACTCGGCGCCGTGCTCACGGCGGAGATCCGCAAGGGGACCGCCGCGGCGATCGGCCCGTTCGATGCGGGGAATCCAAAGTGGTACTCGTGGTCGAGCGAGCAGATGCTGCGCTACGGCTCGGAGAAGACAGCGAAGACGTTGATGGACGAGCTGCTGAAACGCCCATTGTCGCCCGAGGCGATGCTCTCCGAGATTCGCCGCATTCAATGACTTAGCTAAAGGGGACAGACACTTTTGCGAGCAGCGCTACAACTGCAAACGTGTCTGTCCCCTTTAGAGGGGCGCGTCCCCTTTGATTTTGATCGCGCCTCTGATCACTCCTCCGTCGTGAAGGTCGTCTCTATGGCCACGATGTTGCCGTTCTCCGCCACCGTATGGATGCCGATCTGGAACTCGCCACCAGGCGGCAGGAGCCTCGCCGGAATCCGGAAGTTTGTCGCGTCCGGCGGCAGGTCGATCGTGAGCGCCTGCTCGCGGTCCTCCGTCTCGTTCTCGAACTCGAGGATATAGCCCGCGATACCCGGCACTGCCGACCATTGCACGATCAGCGCCTCCCGCGCGGGCAGTTCCGCCTCTTCGGCGGGATGCAGGATCGTTACGGCGCCCGGCAACTCGTGCGAAAGCGTGAGAACACTCCGAAACACCTCGCCGGAGACCGACTCGCCGTACAGCACGTACCTGCCTTCAGGGTAGGCCGCGAGCACGGCATCGCCGGGCGGCTCCGGCGATTCGAACAGAAATTCGCGCATGCCGAGCGTCGTCGGATCCAGGGCCAGCAAGGTCACCACCTTGCGTCCGTCCGGTGCCTTGATGCGAAGGAGCCGCAGCCCTTCGTCGCCCCCGACGCCTTCAATGACGACCTCCGTGTCGCCGTCCGTGGCGTTCCGCTCGACGATGATCGATGCCTCTTCGAATGGCGTCGGCGCGGTCCCGGCGAGAACTTCGCCGTTGGCGGTGACGGCAGCCGATGCCGCAAATATCGCGAGACCGGCCTGAAATTGCTGCAGTGTCATTGCGTGCTCCTTCGTTGTTCACGGCTCGAGGCTGTTAGACGGCCGGGCCGACTCAAATCCTTCGCGCGATTGCGAAGGATTCGCCTCGCCCGCGCGTCCAACCCGAAAGCAGTCCCGCTTTCGAGGAGGCGCGCCCATGCCGATTTTCCCGTCGCGGCCGCAAGCCGGCTGGTTGCTGATGACTCTCCTGTCACCTGCGGCGGCCCTGGCCGACGACCAAGGCAAGTTCGACGTGGGTGTGCGCCTCCGCCTGGGCCTCGCGAGCGGCGTCCCCGCCAACGACATGCCGGGCTATGGCATCCACGGCCAGTACCGGTTGAATGACCAGTGGTCGGTGGGCCTCAGCTTCGACCAGATGAAGTTCGACTACGAGGAACCCGCGCGGCGTCTCGGCATCCCGCTCGATCCCGACGCCCCGCCGATCGACGCCAAGGTCGACCAGCAGATTGTCGGAATATCGGTCGAGCGCCTGTTCTCGCCGCCAGAGGCGAGCCGGGAGTGGTTCCTGGGTGCGGAGCTCGGCATGGCGTTTACCGACGTGCCGGTCGTCACCGGACCGACGGCGACAGGCGGAACCTTCGAGATTCACACGGAGGTCGACCGCGAGCTGATCGCGTCACTGCTCGGCGGAGTGCGCCAGCGCTTCGGAGAGCGCTGGTTCGCGGAATTCACGCTCCGCGCCGACCAGCATTTCTCAGCCTGGGAGCCGGTGGACGTCGTCTCGGGTGCGGAAGGGCGGCACGACGACTACTTCGCCTACGGTTTCCATCTTGGAGTCGGATACCGCTTCTAAAGGAGACGCGCCCCTCTAAAGGGGACAGACACTT
>DAIRVV010000029.1:0-17518 GCA_036802645.1 Steroidobacteraceae bacterium
GTCCGCGAGCTGACGGCGCGCGCGGCGTCATTCATCGCGCGGCGCGAGGTCTACGAGGCATCGGCCCCATTCGCGATCGGCGAAGCGCGGGCCTGGTGGGTTACACCCGCCGGCGCGCCGCAGGGCGGCATGATTCTGTACTTCCATGGCGGCGGATTCATCGCGGAGTGCAGGTCCGTTCACGATCCGCTGCTCGCCGCGATCGGGCGCGAAGCGGGTGCGCGCGGCCTCATGATCGACTACCGGCTTGCGCCTGAGCATCCATTCCCTGCCGCGACCGAAGATTGTTTCGCAGTCTGGAACCACATGCTTTCGTCCGGAATCGATCCCGGGCGCGTGGTGTTCGCGGGCGATTCCGCGGGTGGCAATCTCGCACTCGCGACTGCAATGCGGGCGCGCGACGAGGGCATGCCCGTGCCGGCGGCGCTGGTGCTTCTCTCGCCGGTGCTCGACCTGACCTTCAGCGGCGGCTCGATCACGCGCAACGACGGCATCGATCCCATGTTCCGGACGGTGACGGTGCGGCGGCTCCAGGACTGGTATGCGCCGGGGCTCGATCTCAATGACCCGCGCATTTCGCCGCTCTTCGGCGACACGACCGGGTTGCCGCCCACGATGCTGCACGTCGGAAGCTCGGAGCTCCTGCTCGACGACTCGCTGCGATTTGCGGCGAAACACAACGGCGCGCTGCTGGCCGTGTGGCATGACATGCCGCATGTGTTTCCGGCGCTCCGCGGGCTCGTGGACGGCGACCGTGCCCTCGTGGAGATCGGCGAGTTCATCCGCGAGCACACCGCTGATGCAACCCGCGGCGCGTAAAAGGGGACAGACACCTGTAAAAGTGTCTGTCCCCTTTTACACTCACCGGTCCTGGCGGTCGTGCTTCTGGCGGTAGATGCGGCCGCTCATGCGGTCGGCATGCTGTTCCAGGCGGAAGCGCTCGCCGCGCGTGACGACGCCGTCCGACTTCGCGATGCGCTCATGGCGGTGAAGGCGGACTTCGCCACGGACAAGGCGTCGCGCTTCCGGCCGCGTCAGCTCGCCCGAGCCGATGCCCTGGGCGATGCGTTCGCGCTGATTTTGCTCCCGTGCGTTGAGCCGGGGCGTGTCCGCGATTGCGGGCAGCGTGACGGCCGTCAGTACGGCGGCAAAAGCGAGTTTCCTGAACATATTGAGTCTCCTGTTCCAATCGCTCACGATTTGCGGCGTTCAGGGGACAAAACGGCCGGTCACGGCCCCGGTTGACGAGGAATCCATGCACCCGCTCGCCCGACATATCGTCGACGTACCCGATTTTCCGCAGCCGGGGGTCCTGTTTCGGGACATAACGCCGCTGCTGCGGTCGCACTTCGGGGAAACGGTGCACGCCCTCGACAAGCTCTGGAGCAAGGAGGAATGGAACAGCGTCGATGCGGTCGCAGGCGTCGAGTCGCGCGGCTTCATCCTGGCGGCGGCGCTCGCTTCAATGCGCCGCAAGGGTTTCGTGCCGGTGCGCAAGAAAGGGAAGCTGCCGCCGCCCGTCGTCGACCGGAAGTACGACCTCGAGTACGGATCCGGAGTTCTCGAGATGCAGCGCGGCGAAGGGCGGCTGCTGCTCATCGACGACGTGCTCGCGACCGGCGGGACGCTGGCGGCTTCGGCGGCACTCTCGGCGGATGCGGGTTTCGACCTGCGTCAACTCGGCGTGCTGATCGATCTCGGGATCGCGAAGGATTTCCGCTGCCTCGGCCAGATGCCGCGCTGCGTCATCCGCTATGGCGCGTGAAGCACCGCTTGTCCTCGTCGCCATGGCGCTGCCCGCCGAGAGCGCCGGCCGTTTCGAGAAGCACGGCGTCGAAGTCCTCTACACGGGCGTCGGCAAGGTCAATGCGGCGATCGCGCTGACACGCCGCATCGCGCGCCTCAGGGGCGAGGGCCATGGACCGCCGCTCATTGTCAACTTCGGCACCGCCGGCGGCGTCAACGTCGCGCCGCGCACACTGGTCGCCTGCCGGCATTTCGTGGACCGCGACATCGATGTCGGGGCGCTCGGCTTCGCGCCCGGCGTGACTCCATTCGACGAATTCCCGCCGATGCTCGAGTTTCCCGCGTGCTTCCCGGACCTGCCGGAAGCCGTCTGCGGCAGCGGCGACACGTTCGCGACGAGCACCCAGCGCGTCGAGTGCGACGTCGTGGACATGGAGGCCTATGCGCTCGCGAAGGCCTGCCGTATCGAGGGTGCGGGCTTCGCCTGTGCGAAGTACGTGAGCGATGGCGCCGACGCCAACGCCGCCGAGCATTGGCGGAACAACGTGGCGGGAGCGGCCGACGCGTTCGTTGATCTCTACGAGCGGCTGCTCAGCCGGCTTGTTGCAGGCGCGAGCCTTGCTTGACGGCCATGTAGCCGCGGACGAGATCGAGCGCGCTTTTCGTGCAGGGTGGAAGCTCGACCTTACTCTCGCCGAGCGGTGTCGTCCTTTCTCCCCAGCGCACGATGTGCGCGGACCACGAGAGCCCGGCGCCGAATCCCGTCAGCAGCAAGTTGCATCCCGGCGCGACGCGGCCTTCCTCGAGCGCCTCGACGAGTGCGACAGGCACCGTCGCGGACGACATGTTGCCGTAGCGCTGGATGTTCACGAAGCAGCGCTCCATCGGAATCCCGGCGCGCTTCACGACCGCCTCGATGATTCGCAAGTTCGCCTGGTGCGGCACGACGAGATGGATGTCGTCCGGTTTCAGCTTCCTCGCCCTGAGCACGGTCTCGCAGGCCTTGCTCATGCCGACGACCGCGCGCTTGAAAATCTCCTGGCCCTCGAACACCCAGTCCGAGTCGCCGAGCGTCCAGCCCTGGTTCGCGTAGCGCAGCCCCATGCCGTGAACCTGGAGGATGCCGCGCACGTCGCCGAAGCAGCCGAGCTTGTCGGCGAGCACGCCTTCCTCGCACTCGGTCGACTGGAGAACGACCGCGGCACAGCCATCGCCGAAGAGCACGGAGACATTCCGGTTCTTCCAGTCCATCAATGGCGAGATCAGCTCGCCGCCGATCACGAGCGCGTTTCGCACGACGCCGGACTTGATCATCGAGCTTGCGGTCGTGAGCCCGTAGAGAAAGCTCGTGCAGGCCGTATTGACGTCCATCGCCCCGGCGCCGCTCGCGCCGAGCCGCGCCTGCAACCAGGACGCCATGTTCGGAACCTGCTCGTCCATGCTGCAGGTGCCGAATACGATGAGGTCCAGGTCGCCCGCCTCGAGACCCGCGCCCGCGAGTGCCCGGGACGCAGCGACAAAACTCATTTCGCCGAGCGAAACATGCGAGATCCGGCGTTCGAGAATCCCGGTGCGCGAGCGGATCCATTCGTCGTCGGTTTCGAGGAAGGTCGCGAGGTCCGCGTTCGACAGGATCGCCGGCGGCATGCACTTGCCCCAGCCCGTAATCGTCGCAAACTGAGCCATATCGCCGGGATTGTAAGGCTTCCAACCTTCCGGGCGGCCACTCCGTCCAAGTACATGAACGGACTAAGGATCGGATGCGGCAGGTGACGGTAATCGCGGGCGCAGTGGATTCAAGCGCGGAGCTCGTGACGCGGGCCTGCCGGGGCGACATGGGCGCCTTCGAGGACCTGTATCGCCAGCACGTCGGACGGGTGTACGGACTGTGCTTGCGGATGACGGGTCAGCCTGATTCCGCGGAGGACCTGACACAGGACACGTTCGTGAGCGCCTGGAGAAGTCTCGCGGGATACGAAGGCAGGAGCAGTTTCTCAACGTGGCTGCACCGGATCGCAGTGAATGCGGTGCTTGCACGGCGGCGAAGCCCTCAGGGCCGGAACGAGATCAGCATGACGGACGAGCAAGGCGAGCAGATGGATTTCGAGTCGGAAAACACGATGGACGAGGCGACACCGATTGACATCGAACGGGCGATTGCGGCGCTTCCGCCGGGAGCGCGCGACATCGTCGTGTTGCACGGCATCTATGGCTACAGCCATGAGGAAGCGGCCGCGATGCTCGGGGTCGCCGTCGGCACCTGCAAGGCCCAGTTGCATCGCGCGCGTCACCTGATGCGCGGACGCATGGCCTCGGAGAGAGCGACATGAACACGATTCCATTCGGGCCGCGCAACGAACCGCCGGACCCGCTGCTCGCGAAAGCCGCCGAACTGCCGAAGGACGTCGCGCCGGAGCGGGATCTCTGGCCTTCGATCGCCGCGCGCATCGCCGGCAAACCGCGGGAGGCGCGCCTGCGCAGCTTCGGCTGGCCCGCGGCGCTCGCCGCCGGATTCCTGGTCGCCTCGGTCTCCGCGCTCCTGACCTGGGGCCTGATGCGCGACACCGATCCCGCGATGCAGAAACCCATCGTGATTGCGGAGGATCCGAACCCGGCGATCGTGCCGGTCAACTACGGGGTGAATTCGGGCCTGACGGCAAAGGAAATCACCGCACGCGACGATCTTCTCGCCCGGTTCCGGGAGAAGTTCGACGAGCTGAAGCCCGAGACGCGCGTGGCGATTAGGAAAAACCTCGCGATCATCCAGACGGCAGCTAACGAGATCGATGCGGCACTTGCGAAAGATCCGGCGAGCGGGATGCTGAAGAGCCTCCTTGTAGGGGCCTACAAGCAGGAATTACAACTGTATTCGACGGTCGTCACCTCGAATGACGGCCTCATGAGGAGAACTTGAGATGAGTTTCCGGAACATGGCGTTGTCAGCCGCGATCCTGGCAGCCAGTACTGCCTTTGCAGCAGACGCTGAGACGATCACGAAGAAGGTCACCGTCGCGCCCGATGCCACGGTGGAAGTGTCGAACGTGCAGGGCAGTGTCGAGGTGACGGCCTGGGACCGCAACGAGGTCCAGCTCGTCGCCGAGCTCGAGAGTGACAAGGACGAGCTCGAGTTCGAGGCGACCGAGCGGATGGTGCGCATCGAGGTCGACCGGCCGCACGGCAAGTACCACGGTGACGAGCAGGACGCCAACCTGACGCTCCATGTCCCGAAAGGCGTGCGGCTCATCGTCGACACGGTCAGCGCGGACATTGCGGTCTCGGGCGTGCGCGGCGAGCAGAATCTTCAGTCGGTGAGCGGCGAGGTCGGGACCCAGTCTTTCGACGCACCCGTCTCGGCCACCGCGGTCTCCGGCGAGATCACGATCGCGGGCAATGGCGGCAAGGCCGCGGTCACCACCGAAAACGTGAGCGGCTCGAGCACGGTGAGTGGCATCCGCGGGAGCTATCACGGCGAAGTCGTCAGCGGCGAGATCCAGGCATCGATCGCGAAGGTCGAGCGCCTCGACGTGAGCACGGTGTCGGGGGAGATCGTCGTCATCGCGGAGCTGACTCCGATGGCGCGGGTCGACATGGGATCGGTAAGCGGCAGCGTTTCGCTGAAGATCAGGCCGCCCGTCAACGCCGACTTCGACATCGAGTCATTCAGCGGCAGCATCGAGAACTGCTTCGGCCCGAAGCCGCGCGACACCAGCAAGTACACGCCGGGCAGCGAGCTCAGCTTCACCCAGGGCAGTGGCGGCGCCCGCGTGGAGATCCAGACACTTTCCGGAGAAATCATCGTCTGCGACCGCTGAGTTAGAATCCGGTGATCCCCCGAGGGCCACCGGATTCATGCAGCGCAGGCGCCTCCTCGTCATCGTATCGGCCGTCATCGCGATCGTCGTGGTGGCGGCCGTTGTCGTCTTGTGGATCGGCGTGCGCACGCCACTCGCGCGCGGCATGGTCGCCCGCATGATCACGGAGGCGACCGGCCTGCCGGCGACCGTCGAGTCGCTCCGCATCGGATTCCTGCCGCGACCCTCGATCGAGATCGGAGGCATCGCCATTGCGCAACCGGCCGGCTTCACCGGCAAGCCCATCCTCGAAGTCGGCCGGCTGCGCCTGTCGCTGCCCTGGAGCAGCGTGTTCGACATGACGCAACTGGACGCAATCGAAATGACGGGCGCGACCGCCCGGCTTGTGGTCGGACCCGACGGTGTGTCGAACTGGTCGAAGCTGTTTCCGACGGCGGAACCCAAACCGGGAGCGGACGAAGAGCCGGGCGTCACCTGGTCCATCGGTGACTTCAATCTCGAGCGCGGGATCATCGACTACCGTGACGAGGGCTCGAACACCGGCTGGCGGCTTGCCGGGATGACATTCACTGCGAGCGACATCGCGCCGGCGCAGGATTTTCCGATGGAGATCCGGCTCGGCGGCGTGTTCGGGCCCAATACGATCAACTATGCGATGCAAGGGACGGGGCGCGTCGACCTCGAGAGCGGGCGCATCGACGGCCGTTCCCTGGAGTTTCGGGGATGGGCGGGAGGCGATCCGCTGCCACTCGCAGGCGTCGAGTTGAAGGGCGCCCTCCAACAGGCGTCCTACGAGATGAATATCGGCCTCGCAACGCTCGAGTCCGGCCGATTCAATCTTGCCGGAATTCCCGGAACCTTCGATGGCATGCTCGACTTCGACGAGCCGGAACTCGTCGCGGCGCTCAGGATGGCAACCGACGCCTTCGCACCGCGCGCGCCCGCGGTTTCATTCGGCCAGTCGCTGCCATTGACGAAAGATCCAGCCGCTTTCGGATCGTTCCAGGTCGCGCTCGTGGCGGAGATCGAAGACGGCGCGCTTCGCCTCGATCCTGTCAAGGGCCGTCTTGACGACACGAACTTCGAGGCTCGCATCGAGCCGGGCAGGCGTCTCGTGCGGGCGACATTCGATCGCATCGACCTCAACCGCTATGTGGCGCCGGAGGCAAGGGCGGTTGTGGGACCGGAGGTGAAAGGCGTTCGAAAATCGAAAGCGACGCTCGAGGCATTCGTCGCGCAGCTCGCCGAGTTCGACATCGATGCCGAGATCCGGATCGACGAGGCACTGGTCGCCGGTGCGAAATTGCGGGACACCGTCGTGCGCGTCGAGCGAAACACCGGGCTCGCACCATGAGCATGAAGCCGGCGATGGTTGCAGACGCATTGCTGTCATGGTTTGAAATCCATGGCCGCCGCGACCTGCCCTGGCAGGCGAGTCCGACGCCGTACCGCGTCTGGATCTCGGAAGTCATGCTGCAACAGACGCAGGTCGAGACGGTGAAGCCGTACTTCGAGCGCTTCGTGGCGCGGTTTCCGGACGCCGCCGCGCTCTCCGGGGCGTCGCAGGACGATGTGATGAGTCTCTGGTCGGGTCTCGGATACTACGCGCGCGCGCGGAACCTGCATCGCGCTGCGCAGCAAGTGGTCGCGCGGCACGGTGGCCGTCTGCCCGAAACCCTGGACGAGCTGATGGCCATGCCGGGGATCGGCCGCTCGACGGCGGGCGCGATCCTCGCGCTCGCACGCGGCGAGCGTCACCCCATCCTCGACGGCAACGCCAGGCGCGTGCTCGCGCGGGTGTTCGAGGTGGAGGATGCGCCCGATTCTGCAACCGGGGCGAAGACGCTCTGGTCACTGGCGCTCGAATGCACGCCGAGTGCGCGTGTGGCGGAGTACACGCAGGCGATCATGGATCTCGGGGCCACCATCTGCACGCGGGGGAACCCATCCTGTGGGCGTTGCCCGCTCGCCGCTGGCTGTGGCGCTTTGGCTTCCGGCCGCATCGCGGAGATACCCGTCGCCCGGCGCCGCGCACCGAGACCTCTGCGGCAAACTCACGTCGTCTTCGCGCTGTCGGATGGGCGGGTGCTGCTCGAGCGGCGCCCGGCGCACGGAATCTGGGGAGGCCTCTGGGCGCCGCCGGAGTTTACCGATGCGGACGCGGCGCATGCCTTTGCTGCGTCCCGATTCGGCTCGGCCGTCGCAACGACCCGGAAGCTGCCGCCGGTTCGTCATGTCTTCACTCATTTCGATCTGGATATCGAGCCCTGGGTAGTCGAACTGAAGGCGAACGTCGGCCGCTTGGCCGAGGGCGATTTCCGCTGGCACGAACTTGCGTCAATTGACGCGGTCGGATTGCCCGCGCCCGTGGCAAGATTGCTCGAGGAGTTGAGGAATGGCCAGGATGGTTCAGTGCGTGAAGCTCGGCCGCGAAGCGGAAGGTCTCGACCGGCCGCCGTATCCCGGTGAGCTCGGCCAGCGCATCTTCGAAAACGTTTCGAAAGAAGCCTGGCAGAAATGGCTCAACCACCAGACCATGCTGATCAACGAATATCGTCTCGTTCCATTCGAGCCCAAGGCGCGGCAATTCCTGGTCGGCGAGATGGAGAAGTACTTCTTCGGCGACGGCTCGAAGGCGCCGGAAGGATATGTCGATCCGGGTGCAGCGACCTGATCCCGTGAGCGCAAACCCATTGCAACTGCGGATGCAGCAGGGCCACGCGGCGCGCAAGGCAGGACGCTCGACCGAGGCGCTCGATCACTATCGTGCCGCGCTCGACCAGGACCCGGAGAGCGCGGAGGCCAACACCGTATACGGACTCATGCTCCTGCGACTCGGCCGCGCAGCCGAGGCGGAGGCGCCGCTTCGAAGGGCAGTCGATATCGAGCCAAAGCATGTGGCATTGCGGATGAACCTTGCGCAGTGGCTCACGCACGAGGGCCGGCTCGAGGAGGCCGTGAGCATCGTCGCAGGCGTCGTCGCGAACGATCCGCAGCAAGGCTGGGCCTGGGAGCGGCTGGGAGAGCTGGAAGCCAAGCGGAAGAACTTCGAAGAAGCGGCCGAGCATTTCCGGCGCGCGACCGAGATCCACCCGAGGGATCCGTCGATGCTCTTCAAGCGGGCGCAGGCGAACTTCGATGCAGAAAAAACGGCGGAAGCTGAACGGCTGCTCGGCGAAGCCGCGCAACTTGCGCCAGGCAATGCCGCGATACTCCGGCTTTACGCGGACATCCACGAGTTGCGCTCGAACTGGCCGGCGCTGGAGCGGACGGCCAATGCCTGGGTCGCCGTCGCGAGCCGCGAACCGATGGCCTGGCGCGCGCTCGCCAAGGCGCAGTGGGAAACCGGCTACTACCTGCAGGCCAAGCAGAACTTCAAGTACGCGCTCGGGCTTGGCGAGCGCAATGCCCGGAATCTCTCGACCTACGCCCGCATCTGCATGAACGCGTTCGACTACGACAGCGCCGCCCGCGCGCTTGAAGAAGCGGAGGCACTCGACCCGAATGCCGGGCACCTGCTGTCGACAAAAGCTGTCTTCCTGATGCTGTCCGGCCGCTACGATGAAGCAGAAGGCTACGCACGGCGCGCGCTCGCTGCCACGCCGAACGATCCCTCCGGATACAAGGCCCTTTCGGAGCTTACGAACGGCCGCTTGTCGAAGGACGAAACCGATGCCTTGCAGGCCCTTGCCGATCGCGATGACCTGCGCATCGCCGATCGCGTGACGGCGGCTTTCGCAATCGCAGACTGCCGCGAGACCGAAGGCGACGCCGCACTCGCATTCATCGCCTATGAACAGGCGAATCGGCTGGCCCGACGGCAGGGCCGGGTCGAGGGCCTTGGCTATGAGCGAGAGGCCCGGACGAAACAGGTCGACGAGCTGATCTCGATTTTCGATTCGGTGCCCGGCACACCGAGCGGCACATCGAAGCCGCGGCCTCTATTCATCGTCGGCATGCCGCGTTCAGGCACGACACTCGTCGAGAGCGTGATTGGTGCGCACTCCAAGGTCCTCGCCTGCGGTGAACGCATGCCCATGCGCTGGATCATGCAGGAGCTGCTCGCCCGTGCCCGTACGGCACCGATCGCGAGCATCGACGCGAATACCCTGCGGCAATGGCGCGACCTCTATTGGCAGGGATTGCCGGTGGGGCAGGGCACGGATGTCGTGACCGACAAGAATCCGTGGAATTTCGACGCGATTGGCGCCATCGCGCTCCTGTTTCCCGATGCGCGCGTCATCCACGTGCGTCGGAATCCGGTGGAGACCGGGCTCTCGATCTTCCGCAACCAGTTCTCGAAGTCGACGCAGTACGCGAACCGGCTCGAGGACATCGCACATTATTATGGGGAGT
Source organism: Steroidobacteraceae bacterium (assembly GCA_036802645.1). GTDB lineage: Bacteria > Pseudomonadota > Gammaproteobacteria > Steroidobacterales > Steroidobacteraceae > SCUD01. Next base: position 9,915 of record DAIRVV010000029.1, read on the forward strand.
ACGCGCGGCTCATGGCTCACTGGGAGCGGGTCGCGACCGGTCGATTCACGACGATCCAGTACGAGGACTTCGTCCGGGACTTCGATACTGCGGGCCCCGCGCTGCTTTCCGCCTGCGGTCTCGACTGGGAGCCCGCCTGCCGCAACTTCTGGGAGAGCAAGCGCGTCATTGGCACGATGAGCACGATCCAGGCGCGGCGGCCGCTCGAGTCTCGCGCGAGCCGCGCGGAGCATTACGGCGCCCGGCTCAAGCCGCTCAAGGATGCACTGTCAGATGCCGGCGTCGATCTCGAAACCGGCGCATGGCGGGGGTCATGAACGGGATCAGTGCACTACTCGCGATGCTTTCAGTCGTCGTCGGAACGCCGCAACCGGCGCCGAAGTTCGATCCCGAGATCAGAAGCGTCAAGCTTTCGGATCATCTGTACGTACTCACGGGCGCGGGCGGCAACGTCGCCGTGTTCATCTGGGAGGATGGCGTCCTTCTGATCGATGACAAGATCGCGCCCTCAAGCGCGAAAGTGAAGAGCGCAGTCGCGGCCATCACCGAGAAGCCAATTCGCTTCGTGGTGAACACGCACTGGCATCCGGATCACCGTGGCGGCAATGCCGCGCTTGCCGAGGACGGCGCGGTCATCATCGCGCAGGAAAACGTTCGCCGGCGCATGAGCGTCGATGGCTTTGTCGCTGTGTTCAACCGGCCGCTGCCGGCGTCGCCGCCGCAAAGCCTGCCGGTGGTGACGTTCACGCGTGACGTGACACTTCATCTCGGCAGCGAGGAGATTTCGGTCACGCACGTCGAGGCGGCGCACACCGATGGCGACTCGCTCGTGCGCTTTCGCACGGCAAATGCGCTTCACATGGGTGACTGCTACCTGAATGGCAGTTACCCGGTGATCGACTACACGAACGGCGGCACGTATGCCGGCACGATTGCCGCTGCCGACAGGGCGCTCGCGATTGCCGACGACGGTACGCGCATCATCCCGGGCCACGGTGCGATTTCGAATGTGAGCGAGCTCGACGAATGGCGCCAGATGCTCGTGAAGATCCTGGAGCGAGTCAGGAATTCGGCAGCGGCCGGCAAGAGCATTGAACAAATCAAGGAAGAGCGGCTGACGCGGGAATGGGACGGCGAATTTCCGGAGTCCTTCGTCACGTCCGATCACGTGATAGAGGAGGCGTTCCGGGAGGCGGCTGGTGCGCAAGCACCCTAGGATCAAGAGTCGTGGGTCGATTCTTGACGCCCGCGCGGGCCGCCCTGTCTAATACGCAGCCCTGAATACGGCCAGGTAGCTCAGTTGGTAGAGCAGCGGACTGAAAATCCGCGTGTCGGTGGTTCGATTCCGCCCCTGGCCACCACCTCTCCACATCGACCGGCAAGGGTTTGTGGTAGCGCCCACGGGCTATCGTTGGAACTCGCCGCGGCTGCTATGCTGAGCCGCAAGCCGAACGGCCAATAATCCTTGTCAATAACAGGATCTCAGCGCCCATGGTTTCGCCCGTTGCTGAGGCGCTGACCCCTTGAACTCCGACCACGCCCATCTGACGCGTTTCGAGCGGTTGTTATCTCACATCACGCGCGTGGCGCCTGGCGAGGGCCGAACGGCATTCCTGTTTTTCCTGCACGGGTTCCTGCTGCTCGCGTCCTACCAGGTGATGAAGGCGCTGCGTGAGGCCTTCATGCTCGCGAAGTTTTCGGCTGAGGAGCGCGCCTACGCGGTGGCGGCCATGGCGCTGGTGCTGATGATTGCGGTGCCGTTGTACGGCCGGTTGCGACATCACCTCGAGGGTGCGCTACTGCTGCGCGCGGTCACGCTGTTCTTCGTGCTCACGTTGCCGATGTTTGCCGTGCTCGCCCATTACGGCGTGCCCATCGCGTACCCGTTCTTCATCTGGGTCGGCATCTACGGCGTCATGGCCGTGTCGCAGATGTGGGCCTTCGCGGCCGACTCCTTCAATGTCAGGAGCGGCCAGCGCCTGTTTGTGGTGATCATGCTGGGCGCCAATCTCGGCGCGCTGACGGGCTCCAAGCTCACGGAATTGGCAGTAGACTTGCTGTCGCCGATGGGTCTCATGATTCTCGCCACCATGACTCTCGGCGCTACGCTGTTCCTTGCCAATCCAGCGCGCGCCGCGATCCCGGAAGGATCGCGTGTGGTCGAGATCGAGCGTTCCCGGCCGGTACCACGGCTGCTCGGCGGCATCGGCTTGGTCCTGCGCGACCGCTACCTGCTGACGATCGCGCTGTTCGTGGTGCTGCTGAACTGGATCAACACCACCGGCGAATACATCCTGGCGGACTACGTGAAAGCCGATGCCGTGGCGCGCGTCGCGGAAAGCGGCGGTACGCTTGATCTGGGCACGTTGATCACCGAGTTCTACGGGAACTTCAATTTCTGGGTGACGCTGATCAGCCTGTGCATCCAGCTGTTCCTGGTGTCGCGCATCTACCAGGCCGTGGGCGTGCGCGGCGCACTGCTGGTGCATCCGATCATCGTTGCGGTGGGATATGGCGTGCTGGCGCTCGCGCCGCTGATTGGGGGATTCATCCCGATCTTTTCGCTGATTCGCCGGATCAAGTTTGCCGAGAACGGTCTCGATTACTCATTGATGAACACCACGCGGCAGGCACTGTTCCTACCGATCGATCGCGCCTCCAAGTACGACGGAAAGACGGCCATCGACACGTTTTTCTGGCGCTTCGGCGACCTGATCCAGGCCGTCGGGATTTACGTGGGGCTCAACCTGCTGGGCTGGCAGTCGCACCAGTTCGCAGTGCTGACATTCATCCTTGCGCTATGCTGGATTGCGCTCGCCGTGCGGATGGGGCGCGATTTCAGCCAGAAGTCGCATGAGAACCTCGTAAACACGCCGCCCGCGGCTGTCGAGCCGATTCCCGACTTGCTCTATTCTCCGGGTGCGTCATTCATGCACCCGGTTTCGCCGACAGCGTTCTACGACGCAGAACCTGGCGACGTGTTGAAACTGCGAGCCTGCTGTGACGATGGCCGTCGATTGCCGCACTGGATGCATTTCAACGCCGGGCTGCAGACGTTCACCGGCAAGGCGCCGTTGCATGTCGACATCACGGAATTGCGCATTACCGTCGTTGCCAGCAATCTGGACGGTCTCGAAGCGCGCAGCACGTTCATGGTAAGGCGCCGGACAATCTGAAGCCCGAGATCGAAGCATGCTCAGCTGCCTCCCGCGGGCAGCAGGGTGACCTCGCCGCGATCGACGTGCACGAGCAGCCTGGTCAACAGCCGGTGCAGATCGCGAATCTCCGACTTGTTCAGGCCCATTTGCAGCTCGATGCCAGTCCGGCGGACTCCGCGGTTTTCTGACAGGTTCTTGCCAATCGCGACGGGAACGTAGCTGCCGCCCTGGAGTTTCCATTGCGCGAGCACGCCCAAGCGCTCGGTCAGCAGTTGCAGAGTGATATGGCGCAGCCGTTCGACGGTGTCGGCCGGAAGTCGATTCACGCGCAAATCCTTCCACGCCTCGCCGCGATCGCTCTCTTCCGACGCGAAGGCGACACCGTGATCGATCGAAAACACGCGTGCACCGATCTCCGCATCGCCGAGCAGGAAGTTGCCGAGGTTGGAGTCTCGATGCCTGATCAGATACGTGAGCACGTTCAGTTGGCCGATATGGCGCGCATAAGCCGGGTCAGCGGCAAAGCGCACGGGGTCATAGACGTCAGCGACCGCCTTGATGTCGCTCAGCCAATACTGGACCACGGCCAGAACCTGGTCGGCGGTGGGGAATGTGCGTTGGACACCAGGCGAATACTTCGCGAACTCCGCCAGTGGCACCATGCGCAGCGTAGTGGGCGGCACCACGTATTCGGCAGGATCGAGGAAAAGCTTCTGCAGTTCATATGCCGCGATGTCGTACCGCGGGACATTGTTGAAGGAATTCGCGCCGGGCTCAGCCTTGCGCAACTTCACGCGCAATGGCGCTGCTCCGCCGAAGGAAACGTCGGCTCGCAACGTGATGTCGCCCTTGGCCTTGGGTCGGCTGATCTCGGCCTGGGTGATCACCAGCGGCTCGGCGGCAAGCAATCGTTCGAGGTCCGCGACCGGCTGCTTGATGTTTGCGTCCTGGGCAGTCGCCGTGGCGATCAGTGCCAGCAGCAGCGGTACGGCGAACAGGCCCGTCAGCCGGCTCATCGGTAGCATTTGTTTTCTTCCTTCTGAGAACGACGCTCGCTGACCGGACCCATCGGCGGACCGTTGGTTCATCGGAGCAATCGTAATTGGAAACGACTAAAGATAGGAAAACTAAAAAATTCGCGCGATCGGCCGGGTCCTGCGCGTTTTGAATGCATTGAGTAGACCCAGCAATGCCAGCAATTCGAAGCCTATCGCGCCGCCACCGCCGCCACCGTCGCCGCCGCCACCTCCGCGACCGCTCGAGACCACTAGATCGACCGCGGCATCGCTACCGAGGTATGTGTCGGCCAGCGGATTTTGGCTGATGACCCTGCCGGAGGGCACGGTGTCGCTGATCTGCGGGGTCACGCTTCCAACGGAAAGTTCAGATGCATTCAAGATGAGTGTTGCGTCAAACTCTTTCTCGCCTACCACATCAGGCACCTGGTGCCCGGGCGGAATCGCGCTCGCGGCTACACCGCTGGGTGAGCTCATCCCGCTCAGCGTCTCGGTTACCGAGTTGCTGGTGGTATCGATAACGGACACCGTGTCCGAGCGCTCGTTGCCGACATAGGCCTGCATGCCGTCCGCGGTAATTGCAATGGATGTGGGGAAATTGCCGACCTCGATTGGATCGCCGACGACAGCGGAGGACGCGGTATCGATCGTCGAAACGGTAAATTCCCCCTCGGTGTTGATTCCAGCCTGGGTCACGTACGCCAAAATGCCATTCGGTGCAAACGCGACCGCGGAAGGATGATTGTCGACAGCGATCGTGGCTACGACTGTACCGGAAGCTGCGTCGATCACTGCAACGCTACCCGAGGAGCTCGCGTCGGTAACGTAGACCAGATTGCCATCCGGGCTGACGGCGATTCCTACAGGGTTGAAACCCACGTCGATCGCCGGGTCGAGCACGGTATCAGTGCTCGTATCAATGACATGTACTGCGTTACCCGCCAGCACCGTCGCATAGACGCGCTGACCATCTGGGGAAATTGCGACATCCGTGATTCCATCTCCACTCGGAAGAGGGATCGTCGCGCTGACGGCATCCGTTGCCGTATCAATCACCGAAATGGTTTCGCTCAGTTGGCTGGCGACGTAGGCGAACTTGCCATCTGGGCCAATCGCAATGGCGGTCGGTTCACATTCAACTGCAACGGGCCCCGCCTCGACGGTATTGCTCGCCGTATCGATTACAAACACGCCATCGTTGGCACCACACGTAATGAACGCATCCTGACTGGTCACATAAACTTTTCCTGAATCCGGCGTAATCGCCGCGGCAATGGGAGTCGACCCTGGCGGGAAATCGATCGTCACAGCAATCTGGTTGTTCGCCGTGTCGATGACCGAGACACTTGGTGCGAACGCATTTGTAATGTAGGCGAACGGCTCAGCCTGCACGCCCAAAGGAATGGCCAGCATTCCGCCGGCGAGCATCACTACAAGCTTGTTATGCATCGACGCCTTTCCTTGTGCTGTCGAGCGCCAGTTGAAAGTTTCTACGCCGATGACTCGGCGCGGTCAACCGGCCGACAGCGCGTACGGCCGCATTAGAATGCACTCGGTCCAATTGTGAGGCCACCGGCATGCCCTGCAGCAATGCGCAGCAAGACCGGTCTTGCCCGTGACACGTCGATCGAGGTTTGGTCAGCTCCTCCAATGCAGCCAACCGCCCTGACGCCGACGAGGTGTTGGCCTTCCTCAAGAAAGAGCCTGATCTGTTCGGTCGGACGCAAATCGGCAACAAGGGTGCCGTCAACGTGGAGATGCGCGGTACATGCAATTGCCGTCAAGCTCTTATCGCGGGTTACCACGACGAGCGCGAGTCCCTCTCCTGCACGGGTAAATTCGGGTGCGTGAATCCGGCTTGGCGGAATCGGTTTCGCGGATGAACTCGGCACCGGCGTCGTGCTGCAGGCAGCAGCCAGAATCGCGATACCGACAAGCCAGCCGGGTCTCATGGAGCAAGACTAACGATAGCGGATGACGCACCGCAATACGCAGCAGTCCTACATTGAGAGTCGGTGCAACGGGGATCGTTGGGCGGATTCTCTTGAGGTGCGAGTGGGTGCTGGCCGGGAGGGTAATTCTGCGAATTGTGCCGAGATGCCCGACGACGCAATACGAGCGATGAGCGGCGGACTGAAAATCCGCGTGTCGGTGGTTTGATTCCGCCCCTGGCCACCATCTCTCGCTCGTGCTGTTTCGGCTTGTCTCCGTTTATTGTGCTCATCTAGGATCACAGAGCAGGGGTGACTTGACCGCCGTCAAATGGGGGCGACAATCAAGATCTGAGCCACTCTGCAAACACACAATGCAATCGTAAGGTGGCGCACGGCTTGAAAGTTCATCCTACCTGGCGTTTGCACTCCCGGGAAAAACTAGTGCACTACACGACTCTGCGGCGTTCGATTGTGACGTCAACTCTACTGGCAGTGGCGTGCGCCTTTATGCCTTTATCCCATGCCGCATCGGACGCCTTCGGTCCCAAGCTTGGGTTGCAGACCTGGACGTTGCGCCACATGACTTTCGAGCAGGTGGTTGGGTTCGCGACGGCAAACCACATCAAATACCTGCAACTGACCAGCCAGCATCTGGATCCGAATGCGTCTCTCGAAGAGATCCGTCGCAAGAAGGGTGTGCTCGATCAACACGGGTTGGTGGCATATACCTTCGGTGTCAACGGCACAAGCACTGACAAAACAGCTAACCGCAAGCTATTCGAAGTCGCCCGAGTGCTGGGCGCGAAGGTCATTGTCGTCGAACCCGCCTTGGCAGACTGGGATCGCCTTGAGGAACTGGTCAAGGAATACGACATCAAGCTCGCAATTCACAACCATGGAGCGGGCACAACCTACGGCGATCCACAAGTCGTCAAACAGGTCCTCGCAACCCGAGATCCTCGTATTGGCGTTTGTCTGGACGTGGGCTGGATCACTCAGGCGGGATTCGATGCAGCCAAGGTCTTCCGCGACTATCAGGACCGCGTCTACGACATCCACTTTAAGGATAAGGAGGTGGTGACTCCCGGCGATCCCTCTGCAGTCGATACGCTGATCGGAAATGGAAGCGTGAACTATTCCGGGCTGTTTGCAGAGATCCAGAAGTCCGGGTGGTCGGGGGTGATGGCCATCGAGACGGATAGCGAAGAATTCGCGACGCGTCCGCAGCCGTTTGTCACAGCGGCGAAAGCGTTTTTCGCATTTTCCGCACCCGCATCGACCACGCGCGCAGATCGTGAATAGTGGATTACGCTCTTCAACGGTAGTGACTTCACCGGTTGGATTTGCGACGGGCCCCCGGCAAACCGGTTGAAGTTGTAGCCAGGCACAACAAGGCCGATATCACTGCGACGATGCGCGTCTGATGCAAGTCTTCAGGTCGAAGCGGATTTCAGCGCTATAGCAAGCACATCGCGGAGAGGCGTGGGCGGCCGACC
>DAIRVV010000030.1:0-17383 GCA_036802645.1 Steroidobacteraceae bacterium
CAGACACTTTTGCAGTTGCAGCGCTGCTCGCAAAAGTGTCTGTCCCCTTTAGGTCCCCTTTGGATGTCCTTCGAAGGTTGTGACAGGATGGCAGGGAAGGGGGGCTGCCATGCGCGCGAACATCCTTGGGGCACTGATTCTTTCCGGACTGCTCTCTTCGACTACGCCTGTCCGAGGCGAAGAAACAGCGGTTGCGGAACAGGCCAGCACCGAAAAGACATCAACCATTGATGCCGCAAAGAAAGCGACCGCCGGTAAGGACGCTGCCGTTGCAGCCGAAGAATCCTCCGAATTCGTGATACCCCCGGGATTCCGGGAGAAGAAGCGCGGCCAGTTCACCCTCTACTGCCGCAAGGAACCCAAGGTGGGTACGCGCTTCCCGGAGGAGAAATGCTACGACGAGAGCGGCATTCGCGAGATGCTGCGCCTGCAAGCCTTGGACAGGGAAAGGTTCGACCAGACACGCAGGCTATGCACCAACCCCGCGGCGTGCGGAATGCTCTGACCTCCACGCTCCAGGCCGGCGGCTATACTGCGCCGCGTGCGCAGGCTCAACGAGTTCTTCTACCGCCTCCGCTGGGGCAGTCTGGAGGAGCGTCGGCGTCGCGGCCTGATCCGGCTGCACAAGCATCTCTCGCAGACGACCTTCGCGGACAAGTACTGGATGATCATGGGCCTGCTACTCGGCTGCATGCGCGACGGTGCGCCGATCGCCTGGGATCGCGACTCGGATTTCGGCTTCATGGACGAGGACCTTCCGCTGTTCCTGACAGCGATGCGGAAGCTCCGCGCCGCAGGCTACAACCTCCGCCCGCCCCAGGTGAACAACGACGGCCGCACCACCATGTGGACGCTGAAGTACGAGGCGGTCAGGTACGATTTCTTCCTGTTTGACCGCGTCGGCGCGAACATCCGCTGGTACTTTCACCAGAGGAAACCGCAGCTCGAGCTGATCAACGAAGTGCCGGCCCACGGGCTCGCCGACTTCGAGCTCTATGGCCGCCGCTGGCGGGTCCCGGCCAATGCCGAGGACGTCCTGACGCGGATCTACGGCGACTGGCGCAAGCCCAATCCCGGCTATCTCTACTGGCGCGACTGCCGAGCGATCGTCGAGCGCTATCCATGGACCGGTGAGCGGAGGCCGCCCGATTGAGCCTGCGCGACGATTTCGACCAGGCGCTCGTGCGGATTGCGGCGACGGGGCTCATTCCCGCGCGCTGGTTCCTGACGCCGCCCGACCCGTCGACAGTCATGGCGCGAAGCGGCATCCTCGAAATCGAGATCGTGAGTCATTGCTGGCAATACGCACACCTGCTCGCGTACCAGCTCTCCTCGCTCGTGAACTTCCCGCCGGCGAAAGCACGCGTGCGGATGACGGTCTTCCATGCGCCGGAAGACGCGCGCACGCGCGCGATGCTCGACTATTTCGGCGGGCTTGCCGTGCCGGGTGTCACCTGGAACTGGCAGGCGCTGTCGCCGCCCGAGCTATTCCGGCGCGCGATCGGCCGCAACCGCGTCGCACGCTCGACGAAGGCGGACTGGGTCTGGTTCACCGACTGCGACATTGTCTTCCATCGCGACTGCATCGATACCCTTGCGAACGAACTGCAGGCCCGGCAGGACCTCCTGACTTATCCGAAATTCGAGCGCATCACGCCGATGCTGACCGAGGATGATCCGGTCCTCGCAGCCGAGCGCGATCGCCCGCGCGTCGTCGACATCGACACCAGTCAGTTCACCCTGGCGGCGAACCCGCCGAAGGCAAAAGGCGCGTACCACATTGTCCAGGGCGACGCGGCGCGCCAGTGCGGGTACTGCGAGCAGATCCCCGTGTACCAGCGGCCCGCGCCGCGCTGGGCCAAGACCTACGAGGACAGCGCCTTCCGCTGGCTGCTCGGCACTGACGGCGTCGGGCTCGACGTGCCGGGCGTGCACCGGATCCGGCACGTCCACAAGGGCCGCTATGGCGGGAGCAGGACGGCGGCACTCGTGCGCGGGAATATCCGGCGCGCAAGAGAAGGGATGCGGCGTTCGCCGGGCGGCGAGTAAGCGCGCGGTCTTCGCTGTCACAGGATCGTCACGCCGTCGTCACGCGCGCGACACAACGCCTACTTATCTTCGCCGTCTGATCCGGGTTTCAGCGCCCACGCAAAAAACCAAGGGCGCGCCCGGGCATCGCATGCAAACGCACCGGAGATACCGACGATGAAGACGATGAGACTTGCGCTGCTGGCACTCGCCCTGACCGGCCTTGCCGCATGCGAGGGCGGCGGCGTCGACCTCAACGTGGCCAACACGGACAATTCCGTCGACAACAGCGGCGGCGGCGACGACGGCGGCAGTGACAATCCCTGCGCCACGTACACGCCCGAAGGCTCCAACGAGGCTGTGCGCGGGTCATTCGACGGCACCAACTGCCGCTACAGCTCGAGCTTCGTCGGCGAGGCCAGTCCGCTCACCGTCGACCTGACGATCCCCTCATTCTCCGGCCTTCACATATTCGAGGACAGCCTGTTCGTCGGACAGGACGTGGATACCGGCGCGGCACCGCAGGAAGGCGAGGGCCCGACGCTCACGATCGCCGCGGGCAGCACGCTCGTGTTCCAGGACTCTTTCGATTACATCCTGATCAACCGCGGCTCGCAGATCATCGCGAACGGAACCGCGAACGCGCCGATCACCTTCACCTCCTTCAGCGATGCGGTGAACGACACCGCCGGCGCGAACGACGTGTCGCAGTGGGGCGGCATCCAGATCAACGGCAACGGCGTCACCAACAACTGCTCCGATGCCGACCGCGCGGGCGACACCTGCCACGTGCTGACGGAAGGCCAGCCATCGCACTACGGCGGTGACAACAATGCCGAGAGCTCCGGCAGCCTCCAGTACGTGATCGTGAAGCACACCGGCTTCGAGGTCGCGCCAGGCAGCGAGTTGAACGGCATCACATTCAATGCGGTGGGCTCCGGCACGGTGGTGAACAACGTCCAGGTGTACAGCACCTTCGACGATGGCCTCGAGTTCTTCGGCGGCGCCGTCAATGTAACGAACACGATAGTTCTCTATGCGCGGGACGACTCGCTGGATTTCTCGGACGGCTACGACGGCACAATCGAAAACGCGCTCGTGATCCACTGGCAGACCGAGGGCAACCGCTGCATCGAGCTCGACAACATCGGCGAGGAGCGCAGCGACGGCGGCGAGCCGTTCGATACTGCGCCGCTCACGCGGCCGACCATTCGCAACCTGACCTGCATCACTTCGAACGCGGATGCGAGCACGCACGGCGATTCCGAGGGCCCGCTGGTCCGGCAGGGCGGTCAGCTCCTGCTCGAGAACGCCATCGTGTACGCCGGCTACGGCACGTCGGTCACGGGCACCGCGTCGAACGAGTGCTACGAGGTCGAGAGCGACGTCGCGCTTGCCTTCGCCGCCGACGGTGAATACTCGGTGACGAACAGCGTCCTCGGCTGCGAAGAAGCGGTCAAGGGCACGCTGGCGAACGGCGACGAGCTCACGGAGTGGTTCCTCGGCGCGAATCCGAGCACAAACGGCGCGGACTACTCGTTCAACGCCGGCAATGTCGTCATCGCGGATCCCGCCAATGCCAATGTGACCATCCTGGATCCGGGGACCTACTTCACCGCGGCCGCAATCGTGGACGAGACGGGCACGGACACGGGCCTCGATGCGACGATTCTGGGGGCAGTTCCGGATGGCGCGGCCGACTGGACGGACCCGTGGGCCTTCGGACTGCGGGCCGATGACGCCGACGAACCGCTGTGGTTTGCGATCCCCTGACCTGAGCCGAGGCCGTCCATGAACATGAATCCATTGCTCGTCGCAGTGCGGCGCGCGTTGCTCGGCCTGTCGGTTGCGGCAGCAGCTCAGGCGATCCCGGCGGCGCTCGCCCAGGAGGCGGCACCGCAGCAGGATCCGGCCGCCGCCGGCGGGGAACCGACCGTGCTGGAAGATGTCGAGGTCATCGGGCGCCAGCGCTCGGCCGTCGGCGACATCCTGCAGGAGCGCATCGAAGCCGAGACGGTGTCAGACCTCGTGAGCGCCGAGCAGATCAGCCGCGTAGGCGACAGCACCGTGTCGCTCGCACTCCGGCGCCTCCCGGGCGTCTCGCTCGTGAACGACAAGTTCATCTACATCCGCGGTCTCGGCGAGCGCTATTCGAGCACGACCGTGAACGGCGCCTATGTGCCGTCGCCCGACCTCACGCGCAACGTGATCCCGATGGACCTGTTTCCGTCGGAAATCGTGCAGTCGATCTCGATCCAGAAGGGCTACACCGCAGACCAGCCGGCGGCCTTTGGCGGCGGCAACGTGGACATCCGCACGCGCGCGCTCCCAGACGAGCTCATCTTCAACATGCAGGTCGGCACCGGGACGAACTCCAACAACGACGACGAGGGGATCACTTATCGCGGCGGCAGCGACGACAATATCGGCGAGGACGACGGCACGCGCGCACTGCCCTCGGAGATTGAGGACGCTATCCAGCTCTACCGGGGCAACATCAGCGCGAATAGCATCTTCAATCACCTCCAGATGGATGGCGAATTCCACGAGTTCGAGGAGGCGCAGGCGATCAACCGCCAGCTCGCCACGACGCTGCACCGCGACATCGACTTTCGCGAGGCCTCGATGGATCCCGATCTCTCCGCCGAGCTCTCGGTGGGAAACAGCATTTACGCCGGAGCCGCCGACCAGGTGAAGATCGGCTTCCTCGCGCTCGCCGACTACAAGAACCAGTGGCGGAACCGCGAGCGCGTCATCCGCTCGGCGAGCACGCCGGATCTCGACTTCGACGTCGATAACCGCACCACCAATCAGGTCACCGCGACCGGATCCTTCGGATTCGGCGTCGACATCGCCGAGGAGCACCGCATCGAGGCGAATGGGATCTATCTGCGCAACACCGAGGACGAGGCGTCGCTGACGCTCGGCCACAATTTCAACTTCCGCGAGGAAGCCGGCGCACGGCTGCGGAACTACCGGATTCGCTTCGAGGAGCGCGAGCTGGAGCTCGTGCAGGTCCGCGGCTCGCACAATCTCGGCGACGCGACGCGCGATCTGCTCGACTGGGCGCCGCTCTTGCTCGAGCTGGCCGACGGCCTGCAGGTCGACTGGTATTACTCGGACGCGAAGGCGACGACCGACATACCGAGCGAGATCCTGGTCTCCTCCTCCGACGTGATCGATCCCGACTCGGGCGAGCTGATCCGCACCGCGGTCCGTTCCTCGCTCTCGGCGGCGGAGTACCGCTTCACGGATCTCGAGGACAGCGTGACGAGCTATGGGGGGCGGTTTGCGCTGCCTCGGACACTCGGCAATACGCTCGTCGAGATCAGCGGCGGCTACGATTATTACGAGAAGGGCCGGAGCTACATCCAGACACAGCTCAACTTCGGCACCCAGGCCGGTGCTGCCGCGGCGAGCCTCGTCGGCACGCCGGGCGGCGTCTTCACGGACGAAAACATCCTGAATCCCGACAATGAGTACGCGATGTCGATAGGCGGCATCGGCACCGAGAGCTACCTGGCCGGCGAGACGGTCGATGCGATGTGGGGCAAGATCGACGCGAACTTCAACGACCGCTTCCGGTTCACGGCCGGTCTGCGCTGGGAAGACTTCGAGCGGCTCGCCGTTCCGATCGATCCACTCGAGTTCAACCTCAACCCGGGCATCGTCGGGATGACGCCGGAGGAGCTCGAGGATGCCGTGGTCACGGACGACGAGTACTACCCGGCGGCCGCAGTCACGCTCATGCAGCCCGGCTTCTGGGCCCAGGACTTCCAGCTGCGCCTCGGCTGGAGCAAGACCGTCACCCGCCCCGACCTGCGCGAAATATCGGACGCGACTTACATCGATCCATTCACCGATGCGCGGGTGCAGGGCAACCCGGCTCTCCTGAACTCCGATCTCACGAACTACGATCTGCGCGCCGAGTGGTTCTTCGAGGGCGGCGACAATCTGACCGCCTCGCTGTTCTACAAGGACATCAACAGTCCGATCGAGACCGTGGAGGGCGCTGGCAGCGACGACAATGTCACGCTCACATTCGTGAACGCCGAGAGCGCGGAAGTCTACGGCCTGGAGCTCGAGGGACTGAAGAGCCTCGGTTTCCTGTCGAACGGTGGCTGGAGCAACGCGTTCTTCGTCGCCGGCAACGTGACGGTCAGCGACTCCGAGATCACGATCGGCGACGCCGCACCCAGCCTGACGAACGACAGGCGGCCGATGACGCAGCACTCCGATCTCGTCGTGAACCTCACGCTCGGCTACGACTCGCCGGGCGGCATGCACAGCGCGGCGCTCGCCTACAACATGTTCAGCGAGCGGATCTTCTTCGCCGGCCGGCTGGGCGCGGACGACGCGAAGGAACAGCCATTCAATTCGCTCGACCTGACCTACAGTCTCCACCCGACGGACAAGCTGAGCCTCAAGTTCCGGCTCCAGAACCTGCTCGACGAGGACACCGTGATCGAGCAGAACGGTGTGGACGTGTTCGAGCAGAACGTCGGCATGACCGGAAAGCTCGATCTGGCGTACCGCTTCTAGGCATTCTCCGCGCAATGTGCACCCCGTCACGCTGCAGGGCGGGGCTGCGCATGCTATTTTGCTGATGGTCGGCAAATCGACCGGAGGAATCCGATGCAAATCGAACGTTTTCGCCGCGCCTGCGTGGCGCTCGTGAGCCTGAGTCTGCTCTCGCTCGGAATGCAGGCGCCGGCCGCGGCCAGCGTCGTCGGCACGGCCGAGGCCATCGAAGCGGACCGGAATGACGGCGCCCGCGCCCTGGTCGATGCGACCCTCGCGCGCGCGGATGTGCGCCTGAAGCTTGCGGAGATGGGTGTCGATGCCGACGCGATCGAGGGCCGCATCGCCGCGCTTTCGGAGCAGGAAGTGGCGGCGCTCGCAGGCCAGATCGAGGAGGCGCCCGCCGGTGGCGACGCACTCGCCGTGATCGGCGTCGTGTTCCTGGTGCTCGTCATCCTCGAAGTCGTCGGCGTGATCGACATCTTCAAGAAGACGTGATTCGTGGCGCGCCGGTCATCGCGGCACTTGCGGTCGCGCTGACCGGCTGCGCAGCCTCGCCGCCGCTCGCGGCGGGCTTGCCGGCCTCCGCGCCACCCCGGATCGAACTCGGCTCGACGCCATTCTTCCCGCAGGAGGCGTACCACTGCGGACCCGCCGCGCTCGCGACCCTGCTTGCTGCAAGCGGCATTGCGGTCACACCCGAAACTCTCGCGCCTGAAGTCTTCATCCCGGGGCGTCGGGGGAGCCTGCAGATCGAATTGATCGGCGCTGCGCGCCGTCATGGACGCCTGCCCTATGTGCTCGCGAAGTCGGCACACGAAATGGTCGCCGAGCTGGGGGCCGGCCGGCCGGTGCTGGTGTTGCAGAATCTCGGCGCGACGCGGTTGCCGGTCTGGCATTACGCGGTGCTCATCGGTTATGACGCCGAGCGCAATGTCGCGCTGCTGCGATCGGGCGCAAACGAGCGCGTCGAGATGCGCTGGCAGCGTTTCGCCGGTACCTGGCATCGGGGCGGGCGATTCGCGATGACGACGCTGCCGCCCGGCGAAATACCCGCGCACGCGAGGCCAGCGCGATTCCTGGAAGCGGCCGCGGGTCTCGAGGCGGCGGGGCAGCGAGCCGCCGCGGCCGAGGCTTATGATGCCGCGATCGCCCGTTGGCCCGAGGAACCGCGTGCCTGGCTCGGACGCGGCAATGTCGCCTACGCGGACGGCGATCGGCGCTCTGCCGCCGACGCCTACCTTCGCGCCATCATGCTTGCGCCTGAGGATGCCGCCGCGAGAAACAATCTCGCGGAACTCCTGCTGGAGTCCGGCTGCGTCGGGGAATCGCGGAAACAGATCGAGCGGGCGGCTGCACTCGCAGAGGGCACGGCGCTTGCGTCTTCCGTGGCGGACAGCCGGTCGAAGATCGATGCAGCCGCTCAGAAGACTGCGCGCTGCGCGCTCGAAGACCGGGCCTGGCCGGACTAGCCGAGAACAGGCCGAATCGCCCGAGCCCGCAAAGGAACCCGGGCGATCCGGTCGCGCCGCTCGAACTCAGACTGCGGTCACCGCAGTCTTAGGGCGCTGCAGCCGCTGCGTTCTCTGCACCCGCATCCGAAACGGCGCGCCACTGGCCATCGACCTTGGCCCAGGCGGTGGCGAATGAGCCTTGAATCGCCGCCTTCTTGCCTTTTTCACCGTCCAGATCCGCCGTGAAACTGCCGGTCTCCACGGCGAGATCGCCCGAGCTGGCGACGCGCACCTGGTCCGACGACCAGCTTACGAGCGCATCCGGATTCTTCTTCATTTGCGCTTCCAGCGCGGCCTGGATCGCAGCCGAGCCCTTGTGGGCCTTGTCGTCGGAGATCAGGACCCCATCCGCTGCGAAGATCCCGTTGGCGATCGAAGCCGCGTCCTTTGAATTGGCGTAGTTCATCCACTCGCCGGAGCGATTGCGGATCGCCTGCTCTTCCGCTGCGAGGTCGACGGCTGGTGCTTCCACCTTCGGCTCTTCCTTCGCTGCGTCCTTGGCTTCTTTCATTTTCTCGCAGCCCGTTGCGAACAGGGCTGCCGTAAGCGCCATAGCAAACAACGTACGTGTGAACATGGGCCCTCCACTGGGTCACTAACTATTGTTCCGGTAGTATACTCGCGCCCGCCCAAGCCGAAGAATTACCAGAAAAAGCGTTCAGATTGGTCTTCAACTCGCTCACGTTCCTCGTGTTCTTCGCGGTGTTGCTCGTGCTGCACCGGCTGCCCTTCTCGTGGACCACGAAGAAGGTCAACCTGCTGATCGCCAGCTACGTGTTTTACGCTGCCTGGAATCCGCCATTCATTCTGCTGCTCTGGGCTTCGACCATCGTCGACTGGTTCATTGCGCGGGGCATCTATGCCGCCCGCGACAAGAGCCGCGCGCATCGGCGCTCCTGGCTCGTGATCTCCGTCGCGGTGAACATCGGGTTCATCGGCTTCTTCAAGTACGGCGAGTTCCTGCTCCAGAACTGGCAGGCCCTGATGGCCTCGTTCGGAATCACCTGGGTGGCGCCCGAATGGGACATCGTCCTGCCGGTCGGCATCTCCTTCTATACGTTCGTGACGCTGTCGTACACGCTCGACGTCTATCTCGGGCGACTGAAGCCCATCCGGTCCTTCCTCGACTACGCGCTCTTCGTCACCTACTTTCCGCACCTGGTTGCAGGACCGATCGTGCGGCCGACTCAGCTCGTCCCGCAGTTCGCGACGCCGCGGCAGGCGACACGCGATCAGATGCTCTGGGGCCTGGGCCTGATCGTGCTGGGGCTTTTCGAGAAGGTCGTGATCGCGGATGCGGGGCTCGCAAACGTTGCCGATCGCGTGTTCGGCGCCACCAATGCCGTCGGTTTCGCGGACTCCTGGCTCGGGACGCTCGCGTTCTCCGGCCAGATCTTCTGCGACTTCGCGGGCTACTCGACGGCCGCGGTCGGCGTCTCGCTCTGCCTCGGTTTCGCGCTGCCCGACAACTTCCGGAATCCCTACGCGGCGATCGGCTTCTCCGATTTCTGGCGCCGCTGGCACATCTCGCTGTCCACGTGGCTGCGCGACTATCTCTACATACCGCTCGGCGGAAACCGCGGCAGCGAGGCACGCACATACGTCAACCTGATGCTGACGATGCTGCTCGGCGGCCTCTGGCACGGCGCGAACTGGACCTTCGTCGTCTGGGGCGGATTGCATGGACTCTATCTCGCCGCCGAGCGCTGGATCCGCACGCAGACCGGCGTCGCGGGCGATCCCGCGGGCGCCTGGAACCGCGTGGCGCTCGCGCTCGTCACCTACCTGCTGGTCAACGTCACCTGGGTATTTTTCCGGTCGGAGACATTTGCCGGCGCGGCGCGCATCCTTGGCGGCATGGCCGGCCTCTCGGGCGACGCCGCTGCCGTCTTGCCGACGATGTACATGGTCAAGACCGGGGTCATCGTCGCGGCAATCGTCCTCGTCCAGTGGCTCATGCGGAATCGTGATCTCGAGGACGTCGTCGCACGCACGCCCTGGTGGGTCACCGGGCTCGTCACGGCCGCGATGCTGTTTGCCGTGATCATTGCGCAGGGCTCCGGCGAAGCATTCATCTACTTCCAGTTCTAGGCGACAGGCATGGCGCATCACGAACAGGACGACATGACGGTGCGGGTGATTCCCGCGGCGCGCTGGGCGGCTGTCTGGTGGCTCGCGATCGTACTGGTGGTCGCGGCGGCGGCCGCCTGGGAATTGCACATGCGCTCGCTCGGCCTGCGCGCGGGCGATGTCGACGACGGCGTGTCGCACTGGTCCGTGGAGCGCCGCAAGCTCGCCGCCGGCAATCACGACGGCGTAGTGATCTTCGGCTCCTCGCGCATCCTGTTCGACACTGACCTCGATAACTGGGAGGAAGTGACCGGCCGCCGCCCGATCCAGCTCGCGCTACCCGGGACGAATCCAAGGTCATTTCTCGTGCGCTTCGCCGAGGAAACGGACTTCGATGGCCTCGTCGTCGTCGGAGTCACGCCGGAACTGTACTTTTCCGACTTCGTGAGCGCGTTCCCGGAGTTCGCAACCCTGCAGGACTATTGGCAGGATGAGTCGCCCGCGAAGCGCGCCGGTCACCAGCTCGGGCTCATCGCATCGCGCTATCTCGCCTTCCTTGACGACCAGTACCGGTTGCCCGTGCTTGTCGAACGGATCGACGTTGCGAATCGAAAGGGCGTGAGGGCGCCCTACCTGGAAGTCTGGAAACTGTCTGAAGCCTTTGCGGACCGGCAGACGCGGATGTGGCCGCGGCTGGAAAGCGATCCGGTCCTGATCGACCATGCCAAACGCGCATGGATGTCCAGGGATCGCGGGCCAACGAAGCCCGAGGTGATTGCGCTCGCCATCGAAGAATCGCGCGCTGCGGTCGCAAGGATACGCGCACGCGGCGGTGACGTCGCCTTCGTGCGCTCTCCGTCCGCCGGCAAGTACTACGAAAGGGAAGCGCGGAACACTCCGCGAGATGTGACCTGGGACCGTCTGCTCCGCGAAACCGGCGCCTTCGGAATTCACTTCGAGGATTACCCGGAGATGCGGGAGCTCGAGGCTCCCGAGTGGTCGCACCTCTCGCGCGAGTCGGCAACGCGCTTCACGCGCGCCTATGTCGGCGTGCTCAGGCGCGAATTTCCGTTGCTTCGGTCGCCGCCACCAGCTGAGCCGGAATCGTGAACATCCTGGCGGCGGTCGATTTTTCGCCGGTGACCGGGCGCGTACTGGAAACCCTGGCTCAACTCGCGGCGACGGTGCCTGCGAAGGTCTGGCTGGTCCACGTCGCTCCACCGGATCCGGCATTCGTCGGGTATGAGGCCGGTCCCAAAGCGGTGCGCGGCCAGGTCGCCGCCGAGCACCACGCCCGGCATCAGGAATTGCAGCAGCTCGCCCTGGGTCTGCGCTCGAAGGGGGTCGAGACGACACCGCTCCTGATCCAGGGCCCGACCGTCGCGACCATCGTGGCAGAGGCGGAAAAGCTGGCAGCGGCGCTCATCGTGCTCGGCAGTCACGGGCATGGCGCGGTCTATGACCTGCTCGTTGGCAGAGTCTCGGAAGGCGTCGTGCGGGTATCGACCGTGCCGGTGCTGCTTGTGCCGGCGCGGCGCTGACGCGCAGGGGCCGACTCTTCAGCGCTTGAAGAAGGGAGCGCCCTTTAGGTCAGCGGCACGTAGGGCTGAGGCCGCGTGCGATGCTGCAGCCTGGCACCGGAGTCGCGGCGCACCGCCGGGGCGCGAACGAAGACCTGGTGGTAGCCGGGCCGCCAGCTCGTGCCGCCGTCATAGCTCACTTCGACCTTCGATTCGAAGCGATCGGCGGTCACACCGCGGCGCGTCTGCCGCTGCAGCATCCGACGTCCGTCAGCAAGAGCGACCGACGCTGTCGAGCGCGTCTCCGTTCCCGCGGCGCCGGACATGACGAGCAGCTGCCCGTCGGCGTCGACCTGGGCCATCTCGAGCGTGAACATGCGCTCGTTCAGGTAGAACAGCATTCCGGCCGACTGGTTCCAGTCGGGGATGACGGCGCGTCCCGAAAGCACGCGATCGGGCACCACCCAGTCGAAGCTCCAGGTGCCGGTCGCGACGCCGGTGACGGCGCCGTCGGCGCCATAGCGCGTTGTCGTGACATTCCATTGTCCCGCCGCCTGGCGAAGCTGCTGGACCGCGCTTGCGAGCGCCGGAGGAGCCATCTCGCCCGCTTCGGCGAGCGGCAGGATCAGGAATGAAAGGATGGCTGCTGCGAGCTTCATGGAACTGCCTCCGCCGGGCCCCGGTGTAAGCGCCGGCTCCGCATAATATAGCCCGATGGCCAGTCGATCGTTACAGCGACGCCAATTGAGCCGGACCAAGATCGAGCTCTTTACCGAGTGCCCGCGCTGCCTCTACCTCAACGTTGCGCGCGGCATTCCGCGGCCGGGCGGGCCACCGTTCACGCTCAATAACGCCGTCGATTCACTCATGAAAGCCGAGTTCGACAGTTACCGGGCCGCGGGCGAGCCGCACCCGCTGTTTGCAAGCGTGGGCCTCGAGGCCGTTCCCTTCCGGCATCCCGAACTCGACGTCTGGCGGCAGAACTTCAAGGGCCTGCGCTGGCTGGACGAGGCGACCGGCTGGACCTTGTCCGGCGCGATCGACGACCTCTGGCAGGCGCCTAAGGGCGAACTGATCGTCGCCGACTACAAAGCGACTGCGCGCGCGGAGATGCCGACCTCGAAGAACCTTTATCCGTCTTACCGCCGGCAGATGGATGTCTACCAGTTCCTGGTCCGCCGCCAGGGATTTGAAGTCAGCGATCGCGGCTGGTTCGTGTACACGAACGGCGACGGACGCGCTGGCACATTCGGCGACAAGCTCTGCTTCACGACGTCGATGGTGCCTTATGACGGTGACGACGCCTGGGTGCTCGATGCTTTCAGGCGTGCGGTGGCGACCATCGTGCAGTCCGAAGTTCCGCAGCCGGGAGCGGAATGCGAGTACTGCGCCTATGTCGCGAGCGCCGCCAGTCCCGGTTAGCCCGCGGCAGGAAGGAGCTTCGGGTTCCGCAGCAGCAGCGCCGACACGAGCGCCACAATCAGGCCCACCGGGAAGATCTCGAGGAATGTCATCGGAATCCGGAACAGCGGGTTGGCATAGTTGATCCGCAATGACTCCAGCTTCGCCATCTCCTCGGCCAGCGCCGCCGCTGACAGCCCTTTGGCCTCGTGACCGCGCTGGATACCGGCGATGTACTCGTCCATGAAAGCGTAGTCGGTCATCGCCAGGTAAGCCTCCCACCCCATGACATAGGCCACGCCCGCGGCTGCTGCGATGCCGAGACCCATGGCAAACGCGGCACCGAACCTGATCACGCCCCCGCGCTCGACATCGCGATAGCGTTTCACGCCCACGAAGATGAAGGTCAGCGCCACCAGCATCACGAGGTAGCCAAACCAGTGGGAACTGAGAAAGCTCCCTTCGCCGCCGAGCACGATCCCGGCGGTCATCGTCGCGATGATCACAAAGCCGGACAGCAAGCCGTAGGTCAGGAAGTATTTCATTTCGAGCTCCTGTCAGGCCTGTGACAACATCAGTACATTGCCTTCGGGGTCGGAGAAGAAGGCCACCTTTGACTGTCCGTCGGGTGACGTCCAGATGCCGAGCGCATCCTGGCCCATGCCTTCATGGATCGTGAATTCGATCCCGCGGTCGCGCAGCGACTGTGCCGTCGCGCCGATGTCCTTGACGTTCCAGCCGAGCACCGGGTGGGGACTCGCGGCGTAGTCCGGCATCACGGTCATTCGCGCCAGGCCGCGCCCGAGATCGATGAA
This sequence comes from Steroidobacteraceae bacterium, assembly GCA_036802645.1. Taxonomy (GTDB): domain Bacteria; phylum Pseudomonadota; class Gammaproteobacteria; order Steroidobacterales; family Steroidobacteraceae; genus SCUD01. The sequence continues at coordinate 13,870 of DAIRVV010000030.1, forward strand.
ATCACCGAAATCGTCCGAGCTCTGGAGCTGCAGGCCGAGCGTTTCACAATAGAATTTCAATGCCCGCTCCCGATCCTTCACGTAGAGGAAGGCGACGGGAGTGCTGGATTGCAGGATGTTCATGTCATGTCCCCTATGCAGTGCCGTTCAGGTGCGACATTCGGCCCCTGGGCGGTCCGGCGCCATCGCCCGAAGGGGTGATTTCGGCGGTTTCACCCGGGAGGGCTAGGGTATCAGCGCCAGCTCGCGAGCCTTGTCGATCGCCTGGACGCGACGCTGCACTTCCAGCTTTTCGTAAACCTTTGCGACATGGGTCTTGACCGTATTCGGCGAAATCCCGAGCTGCTTCGCCATCTCTTTCGTCGACCGGCCGGATGCGAGGAGTTCCAGCATCTCGCATTCGCGAGGCGTGAGACCGAGCGAGCGGATCGCGGCGTCGTTGCGCACGAACTCCGATGGCGTTCGGCGCCGGGTCAGCCGATGCCCCGCCCACAGGCCAAGGCCTGCAAACGCGACCGCAAGCAGGACGATGTAGATCTCGGTTGAAAAGGCCCGGGTCACATAGCGGTATTCGAGCCATTCAAGCCCCGCGACGGCCAGGGCGAGCGCAATCGCGTAGAGAATGACCATCCGAGCCATCGTGGAACGCTACTTGCTCGCGGGTTCCGGCGCCAGCAGGTACTCGATCAGGCTGTCCAGCAGCACGTCATTGCTCGTGAGCTCGTCGTGCCTGGCGCAGACGAGCAGGCTCCGCTCCGTCTCGAGGCTCGCCTGGCCGTGATGCGGCAGCTCGCCGTCCATGTGCTGGTGCGAGAGCAGTGACGATTGCGTGACGCTGCCGTCGCCTCTCTCGAACATCAGCGATTCGTAATCAACGCCGGGCAGAGGCGCCAGGATCTGCTCTGGGCGCAGCCGCGCAATCGATTCGGCGTCGACTTTTTCGAACACGAGCCGCCGGGGCGTCGGGATGCAGTCGCCCCCGAGCAGGAGCGGCTTGATCAGCGGCAGGTCGCCCGCGGGCGCCATGAGCGACCAGGTGAATCGTTGCGCGCGCGCAAGGCGCTTCTCGAACCATCGTTCGAACACTTCCTGCGGCGGCCAGGGCTCGCGATGACGATCCATGCGGCGCTGGATCCGGTGATCGAAGATCGACCAGCCGTAGAGCCGCCAGAATTCGACGTCGAACAGGTCGAATTCGAGCCGGCTGCCCTTGATGTTGACGACCCAGTCGACCAGCGGGTGTGGGAAGAGCTGGAAGGTGGAGGGCATCGTCGCGACGCCCTCGGTCGGCAGCCCGGAAAAACCGACCCGGTATCCGTTCAGGAACTTGTGTACGGCGGAGACCGTGCCCTGGTTCGGCGTGCCGAGCAGGACGACGCGGCGGAGCTTTGAGTGGCCGAGGCCCGTCACCGGAAACGAATTGCCGTCAAGCACGTCCACCGCGCCGTAGCGCTCGTAATAACGGACGACGAGGCCGCCCATGCTGTGCGCGATCACGTCGACGCGGAGGTCCGGATCCTTGTAGTCGAGCCGGATCTGTTCGATCAGCTCGTCGAGCTTCTGGACAGTCTTGACGTTGTCCTGGCGCCAGTCGTAGGCGAATACATAGAGGCGCGCCTTCTGCTGGATGACGGCGTGTCCCGGATTCGACGGCCGGTAGCCGCCAGCTTCGCGAAGTTCCTTGACGATCCGGCGGTAAAAATCCTTGCCGATCGCTCCGTCGAAGAGGCCGCTCGGCACGAGCCCGTCGTCGATCGGCTCGAGCGTCTCCGGGTCGATGCGAAGCGCGAGGTCCTCGTAGTTGCTGGTCAGAAGCTTGCGCGTCGTGCCGGGCCAGAGCTCGACGCCGTTGTCGGCACGCGCGAGCCGCGATCCGAGGAGGCCGGGGATGAGGATGACGGGTACGCGCTCGACCGTCGCCGAGTGCGCCGGATAGGTCTGCTCGATCGCCGGTCCCACGGGCGTGCAGGAACCCAGCAACACCGCACAGAACAGCAGGGCAGGCCACGCGATGCGGCTGCGCAAAGTACGGAACTCCAGGGCTCAGATGGCCGGTGGCAACAGTTTATACATCACCGGCGTCACCAGCCGGGCGAGCAGTGTCGAGCTGATGAGGCCGCCGATGATCACGATCGCGAGCGGCGAGTAGAGCCCCGAGCCCTGGAGGGCGAGCGGCGTCAGGCCGCCGATCGCCGTCAATGACGTCAGCAGGATCGGCAGAAAGCGCACTTCGCCGGCCTCGGCGATCGCGTCGTCGAGCGCGCGGCCCCGCGCGCGCAACTGGTTGGTGAAGTCGACGAGCAGGATCGAGTTCTTTATCTCGATGCCGACGAGCGCGATCATTCCGATCATCGATGTGAACGAAAGCGTGTAGCCGGCCAGGTACAGGGCGACGAGCCCGCCCGTGATGCCGAGCGGCACGACACCGAACACGATCAGCATCGAGCGGAAGCTGCCGAATTCGAGCACGAGCACGGCGAGGATCCCGAACACGGCGACGAGTATTGCGACGCCGAGCCCGGAGAAGCTTTCGCTGCGCGACTCGACCTCGCCGGCGGCGAGGTAGCGGTAACCGGGCGGCCAGGGGATCGCATCCAGACCCGCGAGCACCTGGCGCGTCAGCTCGTCGGTCGAGTAGCCAGTCGCGGGCCAGGCCGTGACTGATACGGCCCGCTCGCGGTTATAGCGCTTGATCAGCGGGGCGGCCGTCTGGAATTCGGGGTCGCTAATCTGGGCGAGCGGCACCTGCAGTCCTGCGACCGAGGACACCTGGATTGTCCGCAGGAGATCGAGTGTCGGGCGGCCGGCGATCGGAAGCCGGAGCGTGATGTCGTACTCGTCCCCGTCCGGCTCGCGGAACTTGCCGGCCGCGAGACCGGCGACGGCGAGGCGCACGGTCCGGTCCGCCTCGACCGCCCGGACGCCGAAGAGCGCCGCCTTGTCGGTGTCGATGTTCAGGTCGAGGTCCGTGCGCTTTAGCCGCATCGCATTCATGACATCGCGCGTGCCCGGAACGCCGGCGATGAGCTTTTCGACATCGCCTGCGAGCAGGCGGAGCGTCTCGATATCCGGTCCGATCACGCGAATCTCGATCGGCGCCGCGATTGGTGGGCCGTTCTCGAACTCGTGCACGCTGATGCGGGCGCCGGGATAGCCGGCGAAGGTCTTGCGAAGCCCGTCGAGCATGCGGCCGGACTTCGCCGGCTCGTAATCCTCGATCTCGGCGAAGACCTCCGCGATGTTGGCCGCGGAGTTTCGCGACAGCACGTTGTAATAGATGCGCGGATTCTCGTTGCCGAGATTCGAGAACCAGAAACGAATCGCTTTCGTTTTCGCAAGTTCGCCTTCGACAAAGCGGAGCGCGCGGTCGGTGTCGGCGAGGCTCGCGCCATCCGGCGCCTCGATGCGGACGCGGAACTGGGGGATGTCGGCGGTCGGGAACAGGCTGAAGCCGATCGTCGGCACGAGGGCGAGCGAGAGGACGAACACGCCGAGCGCGGCGGCGAGCGTTCTG
>DAIRVV010000031.1:0-16729 GCA_036802645.1 Steroidobacteraceae bacterium
AGGCTCGATGGGAGCGCTCGCCACCGGCGCGCTGGCGGCAGGCGGGCGCATCGTCGGCGTGATTCCGAAGTTCATGGTGGATCTCGAGTGGGGCCACGACGACCTGACGGAGCTGCACGTCGTCGAGGACATGCGCACGCGCAAGCACGAGATGCTGACCCGCGCCACCGCGGTCGTCGCGCTGGCCGGGGGAACCGGTACGCTCGAAGAGCTCTTCGAAGCGATCACGCTGAAGCGTCTCGGCCTGTTTCTCGGGCCGATCGTCATCGTCAACACGCGCGGCTACTATGACGCGCTGATCGCCCAGCTCGCGGCGGCGATCGACCGCCGCTTCATGGACGAGAGGCACGGCTCCATGTGGACGGTCGTCGCGGAACCCGGTGACGTGCTGCCGGCGATCGAGGCCGCGGCGAGCTGGAGTAAAGACAGCCGCGGCTTCGCCGTGGTGCGCTGATTCGGATAAAATGCGCGCATGAGCAATGAAAGACCCATGGAAGCCCAGATGAGCGCGGACTCGCTCTATCGCGAGGACGTATTCACCGACCAGCAAGTCGGCACAGTCCGGCGCATGACGCCGGTCAAGTCTGACGGAAGCGACGATCCCTCGCGCCCCCTGATCTTCGTCGGCCAGGCGACAGTGATGACGCCGATGGGCTCGCTGCCGCTCTCATTCGAGCTGAATGCAAAGACGCTCGCGGAAGCCGTGACACAGTTCGGCCCTGCGGCCCAGCACGCGATCGAGGACGCGGCCCGCGAGTTGCAGGAAATGCGGCGCCAGGCCGCCTCGTCCATCGTGATTCCCGACGCAGGCTCTGCCGCGGCGCTCAAGGGTGTCGGCGGGAAGGGCGGTATCCAGATTCCCTGAGCGGCGCTGCCGCCTCATTGGTAGTGCTTCGCCAGCCAATCCTGGACTTCCTTGTAGAAGTATCGGCTGTTCTCGCCCTTCAGGATCCAGTGATTCTCATCCGGGAAGATCACGAGACGGCTCTCGACCTGCTGGCGCTGGAGCACGGTCCAGAATTCGAGGCCGTTGTTGTACGGAACGCGGAAGTCGCGCTCGCCGAATGTCACCAGGATCGGCGTCTTCAGTTTCTTCGAGCGCCAGAACGCGCTCTGGTCCTTCCACAGCGGGTTTCCCTGCCAGGGCGGACCGCCGAGATTGCGCTCGCGTGAGTAGGCAATGTCGCTCGTCGACCACTGCGTCTTCAGGTCGTAGAGGCCCGCGTGGCTCACGAGTGCCCGATAGCGCCCGGTCGAAACCGCGAGCCAGTTGGTCAAATGCCCGCCGTAGCTTGCGCCGCCCGCAGCCTGCCGGCTCGAATCGATGAACGGATAGCGGCGGATCGCCTCGTCGGCGGCCCGGTTGATTTCATTCGACGGGCCTGCAAGCGGATCGCCCTGGATGGCCTGTGCGAATTCCTCGCCGAATCCGGTCGAACCCGTGTAGTTCGTCATGAGGACGGCGTAACCGGGCGCGGCGAGCAGGTGGTAGTTCCACCGGATGAAGAACTCGTCCTTGTACATCGTGTGCGGCCCGCCGTGGATCAGCACGAAGAGCGGATACTTCTTCGCGGGATCAAATCCTGGCGGCAGCGCGATCATGTTGTGCAGGCGCCGCCCGCGTTTCGACTCGAACCAGAACTCCTGCACCGGCTGCCAGTCGATCTGGGCGACCCGCTCTGCATTGAAGGCGGAGAGCGCCTGCCGAGTCCCATTCGAAGGATCGATGCGCGTCACTTCCGGCGGGCTGACGGCGCTGCCCCAGGTGGCGACGACGACCGGCGCGTTCTCGGAACCCTGGACCTGCAGGCCCGAGAAGCTGCCCGACTCGAGCCGGCCGAGCTCGCGCACATCGCCGCCCGCGGCGGGCACGGAGAAAATCCGGTCGTGACCCTCGTCTTCTGCGACCAGGTAGACTGTTTCGCCATCCGGGCTCACCTGGAAATCGCCAACCGAGCGCTTGAACCCGGACGCGACTGGACGCGGCGACGGGTCAGCCCAGTCGAAGCGCACGAGCTGCTCGTCGTTGTAGACAAACTTCGTTTGGGGTTCCGCACGCGCATAGAGCGCAGAGCCGTCGCCGGCAAATTGCGGATCCGAATAGCTCGCATCAGAGCCGGTGATCCTGCGCGGTTCGCCGCCAGCCGCGGGCATCGCATAGAGCGCTGTCTGCACATCCGCGCGGGCCGACTGGTCGCGGGCCGTCGTCGCCGCGAATACGATGGTGCTGCCATCCGGCGACCAAGTCGCCTGGAGCTGGTCGCCATCGTTGTCGAGGTCGCCGCCATAGCCGCGGGAGTTCCGGAGCGCGCTGCCGGCCAGCAGATCCAGAACCCCGGATCCGCCGCCCAGTACCTGGAGCATGAGCGTCGGCCGGCGTTCGTCCAGCCAGCGGTCCCAGTGCCGGATCGGGAACTGCTCGAAAACGCGCGCGTTGTACTTGCGGGCCTTGCGCTCCTCGAGCTGCCTGCGATTGTCCGCGTCGTTCATCGCGCCCGGGAATGTCATGCTCGAAAACAGGATCGCCTGGCCGTCCGGGCGCCACAGCGGCCTGGACGCGCCGGTCGCGACCTTCGTGACCCGCTCGGCTTCGCCGCCGCCTGCGATGTCGAGCACGTAGACCTGCGGTTCCTCCTGGCCATCGCGCTTCGCCGTGAATGCGATGCGCCGCGAATCCGGGCTCCAGGCCGTATTCGACTCGGCACCGGCCGAAAACGTGAGGCGCCTGGGCGCTGCGCTGCCGTCCGTCGGCATGAGCCACAGGTCACTCGATTTCGCGCTGTCGTCATAGGCGGGTTCCAGAACGGCCACCACGACGAGCCGGCCGTCCGGAGAGAGCGCGGGTGCGCCGACCCGCTTCATGAGCCAGACGTCTTCGTGCGTGATCGGCCGCTTCGCGGCGACATCTGCTGACGCGATCAACGAAGCGAGGAACAGGAGGACAAGCAAGCACTTCGAAATCATAATTCTCCTCAGGATCGCCACTGGCGTGCGCAGATGTTTTGAAGGAGCCAGGGCTGGTCGGGAATCAGCTTTTCGCTGAACAGCTCGCCGCGGCCCTGGAGCGGAGTCCAGTCGGTGAACGCGCCGACCAGGGAACCGAGGTACGGGCGCGCGATCTCGAGGACCGCCCGGAAATCCAGCTGGTCAGCCTCGCGCAGTCCCTCGCCCGGATTTCGAATCGCCCAGATCGTGGCGCCGAGCGCGCCGGCCGCGACCTGGAGGCAGGTCGCATTCGTGTAGGGAACGTGGCGCCGGGCTTCGGCGATGGAGAGCTGCGACCCGAACCAGTAGGCGTTCCTCGAATGGCCGGCGATCAGCACGCCAAGCTCGTCCATGCCGGTGACTATTTCGGCGCGGATGATCCGGCGCGTCGGCTGCGGCGTCCAGCCGCGGCCCTCGAGCTCGAGCGTCGAAAGCATTGCGTCGTCGCAGGGGTGGTAGACGAACATCACCGTCGGCCGGTATTCGATTTTCGACGCGTGTCGAAGCGTCAGGTGGTCGGCGATCGAAAACACTTCGTCATGCGTCATCAGGAGGCCCTGGAAGCCGCCGGAGGACGGAAGCCAGCTGCGCGCGTAGGTTGCGCCGCCCGGCCGGTGCAGGTAAACGGATCCGCAGCGCGGCCGGTGCCAGTGCGAGCCCACGGGTTTTTTCGGTTCCGAAGTGCCGATCGAAATTTCAGTGGGTTGCATCAGCTCGTCGACAAAACCGTCGATGGACCAGGTGTTCACGAATTCGTTGGGCCGCTTCGGTCGGTCGGTCGCCTGCGTATCGCGCTCGGAAACCTGGATCAGCGTGACACCGAGGTCCCGCGAGAGCGTCGCCCAGCCCGTCTGGTCGGCGGGCGTCTCGACACTCTTGTTGAGGCCGCTCGCGAGATCGAGCAGCGCCTGTTTCACGAAGTGAGAGACGAGACCCGGGTTCGCGCCGTGATCGACGACCGCCGTCGGTGCGCCCGGCTTCAGCCGGCGACCGAGCTTCAGCATGTCCTCGCGCGTCCGATAGTTCGTGCGCTCGCGCATCGTCAGCATCGGATTGTCGAACACGCCGGGCCATGGCTCGATCGACGTGTCGACGTAGAGCACGCCGTGCGTGGCGCACCATTCGACCAGGTCCAGGCTCGATACGTCGACGGACAGGTTGAGCAGGAGGTCTCCGGCCTTCAGCCGGCGGCGCAATTCGCGCTGGTACGTGGCGGGCTTCAGGTGGCAGTGCACGAACTTCGCCTGGTTCGCTCCTGCGAGCGCGCGACCCTGTTCGCTCGCTTCGAGCACGGTGAGCCCGTCTTCCGGCAGCGTCAGGTGGCGACGAAGCAACGGCAGCATGGCCTGGCCAATGCTGCCGCAGCCGACCATCAGCACGCGGCCGGTGAAGCTGACGGTTTCGATGCGTTGGCCCCCCACGCCGCGACCCTAGCAAAGTGCCGGCCGCCGCGCACGTTGAGGCATAATCCGTCGACATGAAGACAAAGCAGATCGCGTTTCGTGTCCTCCTGGCACTGGGCGTCGGAATCGGCGCCGCACTCGCAGCGGACCTGCCACGGAGCCCCGCACCGAAGGATGTCGAGCTCTACATCATCTCGCCGAAGGACGGCGAAACCGTGACGAGCCCGGTGACGGTGCGATTCGGATTGCGCGGGATGGGTGTCGCGCCGGCCGGCGTTGCGATGGAAAACACCGGACATCACCATCTCCTGATCGACACGGTTCCTCCGGCCTTCAACCTGCCAGTGCCCGCGGACGACAATCACGTCCATTTCGGCAAGGGCCAGACCGAGGCTGTCGTGAAGCTCACGCCGGGCAGTCACAAGCTTCAGCTCCTGCTCGCCGACCACCTGCATGTTCCCCACGACCCGCCAGTGATGTCGAAGCCGGTCACCGTCACCGTCCGTTAGTCCAGGCTCGCTGAGCTGAAGATGCGAATCCGCCACCTCCTTATCCTGCTGCTGCCGCTCCTTGCGTCCTGCGAGCGCGAACCCGAGTACGACCTCCTCCTGCGCGGCGGCACGATCTATGACGGATCCGGGAAGTCCGGATATGTCGGCGACGTGGCGGTCTTGGGCGATCGCATCGCATATGTCGGGCCGAAAGCGACGGGCGAGGCGCGCCGTGAAATCGACGTGAGCGGCCAGGCCGTCGCGCCTGGCTTCATCAACATGCTGTCGTGGTCGACCGAGTCGCTCCTGATCGACGGGCGCGGCCAGGGCGAGCTGCGCCAGGGCGTGACGCTTGAGGTGATGGGCGAGGGCGAGTCCATGGGGCCGCTGACGCCCCGGATGAAAGAGGACCTCGTCGCGCAGCAGGGCGACCTCAAGTATCCGGTCGAGTGGACGACGCTCGGCGAGTACCTGCAGCTCCTCGAGCGCAAGGGCGTTTCGATGAATGTCGCCTCGCACATCGGCGCGGCGACGGCCCGAATGAATGTCCTGGCATCGAAAGACGTGGACCCTACTCCCGAACAGCTCGCCGCGATGCAGGACGTCGTGCGGAAGGCGATGGAGGAGGGCGCGCTCGGTGTTGGCTCCTCGCTGATCTACGTGCCGGGAACGTTCGCCGGCACCGATGAGCTCGTCGCGCTCGCCTCGACGGCCGCGCGCTGCGGCGGCATCTATGCGACGCATATGCGGAGCGAAGGGAAAGGTCTCCTCGAGGCGGTCGACGAGACGATCGAGATCTCGCGCCGCTCGGGCGCGCCCGCCGAGATCTACCACCTGAAGGCAGGCGGGCGGGAATACTGGCCGAAGATGATCGAGGTGATCTCGAAGATCGAGGCCGCGCGGCGCGAGGGCCTTCGCATCACGACGGACATGTACGCCTACCCGGCCGGCAGCACGGGCCTTGACGCCGCGATGCCGCCCTGGGTCCAGGAAGGTGGAAACGCCGCCTGGTTCGAGCGACTGCGCGATCCGGCCGTCCGCAAGCGCGTGGCCGCGGAGATGCGCGCGGAAGAGACCGACTGGGAGAACCTGATGCGCGCGGCCGGCGGCGCGGAGAACGTGCTGATCGTCGTCTTGCGCAAGCCCGATTTGAAGCCCTTGATCGGCAAGACACTCGCCGAGATCGCGCGCGAGCGCGGCGTCACGCCGGAGGAAGCCGCGATGGACCTCGTCGTAGAAGATGAGTCTCGCGTCGGCGCCATCTACTTCCTGATGTCGGAGGACGAAGTTCGGCGCAAGGTGGCGCTGCCCTTCATGAGCTTCGGTTCGGATGGCACGGCGGTCTCGGCCGAGGGCATCTTCCTGAAGAGCAGCCTGCATCCGCGCGGCTACGGCAATTTCGCGCGCGTGCTCGGGCGCTATGTGCGCGACGAGAAGCGCGTCACGATCGAGGACGCGATACGCCGCATGAGCTCGCACCCGGCCTCGGTCCTCGGGCTCGGCGACCGCGGGAGCCTCAGGGAAGGCTACTTTGCCGATGTCGTCGTCTTCGACCCGGTGAAGATCCAGGATCATGCGACGTACGTAAAGCCGCACCAGTACGCCACCGGCGTGTCACACGTGGTCGTGAACGGCCTGCTTGCGCTCGAGAATGGTGAGCCGACCGAGGCGCGACCCGGCCGATTCGTGCGCGGACGGGCATGGACGGGCGCCGAGGGTGGCGGCTGCCGCGCGACGGCGGCGGACTGGGTCTGGCCGCAGGTCAATTAGCCGTTGCCATTCGAGTTCCTCATCTTCGGCAGCACGCTCGTGGGCGTCGCGCTTTTCCATCGGCGCGCACTGCGGATCGCGGCCGCCGGGCTCATCGCCGTCATCGCATTCGAGTGGATGGTCACGCAGTTCCCGGCCGGGCCCGGCGTCGCAGGACTCACCGCGCACTTCGCCCACGAATGGGTGATCCTCGTGAACCTCTTCCTGTTGCTCGTCGGGTTCGCGCTTCTTGCCGCCCATTTCGAAGAGAGCGGGCTGCCCAGGACCCTGCCGCATTATCTGCCGGACGACTGGACCGGCGCATTTGCCTTGCTCGCCATCGTATTCGTGCTGTCGGCGTTCCTGGACAACATCGCGGCCGCGCTGATCGGCGGCGCAATGGCGCACACGCTCTTCAGGGGACGCGTGCGGGTTGGTTACCTCGCGGCGATCGTCGCCGCATCCAATGCGGGCGGGTCGGGAAGCGTAATCGGCGACACGACGACGACGATGATGTGGATCGACGGCGTGCCGCCGACCGAAGTCCTGCACGCCTACATCGCCGCCGTCGCCGCCTTCCTGGTCTTCGGCTTTTCAGCGGCTCGTGCGCAGCAGCGCCATGCCCCGATCATCAAGGACGCGCGGACCGCGCACGTGATTGACTGGCCGCGGGTATTGATCGTCCTGTTCATCCTCGCGAGCGCGGTTGCCGTCAACGTCGGCGTGAACGCAACGCATCCGGAGATTTCATCGCGCTTTCCGTTCATCGGTGTCGCGGTCGCCGCGGCCATCGCCGTCACCGCAGGTTGGCGACGACCGGACTGGAGCATCCTGCCGGGTGCAGTGAAGGGTTCGATCTTTCTCCTCTGTCTCGTCGCATCCGCCTCGCTGATGCCGGTGAATTCGCTGCCGGCGCCGTCCTGGCAGAACGCATTCGCCCTCGGATTCGTGTCCGCGTTTTTCGACAATATTCCGCTGACGGCGCTCGCGCTCGAGCAGGGCGGCTATGACTGGGGCGTTCTCGCCTATGCCGTCGGCTTCGGCGGCTCGATGATCTGGTTCGGATCGTCCGCGGGCGTCGCGATCTGCAACATGTTTCCGGAGGCGCGCTCGACCGGGCGCTGGCTGCGTGAAGGCTGGCCGGTGGCGGTGGCCTATGTCGCGGGGTTCGCGGCGCTGCTTGCGGTCCTCGGCTGGAACCCGGACGGCTAGGGCGTGTTGCCCGTTGCCCGGGCAATGCGGTCCATCGCCGCGCGCGAGTCCGTTTCCGCGCGACGAATGTGCCGCCACGGCCGCTCCAGACGATGGCCTTCGAGCATGGCAAGAAATCGGCGGACGCCTTCCGCGCCGACGCCATAGCCTTCAAGCCACCGCGGACAGTCGTCGATCGGCATGCGCCGCTCGATGCCCCGCAGCATGTCGAGCACGTCAAAGATCGCAGGACGCGTTCCCGTGATTCTGTCGCGGAAGCGACGGCCGTGCGCCAGGTCGATGACGTGGTACGCGGGTGGAACGCCGGCGGGCAGGGAAATGAGGATGTTCGTCGGATAGAAGGCGCCATGCGCAACGCCAGCGTCGTGCATGCGGCGCGCGAGCTGGAATAGTGGCCGAAGATCCGGCACGGCCGAGCGGGAGTGTTTCATCAGATTCGAGAGCGGTGCGCTCGCCGGAATTTCCCGTGTCACGAGGATCTCGAACCGGCTGTGGTGCCGATCGCTGTCGTGCGACCAGCGGATCGCCTCGGGACAGGAAATGCCGCAATCGTGCAGATACCCGAGAAGTCGATACTCGCGCTCGGAGCGATAGCGCACGACAAGTCGACGCAAGGGTTCGATCAAGCCTCGGCGCCGATACATCTTGACGACGGCGCGACCGCCATCCGCGAGGGGCTCCGACCAGATCAGCGTCCTGGCTTCGGCCTTGATCAGCGACTGGTCGACCTGAATTTGCGCGGGGGACATCATGCGGCGCGGTCCTTGACCAACAACGCGAAGCGATGGCCGGAGGCGATGCGATTGAGGGAGGGCGCCGCGACAAGCCGTGCGCCGCCCGCGCGCGCGAGATCGGCGACGCGATCCGTGGTCATCGTGAGCTTGAGCGGCTTGCGATTGAAGGGATGCCGAATGCGGCGGGTGAGGTTCTTGAGGGAATAATGGTCGAAGAAAGTGACAATCACGAAGCGCTTTGAAACGCGCAGCAACTCCTGGAACAGCCGGTCGCGCTCCGCGGCGGTCGGAAGGTGATGCGCGAGGCGGATGCAGATCGTGCCGTCCACGCTGTTGTCGCGCAGCGGAATATGGAACGCAGAGGCCGTCATCCATGCCCGGGGTGTTGTGACCTTTGATGTCGCGCGGCCGTAGCGCAACTGGCCGATCGCGATGTCCGACTCGATGATCAAGTCGGCGGCGTCGGCAAATGCGGGAGTGATCCGACAGCCTCCGCAGGGGAGCTCGAGGATGACGCGCGAATGGCCGACCTTGTCGAGGTGTCGGCGAATCAGCCGCCACTCGTGCCGAGTGCCGATGCGCTTGTGCACGCGCCTCTGGTAGCCGTAATTGTAGGCAGCGGCCCGCTCGATGGTCTGGTATTCGGCCTGGTAAGCATCGCTCTGTGACGATGCCTGCGGCGCGCCCCAGGTTTCGGACGTGCCGCGCATCCCGAGCATTGCGATGCCATCGTCGATACCAAAACGGGCGCCGCAGCCGGCACAGAGTATCGCATTGCCTTCCAGCAGAACTCCCGCGCTGCACAAAGGGCAGGCCAGCAGGTCCGCGATGGCGGTCAAGCCATTCGGCTGGCGTGCAGTTTCCGCAACGACATCTTCAGCTTGCAGCATCGATCACCCGTCCGTTGGTGACCACGATGCGGCCTCCATCCAGCGTGCCGCGCACGCTGGTCGTCGCGAGCACCGCCACGAGCGCCTGCGCTGGCGTCAAACCGTCGATCGAACCGTGAACGACGATCTTCGCCGTTTCCCTGGCGACTTCGGGTGTCGCGAACACGACTTCGCGCCCGAGCTCGCGTCCTGCCCAGGACAGGAATTCCGCGAGCGGCTGACCTTCGATGTCGATGGCCGGCGTCGTCGATGCGATCCAATCCCACGATTCGCCGTAAAGCGACGCCTGCTGGCGCCTGACGGCCCCGTCTGCGGCGATCATCAGCTGCTCGCCCGCGTGCCCGCGCTCGACAGCGCCGGAATTGGAGCGCCATACGACGCGGCCTTCGCGTACCCGCAGCCGCACATCGGATCCGTCCAGCCGGACTTCATATTGCGTGCCGACGTGGTGCACGACGCCTGACGGCGTCTCGACTGCAAGCCGTGAATCGCCCGGCAATTCGACGCCGGCGTCCACATACAAGGCCCCGCGCTCGATCACGAGAAGTTCGGCGGAGACCAGGCGAATGCGAGTGTCGTGGTCGAGTCGCGCCGAGGCAATGCCTGGCAGGGAAATGGCAGCGCGCCCATTCCTGCCTGTTTCGAGCGACTCGCCCGCGTTAATTGATTGCCCGGCGGTAGCCGGTTGCCACCCTTGCAGCCAGCCGCTTGTAAAGCGCACGTCAGCGAGCGCGACCGCCATCGTAGCCACCGGACCTGCGGATGCCCCTGGCCACGATGCGGCCAGCCAGAAGCCGAACGCAGCGACCAGAACGCTCGCGGCGATCGCGAAGCCTGACCAACGGCGGCGACGGCTGTGGCGTTCCGCGACGATTTCGCGCCATTCCTGCCGAAGTCGCTCGCGGACTTCGCGCTCGATGTCCGCCGGCGCGCGCTCGCGCTTGCCTGCGGCTTTCAGTACTCTTTCGAGTTCGTCGTCACTCATGTCATTACCTCAGGTGCCGAGTGCCGCGGCGATGTCCGCGGCCTCGGCGCCGAAAACCTGCTCCAGCGCCTCACGAAATGCGATGCGTGCGCGCGCCAGCAATGATTGCGCTGCGGTAGTACCAATGCCGAGCCGCTCGCCGATCTCTTCGACTGAGCTCCCTTCCATGTACTTCCATTCGAGCGCGTCGCCGTAGTTCGACGGCAGGCGGTCGAGCACGACCCGCACGAGGCGGCTGACTTCCGCTCGACCGTAGGCCTTGACGAGGTCATATTCCTCCGGCGCTTCAAGCGCCTCGATCGCCGCGCGCAAATCGGGCCGGTCGTCGATCAGCACCACGTGCTTCAGGTGCCGCCGCCGCGACCGGATATAGTCGACGGCTTCGCGACGGCAGATCTGGCATAGCCAGGTAAAGAGCGCGGAATCGCCGCGGAAATCGCCAATACGCCGCATTGCCTTGGCGAGCGCCGCCTGGACGACATCGCGGGTTGCCTCGACGTCGCCATTCAGGCGGGGCAGCGCGAAGCGATAGACGCGCGCGAAATAGGCGTTGAAAAACGCCTCGAAGGCCTGCTCGTCGCCCCCGAGCATGCGGCGGATGAGTTGTTGCTCTTCTGTCATGTCCCGGACGGCGCAGCGCGCTCGTATCCAGACGTTGGACGGCCGTGCCGGCAGGAATCAATCGCGACCCGGCGGCGGGCGATCTTAGCAGCACTGGCGCCGGGGAAAGGGTGCCCTGGGCACGGCAAGCAATGATCAGAAGCTGCGTTTTGTCTGGACCAGGAACTGGACGCGATTGATCGATTCAGGCCCGCCAAGCGGGAATGCGACATCGACGTGCACCACGTTGCCGAGCGCGGATCTCGTATTGCCGAACCTGAGCCCGAACCCGAAGTCCTTCAGCAGCCCCTGGTTTTCGGTCGGGCCGAAGGCGGATTCACCCCAGGCGCGGCCCATGTCGAAGAACACCGCCGCGCCGATGTCCGCAATTTTCCACAGCGAATACCGGGTGTAGTAGCGCTCCTCGATCGTCAACAGCGCCGTTCCGCTGCCCGTCTGGAAGCGCAGCGGATAGCCGCGAAGCCCGTTGTCGCCGCCCAGCGTCAATTCATGGTCGGCGTCCAGCTCGTGTCCCGCCGCGGCCGAGATGCCCGCATAGAACACGCCTCTCGACCCGGTGGGACGGTAGTAGCGGAGGTCAGCCGATAGCAGGCTGTCAGTCGCTGATCCGGCCTCGACGCGGCTCGTGAAGGCGACGTCGGCGAACAGGGAGTCCTCCGTGCGCAGTCGCCAGCCGTGGCTTGCCTCTGCGTGCAGCATCGCCGCGTTGCGGTTCGCGCCCAATACGGGCGTGGACCACCCGAGCTCGAGCGCGTAATACATGCCGAATCGCAGGTCTTCGGTGCGTGCGATCTGGTCCCGGTTGCGCGTCGTCTCGAAGTCGTCCTGCATCCCTTCAATTCGCAGGAACGGGTAGTCGAGGCGCCGATTCTCCGGAAGGACGGCAGGAACTGTTTCGTCCGGCGCGGTATCGAATGCCGCGTGGTCGCGGCGCAGCCCGAAGACCGTGCGCCGGACCCAACCCTCTCGCAGTCCGTTGGATCGGCCAAACCGGACCTCGCCGAAATCTGCCTGCCGCGCACAACCGGCAACCCGCTCTCCGAGCCGGTACACCGGCTCGATCGTTTCGTCCTGCTGGAGCGCAAGGCCCGTGCTCCAGCGGCTGTCGAGCGAATAGAACGGACGTTCGAACCGGGCACTCCATCCTTGTCCGTCGTCACTATCGCGCAGCGTGATGTCGTGCAGCCAGCGGCTGCCGCGTACATCGGGATCTCGCCAATGCAGCGTATAGGAGCTGCGGTCCGCATCGCTCGAGAGCTCGACCGTGAGGAGCTTGCCGCGGCCCAGGAGGTTCAGTTCCTCCAGCTTGATGCCACCGGAGTTCGCGCCGCCGCTCCGAGAGAATGAAATACCGGGATTCGTCGTCCAGACCT
Source organism: Steroidobacteraceae bacterium (assembly GCA_036802645.1). GTDB lineage: Bacteria > Pseudomonadota > Gammaproteobacteria > Steroidobacterales > Steroidobacteraceae > SCUD01. The sequence goes on from DAIRVV010000031.1 coordinate 12,444, forward strand.
CGTGCACGGCGACTTCGAGGTCGGCCGTGCCGTCACGGCAGGCAATCGCGCGCACCGAAGGCTCGCGAATGTAGCGGAGGTCGCGGAGATTGCGCTCCGTCTCAACGATGCGCCGCTGCGAGACGGGATCGCCGGGCCGGAACAGGAGTTGCGACTCGATCACGGAATCGCGCGTGTCGATATGCAGCCGATCTGCGAGATGAAACACTGCTGGGTGCCCGGCATTCGGGTCTACTTCGAAGATCGGAAGCTGTCGTACGTCGATCGAACCGATGCGGTAGCCTTGAAGTTCAAGTTCTTCGAATGAAGGACAGGCGCTCACCGTGCCTGCGGCCGGCGCGTCGGACGCGGCCAGTGCGGGGCTGCCGGCCAATGCAAGTCCGGACGCAAGCGCCAGCGCCGACCACATTGCCAGCGGCGCCGACCGCGAACCGTTGTCCAAATCAAAGTCACACGCTTCGTTTGACGGTGCGAGTGGCGGCAATCAACTTCGAACGTGAGCCGCTTCAAAATTCCCAGAGCACTCCGATCGATGGCACGATCGGCAGCCAGTCAGTTTCCTTCGTCTGGAATGTGGTGCCTCCACCGCCGTCGTCCTCCGGAATGAGGCGCTGACAGCAGGCATTGCCGACGTTCACCGCGTTTGCGATCTCGAAGGTGACTGCGAAACTCCCGATCGCAAGCGGCTTGCGGTACTCGGCGCGCAAGTCCAGGGTCGCGCGAATCGGGAAGCGGTCGGCGTTGCGAATGCCCAGTTCGTTGCCGTCGACCCGGCTCGTCGGCCAGCCCCGGTGGCTTCCGGCCACCGCACCGAAACGCCAGTTCCCGCGGGTCCAGTCGGCGCCAGCGGTTGCCGCCCAAGTCTGGTCCCAGCTCCGGGGTACCTGGATTCCGCCCAGGCTGTCCAGCGCCTCCGACCAGGCGAGCCCAACCCACCAGTTGAGGTCGTGCCCTTCGGCCACGAGCGAGATCTCGGCGCCTCGCACCTCGGCAGCAAGTGGGGCGACTTCCACGCGGTCGGGCGCAATCTCCGGCACGAGCGACATGGGATCGAGAAGGTTCTCGAAGTGCGGTCGCGGATCGGACTGCAGCTTGCGGAACGCCTCGAATCGGAGGCCAAGGCCATTGTTCAGCCGGTGATCGACACCGACGATAAATTGATCCGATCTCTGCGCTTCCGGAAAGGCGGTCAGCCCGTCCTCGACTTTCAGCTCGTGGACTTCGTCCGTCTGATGAAAGCGACCCCAATGGACACGAAAGCTGGTCGCCGGACGGAACTGCCAGCGCAGGTTGATGCGCGGATCGAACAGCCAGTTCTCGGCGTTACGCCCGGCAGTGATCGTTCGTTGCGCGCGCAGGCCCAACTCCGATACGAGTGGTTCAAGGATCTGCCAGCGATGCGCGGCGTAAAGCGCAACGCGTTCGCGGCTGGGAGTGAGGAACGTCGCCCGGGAGAAGCCGCTGTCGCGCGAGAAAAGCTCCGCAATCGGGCCCGTGAAACTCGCCTCCGCGTCGTAGCGATAAACGGCGTCTTCTTCAGTCCACTCGAATCCGCCCTCGAGCCAGTTCCGCGCGTTCAGCTCCCATGCGACCCGCCCGCGCCAATCCCAATAATCGGAGGAGCGGCGGTCATTCACCATTCCGGTCGAGATTTCGGGATCGTCGATCATTCCGGCGCGAAAACCGTCGATGGTGCTGTGGCCGACCAGCACTGAGGCCTCGAGGCCGTTTGTCCACTCGTGATCGGCGCGGAGCCACAGGTAGCGGTTCCTGCTCTCGAGGTTGGCACTCTCGCCTTGCGGCTCGCGGGATATCGCGAGCTCGTCCCGGCTCCAGAGCAGGTTGGCCGTGATACGCAGTCGCTCCGGTTCGCCGTAGCCGGCACGGGCGTAGACGTCGCCGTAACTCGGGTCGCCGGCGTCTCCGGCGAAAACGTTGACAAAGGGCTTCAGTGTCCCGCCGCGCGCCATGGCGAGCCAGTCCAGCCCGGCGCTTTCGAGCACGCCGCTGTTTCTTGCCATCGCATTGAATACGGATAAGCCCAGTGCGGTGTGAGGTGTGTCGCGCGCGTCGATCGTGTTGAGGTCAAAAACGCCTCCCATGCGATTGCCGTAACGCACCGGAAATCCGCCGGTGTAAATTTCCGCTTCGCCTAGCAGTTCGGGATCCAACACGCCGAACACGTCGTGGTATGCGGGCAGGTGGAAGGCTTCTCGAACTGGAAAGCCGTCGAGCAGCGTGAGAAGTTCACCACCTTCGCCGCCGCGAATATTCGCCTGCGCGGTGAGCCCACCCTGCGCCATGCCGGGAAGACGGCCGAGTGCGCGGATCGCGTCTTCTCCCAACGCCGGCTGGGCGGCCAACGCATCGCCCGCGAACTGCACGGCACCGGAGCCGCCGAATCGCTCGAGGGCATAGCGGCTCGTCGCGACAACGATTTCGCCGAGTTCGGTGGTCGCCGAAACAAGGCGCACTTGGGTGACTGCGGCTTCCTTGTCGACCGCGATCCCGGAGACCTGGGCTGACTGGTAGCCATCCGCCTCGACTCGAAGTGTGTAGGTGCCTTGGGGTACCGGGCCAATCGCGAAGCGACCCTCAGGGTTGCTCCAGTCCACGGCCTGAATCGGTGAAAGGCGGACGGTTGCATTCGCAATTGCGCGGCCGTCCGCCGCGCTCACGACCTGTCCGCGCACGAGGCGATCGGGCGTTGCATGAGCGCGGGACGTAACCGCAAAGAGCCCGGGGCGCACGACGCTAAGTGAAAGACCGCGCGCGGCCAGGACTTCGCGCGCAATCAGCAAGCGGTTGCTCGCTTCCGGTTCGATGGAAACCGTAAGACTGCGCGGAAGCAGTTCTGAGCTGTAGATGAAATCTAGCCCGGGTCCGCGCAATTCCGCGAGCACGTCCACTATCGGGCGACCGATGTAACCCGCCGATGCGGCGTGCGCCGCCCAAAGAAGCAGGTTGATCGACAGGAACGCGCTGGCAAACGCGCGCTTGCGAGTACGGCTCATCCGGCCATTAGAAACTCAGTCGAGGCCGACCGCCACCGCCGGCTGTGCGAACGGCTTGCGGGATTCGAGCCAGGCCCAGAGCGAGTCCCATTGCTGCAATTCCGGATGCACGCGCGCAGGATTCATGTCGTGCAGCCCGAGGCCCTGTTCGCCGGCATAGACGTAATGCTGCGAGTCGCGAAGCGTCGTCACGACCGGGATCTGCATCTGGTCGAGGAATCTCATCAATGTGCGAAAGATGATCGTATTCGGCTTGACGCGGTTCGCGACGACGGCGAGGCGGTTCTCGCGGCGCTTGATCTTGCCGGAAATGAGCAGATGCCCGATGCAGCGCGAACAGGCGTGGATGTCGGCATCGGACGGCATCACGGGCACGAGCACTGCATCCGCGTCGCGCACGTGCTCGTTGAACTCGTGCGGCTGGAGCGCCGCGGGTGTGTCGACGATGACGCGGTCGGTGCCGTGCGGCACGCGCAGCTGGAAGCTCCGGGTCACCCCGAGATTGCGCGCGTAGGCTGCAATTCCGTGTATGGGAGGCTGGTCAGGTGAGCGCTTCTCGAGCCAGCGCAAGCTCGAGCCCTGCGGGTCGAAATCCATCAGCACGGGCCGGTAGCCGCGCGCCGCGTACATGGCAGCGATGCCAGTCGCAATCGTGGATTTGCCCGATCCGCCCTTCGGGTTGAGCAGGACAACGCGAAGCATGGCACTCCCCAGAGCCGTGAAACCAGATTACGCTCTCTGGCCTGCCGCGCATATACTGGACAAAAATACCTTCAATGCCAAAGAGTTACACATCCAAACCTAGAATCGTCATCGTGGGCGCCGGCTTCGGCGGGCTCGCCGTGGCCCAGGGGCTCAGGCGCCTCGATGCGGACATCACGCTGATCGACCGGCAGAACCACCACCTTTTCCAGCCGCTGCTGTACCAGGTGGCGAGCGCCGGTCTCTCGCCTGCCGACATTGCCTGGCCGGTGCGCCGATTGATGCGCGGACAGCAGAACGCGCACGTGCTGATGGGCGAGGTGGCCGCCGTCGATCGCTCGCGGAAGGTTGTCATGCTCGAAGCCGGACCTGTCGCTTACGACTGGCTCGTGCTCGCGACCGGCGCGACTCACGGCTACTTCGGTCACGACGAGTGGGCCGAGCACGCGCCGGGACTCAAGACACTCGACGATGCAATCGCGATCCGGCGGCGGCTGTTGCTCGCCTTCGAGCGTGCCGAGATGGCGTCAAACCCCGAGGTGGCCGCGCGGCTGCTGACGATCGTCATCA
>DAIRVV010000032.1:0-16303 GCA_036802645.1 Steroidobacteraceae bacterium
AGCTTCACGCCGCCCGCCTTTCCGCGGCCGCCGGCATGGACCTGCGCCTTCACGACCCAGACCGGTCCCGGAAGCTCGTGGGCTGCGGCGATGGCCTCCGCCTCGATTGCGGCCACCTTGCCGTGTGGCACGGGCACGCCGTAGTCGGAGAAGATGCGCTTCGACTGGTATTCGTGAAGATTCATCACAGCATTGTAACGGCTGACTTGAACCGCGTCGCAAACGCGGGGCGCGCGGCGGATGCTCCGCGGGACGCATGCTAAAGTGCCGCCGTGAAAATTCCGGCGGGAATCGAGAGAACTGCGGGCGACCCGGAACTCGCCTGGCGGGTTCTGGGATTGTTGAACCTCTACCGCCTGATCATTCCCTCGGTCCTGCTGGTTCTCGCGCTGGTCGCGTCGCAGCCGCAGACTTTGGGCGCGGGTTCGCCCACGCTCTATTTGTATTCAATTGCGGCATGGTTCGCGACGGGCATTCTCTGTATCGGCCTCCTGAAGACGCGCTGGCCGAGCCTCCATGCGCAGGCTTTCATCCACGTCGCTTTCGACGTCATCGCGGTGACGGCGCTCCTCGTCACGAGTGGCGGTGCATCGAGCGGCGCGGGACTCCTGCTCATCATGCCAGTCGCGGGCGTGAGCCTGCTGCTGCGGAATCGCATCGCGGCGACCGTAGCCGCAGTCGCGGCGCTCTGCGTGCTGGGCCAGCAGATCATGCTCTGGTTTGGCGGGGTCTCCGAGTCCTCGGACCTGACACAAGCGGGCCTGCTCGGCGGCGTCATCCTCATCGCAGCGCTCGCAGTCGCGCCGCTCGCCGGCCGCCTGCGCGAGAGCGAGGCACTCGTCCGCCAGCGCGACCTCGACCTCGCGAACCTCGCCGAGCTCTCCCAGTACATCGTCGAGCGGCTGCGCGAGAGCCTCGTCGTCATCGACGAGCAGGACCGCATCCGGCTGATCAATGAATCGGCGCGGCAGATACTCGGCAGCGAGGCGAAGTCGGATGCTTTGGTCGGCGAAGTGTCGCCGCGACTTCTCTATCTCCTCACGATGTGGCGACAGAGCGCCCCCGTGACCGATACCGTGGCCGGGAACCTGCTCGCAGTCGACGGCCTTCGCGAGGTGCGCCCGCATTTCGCTCCGCTCGGCCAGGGCAACCCGCCACCCGTGCTCGTGTTCCTCGAGGACCTGACGGCGCTGGACGACCGCATTCACCAGACCCGCCTCGCCGCGCTCGGGCGCCTTTCAGCCTCCATTGCCCACGAGATCCGCAATCCCGTCGGCGCCATCAGCCATGCCGCGCAGCTCCTCGCGGAGGACGCGAAGCTCTCCGAACCGAATCGCCGCATGAGCGACATCATCCGGGCGAACGCGGAACGCGTGAGCACAATCATCGGGAATGTGCAGCAATTGGCTCGCCGCGAGAGCACGCGGCCGGAGCGCATGCCGATCGCCGAATGGATCAACGAATTCGTGCAGGAGTTCATCAGCACCGGCGGCCACCAGCCTGGCCAGCTCCTGGCCGAGACCCCGGACCCTGATCTCGAGGTGCGGGTCGATCCCTCCCATCTCCGCCAGATCCTGTGGAACCTCTGCGAGAACGCCTTCAGGTACTCGGTGAAGCTGGACGAAGACAAGGTCGATCTCCGCATCGGCCGCCTTGCCGGCAGCAATCGGCCCTTCCTCGAGGTGCTCGACCGCGGGCCCGGTATCGACACGACGATCAGCGACCGGATCTTCGAGCCCTTTTTCACGTCGCACGCGAGCGGCACCGGGCTCGGCCTCTTCATCGCCCGCGAACTTGCGCAGTGCAACCGGGCGCTCCTCGTCTACGAGCCGCGCACGGGCGGTGGCAGCATCTTCCGCATCGTGTTTGCCGATCCCCAGCGCTGGGAACAAACCTGAGCCGCCATGGCGAACCCGCGCGCGCTGATCGTCGACGATGAACCGGACCTCTGCGAACTCCTGTCGCTGACGCTCGCGCGCATGAGCGTCGACTCGAATGCCGTTCATGACCTCGCCTCCGCCCGTCGCGAACTACAAGGCCGACAGGACTACGCCCTCTGCCTCACGGACCTTCGTCTCCCCGATGGCGACGGTACGGAGCTCATCGAATGGATCCAGTCGCGGGCCCCGGAGCTGCCGGTGGCCGTGATCACGGCCCACGGCCATGTCGAGGCCGCAGTCCTCGCACTGAAACTCGGCGCCTTCGATTTCGTCAGAAAACCCGTTGACATTGCGGACCTGCGCAAGCTCGTCAACCAGGCGCTGAAACTCTCCGACAGCCGCCGGGTCACCGACGGTGGCATACGGCTCCTCGGCGACTCCGAGCCGATGCAGAAGCTTCGCACGATGATAAGCCGCGTCGCCCGCAGCCAGGCGCCCGTACACATCACGGGCGAATCAGGCACCGGCAAGGAGCTGGTCGCGCGCCTGATTCACGAGTCGGGTCCGCGCAAGGACGCGCCATTCGTGCCCGTGAGTTGCGGCGCGATTCCCTCGGAGCTCATGGAAAGCGAGCTCTTCGGCCACCGCCGCGGAAGTTTCACGGGCGCGGTCGCGGACAAGCTCGGACTCGTGCAGGCTGCGGAAGGCGGCACGCTGTTCCTCGATGAGGTTGCAGACCTCCCATTCGTCATGCAGGTGAAGCTGCTGCGACTCATCCAGGAGAAGACCGCACGTCCCGTCGGCGATCAGCGCGAACAGCCGGTCGACGTGCGCATCCTGTCCGCAACACACCGCGACCTCGGCGAGCTCGTCGCTGCGGGCCGCTTCCGGGAAGACCTTTATTACCGGATCAACGTGATCGAGATGCGGGTCCCGGCATTGCGCGAGCGCCTGGCCGACGTGCCGGAACTGGCCACCGCGGTCACGCAGCGATTCGCAGCCCGGCTCAACATGGCGCCGCCGTCGATTTCGGACGAGGCGATGGAGCTGCTCGCGACCCATGACTTTCCGGGGAATGTCCGCGAGCTCGAAAACGTCATCGAGCGCGCCCTCACGCTATGCGATGGCGGGACGATCCAGCCCGACGATATCGAACTGCGCGGCCCGCCGACCTTCGAAGAAACCGTGCCGCCCCATCGGCCCGGAACCCTGCCGCAGACCCTCGAAGACATCGAGCGGGCCTCGATCCGAAAGGCGCTCGAGGAGGCCCGGTACAACAAGACCGCCGCGGCGCGTGCGCTCGGCATCAGCTTTCGCGCCTTGCGCTATCGCATCAAGAAACTGGGCATCGAGTGACGCGCCGCGTCACTTTGTGACACAAGCGGTCGGGTCCGGCGTCGTCAAACCCCGACGCTCTTCTGACAAACGCCAAAAAAATACTGCCAAGTCCGTCACTTACACGTGCCGACCGGCTTGGCATGATCCTTGCTGTACTTACAGTGCATCGGCGCATGAGCGCCGCCCTAGTTCGTCAAAGGAGTTTTTAGAAATGAAGACGCTTCAGAAGGGCTTCACGCTCATCGAACTGATGATCGTGGTGGCCATTATCGGCATCCTGGCCGCGATCGCGATCCCCGCGTACCAGGACTACACGATTCGTGCGCAGGTCTCTGAAGGCCTGACGCTCGCATCAGACATCAAGGCGGGTATCGCCGAGTACTCGGCGCAGGTCGGCGATTGGCCGTTGGACTTGATCGAGGCCGGCCTCGGCTCGACCGCGGTTGCCGACGACAAGCAGGGCCGTTACGTCGAGAGCATCGACATCGACGCCGCGGGCGGCACGATCGTTGTCACCTACGGCCGCGATGCGAACTCGAAAATTCAGCAGCAGGTCCTAGCCATCCAGCCGTTCGTCAACAACAACGGCGACGTGGTCTGGCGCTGCGGTATGTCGAATGCGCCGGCCGGAGGCACTACCCCACCGGTAGCGGTGCTCGGCGCGACGACGTCTGCCGGTTCCGACACTCTGACGACACTGTCGGACAAGCACATGCCGGCGTCCTGCCGCTCGGGCTTCGGCGGTTCGTAATCGAAGGTGACCATGGTCCGGCGTAGTCGCCGGCCCGGGCGAGGCCCCTGGAAGCAGGGGCCTCGTTTTTTGTGCTTCCAGACGGCGCGCGCCGACGCCATGCGGGCATGACTGTTGTCCACACCCGCTGGTCAGGCTTCGCGCTTGCGCAGGGACTCGCGCTCGTCCTCTTCGCTGCCTGCCTCTGGTGGGCCGCGCGCGAAGTCGAGTTGGTTTTCGTGAACGACCGCATCCTGGCGTCGCTTAGCCTCGAGCAATCGCTCGGCTCCACGCTCGGCCTGCAGGTCGCGGCCTTCGCCGCCGCGACCCTGCTCGTGCATGGTTTGCTGGGCTGCCTCGCCTTCGGGCTTGCCCGTTTGACCGAGGCGGCCTTTCCGCGCGGCGTCGGCGCGCGGCGCGGCTGGGTGATTGCTGGTTGGTTTGCGGCCCTCACGGGCCTCGCCCTGGCGGCCAACAGCACGCTATTCCCCACCTCCTTTTTTGCCTCGACGGAGTCGCCATGGCGTCACCCGGTCGCCGGCGTACTGCCGGTTGTCCTGGTTACCGCTGCACTTGGCGGAATTGTCCTGGTGCTGGCTCTGCGGGTTATGCGCTCGAGGCCCAGACGCAGGGCGTCCATGATCGTCTGCGGCACTGCGGTGGCAATCTCGGGCGTGTTCCTCGCGGCGTCGTTGATGCCGGGCGCCGCCGCTTCGGACCACGCCGGGAGCGAGCGACCGAACATCGTGATCCTCGGCATCGATTCACTGCGCAATGACCTCATGATTCCGCGCCGCGGCAAAGCCGATACACCGAACATCCGCGCCTTCCTCCACGAGGCGCGCCGCTTTGAGGATGCAACGACGCCGCTTGCTCGGACCTACGGCTCGTGGGTGTCCATACTGACCGGACGCCACCCGGTTACGACGAATGCACGCTACAACCTCATGCCGCGCGCAATAGTTGACGAGGGCGAAACACTCGGCGATGTGTTGCGCACCGCGGGATACCGCGCCACATACGCGACCGACGAGGTGCGATTCGCGAACATCGACCGGACCTTTGGCTTCGACCGGACCATCACGCCACCCATCGGCGCGGTCGACTTCCTGCTCGGGCATGGCGGCGACCTGCCGCTCGTCAACCTCGTGACGGCAACGCCGGCCGGGCGGTGGCTGTTCCCTGCGAACCACGCAAATCGGGCGGCGCAGGTAACCTATCGCCCGTCGCAGTTCCTGCAGCGCCTCGACACAGAGATCGAGCCCCGGGGACCATCCTTCCTCGCTGTTCACCTGACGCTCGCACACTGGCCCTACTCCTGGGCGGGACGGCCGAAGCCCTCCGTGTCCGAGGCTTACCGCGATGCCTACGGCGAATCCGTGCGGGAAGTCGACCTCCAGTTCGGAGAAGTCATGCGGATCCTCGCGGAAAAAGGTGTGCTGGCCAACGCCATCGTCGTGCTGCTTTCGGATCACGGTGAAGCGCTTGGCGGAGAGAACGACTCGGTTATGCGGTCCAGCGGCACGAGCCGCGAAATCTGGGACTCGCTCTGGGGCCATGGAACGAGCGTGCTGAGCCCGCACCAGTACCAAGTGCTGCTGGCCATGCGGGCTTTCGGGCAGGCACGGCTTCCGGGTCCGCAGCAGGACTACGACTGGCCCGTCACCCTCGAGGACGTGCGGCCGACGCTTGAGGAACTGGTGACCGGCAAGGCGCCCGCCGAGGTCGACGGTGTCTCACTGGTGCCTTTCATGGCGGATCCAGTGCGTGCGTCCGCACTTGCCGCTCGCGTCCGCTTCACCGAAACTGACTTCAATACGCCAAGCACCTTGGCCGGCAAGTACGAAGTCTCCGGCATCATCGATGAAGCGGCCGTCTACTACGAGCTGGACACGAAGACGGGCTGGGTTCAGCTGCGGGCGTCCCGGATCCCCGAACTGATCGCACACAAGCAACGCGCGGCCATTTCGAAAGATGCGACCCTCGCGGCTGTCCCAGACTCTGCGGGGAGCCCGCCGCGATACCTGTCTTTCCGCCGCAAGGAGCCCCACACCCAGGTCCTCGGTGGCACTCCCGGCACCTGGAGCGATCCCGAGGCACAACGCCTGTGGGAGGCGCTCCAGAACCGATTCCCCGGGGAACTGGATCCCATGCCTGACCTGCCCCAAATGTGAACCTAGTCAACTGCTTGGGAGACGCACTATGGGAGCATTCCGGCTCATTTAACAATTACTGGCACGGTGGGTTAGGCTACAAGATCCCGGATTCTCGGGAGCCTCGGGGGTAAGGTAACGCCGTGCAGGAAGCGGGTCATTGAACGATAACGCTGTCGCCACCGGATCGGTCCGGGCCGTCTTGACTGGCCTGCCGCAGCGGCTCGTCCTCGACGGCCTCGTCGGGGAATCCGCGATGCTCGACGCCATCGCGAGTGCCCGCGAGCGCAAGACTCACCTCGTGAGCTGGCTCGTCTCGCACGACATGGCGGCCGCCCGCGACATCGCAATCGCCGCGGCCCAGGAATTCGGCATGCCGCTCCTAGACCTCGATGCGGTCGCGACAGACATCGACACGATTCGCCTCGTCAGCGACAAGCTCCTCGCGAAGCACCGCATCTTGCCGCTCGTCAAGCGCGGCAAGCGCCTTCACGTCGGCGTCTCCGACCCGACCATCCTGCACGCGGTCGACGAAATCAAGTTCCAGACCGGCCTCTCGATCGAGGCCGTGGTGGTCGAGGACGACAAGCTCCAGCGCGCAGTCCAGAAGGCGATCGAGCAAGTCGACACGCAGATGCCCTCGCTTGGCGGAAGCGACGAGGATTTCGACCTCGACAATCTCAATACCGCTCACGCCGATGAGGCGTCGGAGTCGGATTCCGCGCACGACGATGTCGAGGACGCGCCGATCGTCCGTTTCGTCAACAAGATCATGCTGGACGCGATCCGCAAGAGCGCGTCCGACATCCATTTCGAGCCCTACGAGAAGTACTACCGGATCCGCCTGCGTATTGACGGTGTTCTGCGCGAAATCGCCCAGCCGCCAGTGCAGCTCGCGACCAAGCTCGCTGCCCGCCTGAAGGTCATGTCGCGGCTCGATATCGCGGAGCGGCGCGTGCCGCAGGACGGCCGCATCAAGATGCGGCTCTCGAAGAACCGCTCGATCGATTTCCGCGTCTCGAGTTGCCCGACGCTGTTCGGCGAGAAGATCGTGCTGCGTATCCTCGATGCGAGCACGGCGATGATGGGCATCGACGCGCTGGGTTACGAGGGCTTCCAGAAGGAGCTCTACCTCAAGGTGCTCGCGAAGCCCCAGGGCATGATCCTCGTGACCGGCCCGACCGGCAGCGGCAAGACCGTGTCGCTCTACACGGGCCTGTCGATCCTGAACGTCGAGGACACCAACATCTCGACCGCCGAAGATCCGGCCGAAATCGTGTTGCCCGGCGTCAACCAGGTGAATGTGAACCCGAAAGTCGGGCTCACTTTCGCCTCGGCGCTCCGCGCCTTCCTGCGACAGGATCCGGACGTGATCATGGTCGGCGAAATCCGCGACCTCGAGACCGCCGAGATCGCGATCAAGGCGGCGCAGACGGGCCACCTCGTGCTCTCGACGCTGCACACGAACGACGCGCCGCAGACACTCACCCGAATGGTCGATATGGGAGTGAAACCTTATGCGATCGCGACTTCGGTCAGCCTCATCATTGCGCAGCGTTTGGCCCGGCGCCTGTGTTCGAACTGCAAGCAGCCTATGGACCTGCCGCACGAGGCATTGCTCCGCGAGGGCTTCACGGAGGAGCAGATCGCGACGACGGGGTTCAAGGTTTACAAGCACGTCGGATGCGCTCAATGCACCGACGGCTACAAGGGACGGATTGGCATTTACGAGGTTCTGCCAGTCACGGAAGCCATCGGCCGGATCATCCTGGAGGGCGGGAGTGCCCCCCATATCCGTGACCAGGCCCGCAAGGACGGGGTCTGGGACCTGCGTACCGCAGGCCTCAAGAAGGTCCGGGACGGGCAGACCAGCCTCGAAGAAGTCAACCGCGTCACAGTTGAGTGATTCCCCCGGGCGTTAAAATCCGGAAGTCAGCCTAGAGGACAACCGACACCATGCCGCCGACCGCCGTCGCCGCCGCAAGAGACACTCCGTTCCGCTGGGAGGGAAAGGACAAGAAGGGCAACAAGATCCGCGGGCGCATCCTCGCGGTGAGCGAAAAGGACGCGCGCGCGGACCTGCGCCGCCAGAACATCGTCCCGACCAAGGTCAAGAAGCAGTCGAGCCTGTTCAGCACGGGCGGCAAGCCGAGCCCGATGGACATCGCGATCTTCAGCCGCCAGCTCGCGACCATGCTCGCGGCGGGCATACCGCTGGTCCAGGCATTCGAGATCGTCGGCGTCGGCCACGAAAAGCCGGCGATGCAGAAGCTGATCCTCGACATCAAGACCAACATTGAGGGCGGAAGCACCCTGCACGAGTCACTCAGGAAGCACCCGCTTTATTTCGACGACTTGTACACCAACCTCGTCGAAGCCGGCGAGCAGGCAGGCGCTCTCGAGTCGCTGCTCGACAAGGTCGCGACTTACAAGGAAAAGACCGAGGCCCTCAAGAAGAAGATCAAGAAGGCACTCTTCTATCCGGCCGCAGTGCTCGCGGTTGCCGTGGTCGTAACCCTGATCCTGCTCCTTTTCGTGATCCCGCAGTTCGAGGCGCTGTTCAAGGGCTTCGGAGCGGACCTTCCGGCATTCACGCGCGCTGTCATCGACCTGTCGCAATTCGTCCAAGAACAGGGCTGGTGGATGGGACTCCTGATCGGCGGTGGCATTGCGTTCTTCATCTACATGAAGAAACGCTCGCAGGCGCTGCGACATTTCATCGACCGCATGATGCTCAAGATCCCGATCATCGGACCCATCCTCGTGAAAGCCGCGATCGCACGTTACGCGCGGACACTTTCGACCATGTTCTCGGCCGGCGTCCCGCTGGTCGAGGCCATGGAGTCGGTCGCAGGCGCGACCGGCAATATCGTCTATGAGCAGGCGGTGCTGCGCATGCGCGACGAGGTCGCGACCGGCCAGCGGCTCCAGCGCGCGATGGAGAATACCGGCCTCTTCCCGAACATGGTCATCCAGATGATCGCGGTCGGCGAAGAATCCGGTTCGCTCGACGCGATGGCGGCCAAGGTCGCCGACTTCTACGAACTCGAGGTCGACTCCGCGGTCGACGGACTGTCCTCATTGCTCGAGCCGCTCATCATGGCGATCCTCGGCGTGCTGGTCGGCAGCCTCGTCATCGCGATGTACCTGCCGATCTTCAAGCTGGGCGCCGTGATCTGACCGAGCCCTCGCCTCTGGCGCTGCTCGCCGCGAATCCTGCCGTTTTCGCGGCGGTGGCCTTCGTGTTCGGCCTCGCGATCGGCAGTTTCCTGAACGTCGTCATCCACCGCCTGCCGCTCGTCCTCGAGCGGCAGTGGCGTGCCCAGGCCGCCGATCTCGAGGGACGGCCGGCGCCTGCGCCGCGTGAAACCTACAACCTCGTGACACCACGCTCGCGCTGCCCGTCCTGCGGAGCCGCAATCCGCGCGATCCACAACATCCCGGTGCTGAGCTATATCGCGCTCCGCGGGCGCTGCGCGACCTGCGGTGCGCCGATCTCGCTTCGCTACCCAATTGTCGAGCTGGCAACTGCCCTCGCCTTCGCCGCAATCGCCTGGCACTTCGGGTTCGGGCTCTCCGAGGCACTTGCGTTCGTGTTCACTGCCTACTTAATCGCGCTGACAGGCATCGACATCGACCGGCAGCTCCTGCCGGACCTGCTCACGATTCCCCTGCTCTGGATCGGCCTGATTGCGAGCCTCTGGCATTCTCCCGGACTGGAAGCGCCACCGGCGGCGCTTCGCGACGCAGTGATTGGCGCCGTGGCGGCATATCTTTTTCTCTGGGCGATCTTCCAGCTTTTCCGCCTGCTCACCGGCAAGGAAGGCATGGGCTACGGCGACTTCAAGCTGTTCGCCGCGATCGGCGCCTGGCTCGGCTGGCAGATGCTGCCGCTCGTGCTGCTGCTCGCCGCGCTCGTGGGCAGCGTGGTCGGCATCGCGATGTTGGCCGCGCGGCGACTCGGCCGCGGCGTCCCGATTCCATTCGGCCCCTACCTCGCGGGCGCCGCCTGGATCGCGCTTCTCTTCGGACCGCGGATCGTCGGCAGCTACCTGGAATTCACGGGCCTCGGCTGAACACGCGATGCTTCGCATCGGACTCACCGGTGGAATCGCGAGCGGCAAGTCGACGGTCGCCTCGCTATTCGCGGCGCGCGGCGCGACGGTGATCGACACCGACGTCATCGCGCGCGAGGTCGTCGAGCCGGGAAATCCGGCGCTGACCTCGCTGATCAATGCGCTCGGGGGCGGCATCCTCGATCGCGATGGCCGGCTTGATCGCGACGAGATGCGCCGCCGCGTTTTTGCCGATGCGTCGACGCGTCGCCAGGTCGAGGCGATACTGCATCCGGCGATACGCGTCGAGCTCGAGCGGCAATCACGATCGGCGCCGGGTCCTTACCAGGTTTTCGTCATTCCGCTCCTCGTCGAGAGCCGACTGGGTCATATCGTCGACAGGGTCCTTGTGGTCGACTGCCCGGAGGAGGAACAGATCCGGCGTCTGATGGCGCGCGACGGGGAGACACGGGAGGACGCGCTGCGTATGCTCAAAGCCCAGGTGTCGCGCGAAGAGCGCCTCGCCGGGGCGGACGACGTGATCGAGAACGGCGGGCCTGAGGCCGGCCTGACCGCCCAGGTGGACTCGCTGGACCGCAAATACCGTGAACTGGCTCTGAATCGCTGAGCCAAGGTTTACGCACATGGAACCCGTGCCGCAAAATAGGCAGATGTTCGAAGCCGCACCGGAACAAAGGCCCGATTCAGAGCCTATCGTCTATGAGCAGCCGCTCAACGAGCGGATGCGCGCCTTCATGCGCCTCGAATTCCTTTGGCAGCAGCTCTCCTATCACGCGGGGCTTCCGAGTGCCTGGTCAAGCCGCTCCGCGGTCGCGGGCCTGCTCGAAATCCTCGCGATCACCTCGCGCGGCGATGCGCGCGGCGACGTGCTGAAAGAGCTCGAGCGCCAGATGTCGTCGCTGAAGGATTTCCAGAACCGGCCGGGCGTCGACTCCGCGCGGCTGCGCGCCGTGATTTCGGCGCTGATGCGCCGGCGCGAGGAGCTGAATTCGGCCGGCGCGAACTTCCTGCAGAAGCTGCGCGAGTCGGAATTCCTGAATGCGATCAAGCACCGAAGCGCGATCCCGGGCGGCACCTGCGAGTTCGACCTGCCGGATTTCTTCCATTGGCTGTCGCTCGATTCCGACACGCGGGAGGCCGACCTCGCAGCCTGGCTGGCGACGATCCGGCCACTGTGCGAATCGGTGTCGGAACTCCTGTGGATCACGCGGGAGAACGCGCGCCCGACCGAGGAAACCGCGGCCGGCGGAAATTTCCAGATCATCTTCGAGCGCGACCGGCCGGTGCAGCTCCTCCGCATCACGCTGCCGGGCGCGGCGAGGCTCTTCCCCGAAGTGAGCGGCAGTCATCACCGCTGCTCGCTGCGCTTCCTGCGCTGGAACAGCGTCCACAGCCGGCCGGTTCAGGCGACCGAGGATGTCTCGTTCGTGCTCGCCACCTGCTTCTGAGCGCGATGGCGCTCGAGGTCACCTGTCCCCACTGCGGCCGCCGCCACGCCTGGCAGGACAACCCGTTCCGGCCATTCTGCAGCGAACGCTGCAAGTTGATCGACCTGGGCGCCTGGCTGGAGGAACGGAACGCCATCCCCGGCGAGCCGGCGGAAATCCCGGACGCCGACAATCCCAAGCACTGACGGTACCGACGTTATCGAATAGTCAGCGATTCAGGGCGCGGGGGAGGATCCGGCCCATTACGCTGCGCGAGACCAGCGCCTGGCGCCGCCGGAGGCGAGCGGCGTCGAGGAGCATACGTCCGGCCCAGCGATAGACGTTGTTCTCCTTCACCGTCCGGCGCATGAGCTGCATACGCTCGCGCCGCTCGTCCCTGCCCATGTCGAGCGCGGTCTGCATGGCATTCGCCGTGTCAGTGATGTCGAAGGGGTTCACGAGCAAGGCCTCCGTCATCTCGCGCGAGGCGCCGGCGAAGCTGCTCAGGATCAGCACGCCATCCTCGTCCTCGCGCGCGGCCACGAACTCCTTCGCGACGAGATTCATGCCATCGTGAAGGCTGTTGACGATGCAGAAGTCGGCCGCGCGAAAGAGCTCGAAGACGCGCGCAGGTTCCTGGTGGCGATCGATCAGGATGATCGGCGTCCATGTGTCCGTCGCAAAGCGCTCGTTGATTCTCTGCGCCTCGGCGCGCGTTCGCTGCTGCAGCGCCTTGTACGCCTCCAGCTTGCTGCGCGAGGGCGCCGCCACCTGCAGCAGCGTCACGCGTCCCCGCTGCTTGGGATTTCTTTCGAGCAATGCCTCGAGCGCGTGGAACCGTTCCACGATCCCTTTCGTGAAGTCCCAGCGCTCGACGCCGAGACCGATCCGGGTCTGGGGCGCAATACGGAATTCGGCGCGGATTGCGGCGCGCGAGACCTCGATATCCGGGAGGCCCGCCAGCGCCCGTGGCGGCCATTCGATGGAGATCGGATACGGTGCAATCTTGCAGACGTGGTCGCCAATAGCCACTGTCATGTGCTCGCGATCGATCTGGCATTCGACGTGCCGGTCGATCGTGGCGAGGAAGTTCTGGCAATGATGCAGCGTATGAAAGCCCAAAATGTCCGCGCCCAGCATGTTGAGCAGCAATTCGCGCTTCCACGGGCAGACCGCGAATGTTTCGGCGTTGGGCCAGGGGATGTGCCAGAACAGCACGATGGTGGCGCGCGCCTTGCGGGCGCGGATCATGCCCGGCGTCAGCGCGAGATGGAAATCCTGCACGAGCACGAGCGGTCGATCGCCATGCGCCTCGCTGCAGATCACGCTCGCGAACCTCCGGTTCACGTCCTCGTAGCTGCGCCAGTCGCTCGCGCGGAACGCCGGCCGCACATAGGCGAGGTGGCAAAGCGGCCAGATTCCGTCATTCGAGAATCCGTAGTAATAGCCGGATTCCTCCTCTTCCGTCAACCACACGCGGCGCAGCGTGTAGCTGGGATCGGCGGGCGGAACTTGCACGCGGTCGTGCCGGTCGACGCTGTCGCGATCGGCGCTGCCGCTGCCATGCGCCACCCAGGTGCCGGCGCAGGCACGCATGACAGGCTCGAGGGCCGTCACCATGCCGCTCGCCGGCACTTCTACCTGGATGCCGCCTGTTCCATCGTAAACATGGCTGTACGGCTCGCGGTTCGAGGCGATGATGACCTGAGGGGATTGCAGGAAGTCCTGCATGACATGCTGGAGCGCCCTGGGGGTCCAGTTCTCGCTGAAATCGATCTCGAGACGCTGGCTCTTCTCGGCTTCCTGCAGCGCATCGCGGATCGTCGACAGGATGGTGAGGGAACCCAGCGCCGACTGCGAGTCGTCCAGAAAGCGCTTGCCCCGGATATCGCCGATCAGCAGCCGTACCCATCGCCGCAAGAGCAGCCAGACGACTCCCGCCACCAGGAGCGCGACGGCGACCATCGAGATCGCGACGAACAGCACCAGGAAGTTGCGCAGCGAAGTCTCGTCGCCGCCGCTCCGCGACCATCCGGCCAGCAGGGTCTCGATGAGCGGAAACGCAACCAGCGCGACGAGCGCAGCGGCGAACGCAAGCGGTAAGACGATGCGGATCAGGAACGCCCTTAGCACCACCCCAACTTAGCAGGCGTCCGGTCTTCAGGCGGTAAAAATGTGGTTACAGCCCGCCGGCCATGTCCAGATGCCTGGCCAGGAAGGCCCACTGATTCGCCCAGTCTTCCACCAGCATCCACGTGGGCTTACCGGCGCCGTGGCCGGCGCGAGTCTCGATGCGGATGATTACGGGGCTCGGGCAGGCCTGGGCGTACTGCAGCGCAGCCGCGAACTTGAAGCTGTGCCAGGGCACGACGCGATCGTCGTGGTCGGCTGTCGTGACGAGCGTCGGCGGGTAGCAGCGCCCGGGCTTGAGGTTGTGCACCGGAGAATAAGCCGAAAGCGCGCGGAACTGCGCCTCGTCCTCGACCGTGCCGTAGTCGCTCGACCAGGCGTAGGCGTTCGCGCTCGCCAGCTGGTAGCGGAGCATGTCCATCACGCCGACGCCAGGGAGCGCCGCTCCGAAGAGCTCGGGCCGTTGCGCCATCACCGCGCCGACGAGCAGTCCCCCATTGCTCCGACCATGGATCGCGAGCTTCGGGGGCGACGTGTAGCCCTTGGCGATCAGCCACTCGGCCGCCGCGATGAAGTCGTCGAAGACGTTCTGCTTCTTTGTCTTGGTGCCGGCGTCGTGCCAGTCCGCTCCGTACTCGCCGCCGCCTCGCAGGTTCGCGACCGCATAAATCCCGCCGCGCTCGAGCCAGGCCGCGACCGCCGCGCTGTAGGCGGGTGTGAGTGAAACGTCGAAACCGCCGTAGCCATAGAGCAGCGTCGCGTTGGCCCCATCGAGTTTAGAATTCCTGCGCCGCGTGATGAACATCGGCAGCTGCGTACCGTCCTTGCTCTCGAGAAAAACCTGTTCGGTGATGTACGCGCTGCCGTCGAATGTGACTGTGGGCTTGCGGAAGAGGCTGACCTCGTCCTTCGCGACGTCGTACCGGTAGAGCGAAGTCGGTGTCAGATAGTCGGTGTAAGCGAAGAAAGTCTCGAACTCCCTGGGCGCATCATGAAAGCCGGTGACCGTGCCCTCGCCCGGCAGCCGGATGTCACGCAGCCGCTTGCCATCTTTGCCGTAGACAACCAGCTTCGAACGCGCGTCCTCGAGATAGCTCGCGATGATCTGGCCGCCGACGAGGCTCGCCTGGTGCAGGGTCGATTTTGCCTGCGGCACGACTTCGACCTGCGCCTGCGTGACCGGATCGACCGAGATCACACGGCCGAGCGGCGCGCCCTGGGTCGTCCTGAAATACAGGCGATCGTCCATGGCGCCGAGGAAGTCGTAGAAGCCGTCCCACTTGTCGAGCAGTCGCACGACCGGCGCGTCCGGCTTCGCCAGGTCCTGCACGTGCACCGCGTTCTTGTCGAAGCCGTAGGAGATTCCGTAAACGAGCCAGCGACCGTCTTCCGTGACCGTCGCATAAGGGTTGTGGCGCGGATTCTCAGGCAGCGAATACACCAGAACGTCTTCCGCCTGCGCCGAGCCAAGGCGGTGGCGGTAGACGCTCACCGGCTGCTGGTCGTCAGCCTTTCCGTTCGGCACTTTCGGGTAGCGCGAGTAATAGAAAGCGCTTGCGTCCGGCAACCACGACACGTCCGTGAACTTGGTGTCGCCGATGAGGTCGGGCAGGTCGCGGCCCAACTCCACCTCGCGCACGTGCCAGGTGTCCCAGTCCGTGCCGCCATCCGAAACCGCGTAGGCGACGTAGCGGCCATCGGGGCTGATCGCATAGTTGGCAAGCGAAGCCGTTGCATCGGTCGAGAGCGTGTTTGGATCGACGAGCACCCTGGGCGGGGCATCGAGTGCGGTCGACCAGTACAGTACGCCCTGATCCTGGGTCCCGCTCTTCTCCACGAAGAAATAGCGCCCGCCGTGCTTGACCGGCATGCGCGATTTCTCGCTCATCCAGCTATAGCCGTACTGCTCGTAGTTCCACAGCTCCGTCAGGCGCTTCTGGATCGCTTCCCGCGCCGGAATCGCCTTGAGATAGGGATCGGCGACGGCATTCTGCGCGGTGACCCACGCGGTCACTTCGGGCGTAGCCGACTCCATCCAGCGATAGGGATCGGCGACTTCGATTCCATGCAGCGTCTCGACCGTCGTGCCGCGCAGTGAAGCGGGATAGCGCAAGATTCCTGTTGTGCCGGAGGAGTCGTCTGCGGCGCTCATGCAGGATGCCATGACAAGCGAGACCGCCGCAAAGCCGGATATGACATGTCGGACCACCGTGCTTACACTCCCGGTCGGATCAGGCGCGCAGTTTATCAAATGACGCGCGCCGCCCCGGCGAGCTGCGACAGAACGGAGCATCGATGCGTTCATTCGTGATGGGTCTCGCGGCGGTCTTGTGCTTTGGGGAGGCGCGGGCAGGCGACCTGCCGATCGAGCGGCTGTTCGATGCGCCGGACCTGCAGGGCCCGTCGCTGCGCCAGATGCGGTTTTCGCCGGATGGCAAGCTCGTGAGCTACCTTCGCGCGCGCGACGACGCGCCGACCGTGTTCGACCTCTGGGCCTATGACGTCAGGCGCAAGTCCCACCGGCTGCTGGTGGACTCGCGCGCCTTCTCGACCGGCGAAGAAAAGCTCT
>DAIRVV010000033.1:0-15927 GCA_036802645.1 Steroidobacteraceae bacterium
TGTCCTGCACGCGTGCGATGAACGGCAGCGGCACCAGCACCCCGACGAGCGCGGACGTGCCGGTGACGTTTGTCGAAACGGAGCCGGCGGTCTTCGCCGTATTGAGGTCCCAGACGACCGCCTGATAGTCGGATTCCTTTTCCCACCAGCCGAAACCGATGCAGCCACCGCCGGCGGGACCGAGCGTGCAGGTGATGCTGCCGCCGCTGTCAGTCTGGCGCGTCGCGCCGTCCACCCAGATGAGATAGCGCACGCCGCTCTCGGTGACGCGATCCGCGACGACGTCCCGCGACAGGAGCTTCGTCACCCCCTCCGGGCGTTGGGGCGCGGTCGACGGCTCGAGCCAGGGAAACATCGAATCGACGAAAGCGTCGTTCGGGCGGACCTGGATGCCGGTTTGCCTCGTTATCTTGTCGCCGACGCAATCCATGAAGTCGTCTTCGGCGGTGATGCCCTCGACATGGGGCTTTGCGAGCAGGACCACGGCTTCATGCGAGGCAATCGCGGTCGAGAGGTGACGGTCTTCCTCGAGACGCGCGGTCATGCAGCCGGAAAGCAGGACGAGTGTCGCGGCGCCGGTCCCCAGGTGGCGCAATGACCGGAAATCCTGGTGCATCATCTGACGCCTCCTTGGCTCCGCAACCCATTCGAGTATACGCCGCGATCACCACAGTTCCATCTGATCGGGACAGCGATTTGGCGGACGAAAAAGCTCGATCGTGAGCGGTGCTGCGCGCCCGCTGCCGAGGCCGTTCCTGCGACAGCTCGCCTCGAAGCGGCGCTTGAGGAGTTCGGCCCATGGGCCCTGCCCGCGCATCCGGTGCCCGAAACGCGAATCATTGTCGCGGCCGCCGCGCAGCTCGCGGATGCGGTTCCGGACCTTCTGCGCCCGGTCGGGGTAATGGGTGTCCAGCCATTCATAAAAGAGGTCCTTGACCTCGCCCGGCAGCCGCAACAGGACATAACCCGCCGTCGTCGCACCGGCCGCGGCCGAGGCATCCAGCACGGCCTCGAGTTCGTGGTCGTTGATGGCAGGGACGACCGGCGCAAACATCACGCCCGTCGGGATTCCGGCCGCTGCCAGCTTCGAGATCGCCGCCAGCCTCGCCCTGGGTGCCGCCGCGCGCGGCTCCATCCGTCGCTTCAGCTCATCGTCGAGTGTCGTCACACTGACAAATACTTTGACGAGTCGTTCCGCGGCGAGCCGGCTGAGCACGTCGATGTCGCGGATGACGAGCGCGTGTTTGGTCACGATCGTCACCGGGTGATGAGCCTCGGCCAGCACTTCGAGGATGGAGCGAGTCACGCCCAGTTTGCGCTCAACCGGTTGATATGGATCGGTGTTCGCACCGAGATTGATCGCGCTGCACTGGTAGGACCGCCGATTCAGCTCCTCGCGCAGGTGCGCGGCAGCGTCTTTCTTGTAAAAAAGCCGGGTCTCGAAATCGAGTCCGGCCGAGAGTCCCAGGTACTGGTGGCTCGGTCGGGCATAGCAATAAACACATCCTGACTCGCATCCACGGTACGGATTGATGGATTGTTCAAAAGGGATGTCCGGCGAATCGTTCTTGGTAATAACGGAGTGCGGCGGTTCAGGCTGCACGGTGGTCTTGAGCGGCGGCAACTCTTCGTCGGCGATGCCCCAGCCGTCGTCCACGGCTTCGAGCGCGAGCGCTTCGAAGCGCCCCGTTCGATTCGAGACTACTCCACGTCCCTTTTGACCCTTGGGCCGCATACTGTATGGATATACAGCCGCGCCTTGGCTCGGTCAAGTGGACTTTGATTCCGGCTCCGGAAATTCGTCAATGCGGCGCAGCGCCGGGAAGAAACGCGTCCAGAGAACTGCGATCGCGACGCTCACGAGACCGCCCACGACGACTGCGGGCTTCAGGCCCCACCAGGCGGCGGTCAGTCCGGATTCGAATTCGCCGAGCTCGTTCGAGGCGCCGATGAAGACCGCGTTGACCGCACTCACCCGCCCGCGGATGCCGTCCGGTGTCTCGAGTTGCACCAGCATGTGACGGATGTAGACGCTCACCATGTCCGCGCCGCCGAGCGTCGCGAGCGCCGCGAGCGACAGAAGGAAATTTTCCGAGAGGCCAAAGACGACGGTCGCGAGGCCGAACACAGCGACGCCCGCGAACATCAGCGCGCCGACGTGGCGCGTAATCGGCCGCCAGGCGAGCGCGATCGCGATGATCGCGGCGCCGATACCGGGCGCGGCGCGCAGCCATCCGAATCCGTCCGGCCCGACGTGCAGGATGTCGCTGGCATAGGCCGGCAGCAACGCGACGGCGCCGCCGAAGAGCACGGCGAAGAGATCGAGCGAGACGGCGCCGAGAATCACCTTCTTCTTCCAGACGAAGCGCAAGCCCTCGAGCAAGGTGTGCCAGCTGTCGGGCGTGTCCGGGCGCGCGGGCTTTTGAGTCTTCACGCCTGCGATCAATATGAATGCGGCGGCAAGGAGACCCGCGACGGTGCCGTAGACGACGTCGGGACCGGCCAGGTACACGAGGCCGCCGATCGCCGGACCCGCGATCGTCGAAAGCTGCCAGGTGCTCGAGTTCACCGCCACCGCGCGCGAGAAGAGCGAGGGCGGCACGAGGTTCGGCATGATCGCCTGGCCCGCCGGCATCGAGAACGCGCGCGCGGTGCCGAAGACGACCATCACGGCGAACACCGGCCAGGCGACCTGGAGTCCCGTGAAAGTGAACGCGAGCAATGCGAGCGCGCAGAGGAATTCGAGAGCGATGCAGAGCGAAAGGATAAGCGCGCGGTTGTGCCGGTCCGCAATGTGACCCGCGGGCAGCACGAGCAGTACGAAAGGCAGGAATTGCGAAAGGCCGATCAAGCCAAGGTCGAGCGGCTTGCCGGTGATCGAGTAGACCTGCCAGCCGACGGCGACGGTCTGCATCTGCACCGCGACCGAGGCGAGCAGCCGCGCGGACAGGAAACGCTTGAACCCGGGATAGGCCAGCAGCCGGCCGAGTGGCGCGCCCGTGCTTTCGATGAATGCCATCCGGCGGGCGTCAGCGCTCGATCAGCAGGCGCAACATGCGGCGCAACGGCTCCGCCGCGCCCCAGAGCAGCTGGTCGCCGACGGTAAACGCGGTGACGTAGTCCTCGCCCATCGCGAGGTGACGCAGGCGCCCGACCGCGATGTCGAGCGTGCCGCTCACAGCCGCAGGCGTCAGCCTTGCGAGCGAGGCCTCGCGCTCGTTCGGCACGATGCGGATCCACTCGTGCGCGTCCGCGATCGCGCGCTCGATGTCCGCGATTTTCATCCTGCGCTTCAGCTTGATGGTCACGGCCTGGCTATGGCAGCGCATCGCACCGATGCGGACGCAGATACCGTCGATCGGGACGGGAGTCGTCGTGAGGCCGAGGATCTTGTTGCCTTCCGTTCCCGCCTTGGTTTCTTCGCGGCTGTAGCCGTTGCCGAGATCGCGATCGATCCAGGGCAGGAGACTTCCCGCCAACGGATAGCCGAGGCGCTCCGCAGGCATGCCGTTCGCAAGCGCGGCCGACGCACGTCGATCGATGTCCAGAATCGCACTCGCGGGATCGTCGAGCAGGTTGCCCGCGGCGCGATTCAGATGGCCCATCTGTACCAGGAGCTCCCGCATCTCGCGCGCCCCGGCGCCCGATGCGGCCTGGTACGTCATCGACGTCATCCATTCGACGAGGCCGGCGCGGAAAAGCCCACCGAATGCCATCAGCATCAGGCTCACCGTGCAATTGCCGCCGATCCAGTCGAGCCGTCCTGCGGCGAGCGCCGCGTCGATCTCAGGACGGTTGACCGGGTCGAGGATGATCGTGGCCTCGCCGTGCAGGCGAAGTGCCGAGGCGGCGTCAATCCAGTGGCCGCTCCAGCCGGAGGCGCGCAACCGCGGGTGCACGGACTCCGTGTAATCGCCGCCCTGGCAGGAAATCAGAATGTCGCAGTGAGCGAGCGCGTCGAGGTCGTTGGCGTCTTGTACGACTGCGGGCTTGCGCCCGATATCAGGCGCTGCGCTGCCGGCCTGCGTTGTCGAGAAGAACGCGGGCTCGATCCCTGCGAAATCGTTCTCCGCGCGCATGCGCTCGACGAGCACGGAACCGACCATGCCGCGCCAGCCGATCAGTCCTGCTTTCCGAAGTGCCGCCATCGACTCGCTTGTTGCACTGCAATGCCCGCACTATAGCGTGCCTGAAGAAGGAGCCACCAATGAACGAGGAACAGGGCGCCGGTCTTCGCATTCCGCCGGAAGCGGAATGGGGACCGACATTCGACGTGGCGCGCGCGACGGACGCTTACATCGCAACCGTGCCAGCCGCCGACCGCGAAAAATCGGACGCGTATTTCGAAGGCGGTTACTGGATCGCGGCCTGGTCCACGCTGATCGTCGTCGCGATCTGCTGGCTGCTGCTGCGCTCGCGATTCGCGGCGTGCATCCGCGACTGGGCGGCGGCCCGCGGGAATGGACCGTTCCTCCAGGGCCTGTTCGTCGCGATCGGGTTCGTGCTCGCGCTTTATGTGCTCACGCTCCCCTGGTCGCTCTACACGGAATACTTCCGCGAGCACCAGTACGGCATGTCGAATCACACGCTCGCCGGCTACCTCGGCGAGACGGCAATCGATCTCGCGCTCGACGTCGTATTCATCGGCCTCGCGATCGCGGGGCTCTACCGGCTCGTGGCGCGCGTGCGCGAGCGCTGGGTCTGGTGGGCCATGGGCGCGACGGCGGTCTTCATCCTGTTCGTCATCATGGTGACACCGGTCTTCGTCGCGCCGCTCTTCAATGACTACAAGCCGCTGCCCGAGGGCGAGACCCGCGAATCGATCCTCGCCCTCGCCCGCGCGACGGAGGTGCCGGCGGACGACGTCTACTGGTTCGACGCCTCGCGGCAGACGAAGCGCATCAGCGCGAACGTTTCGGGGCTCTGGGGCACGACACGTATCTCGCTCAACGACAATCTCCTGAACGGGACTTCCCTGCCGGAGATCCGCGCCGTCATGGGCCACGAGATGGGTCACTACCGCCTGCATCACGGCCTGTGGCTCACGCTCGTGTTCACGCTCCTGCTCGGCATCGCCTATTGGGGCGTCAACCGGAGTTTCGGGCACTTCCAGCGGCGCTACGGAGAACGCTGGGGCGTGCGTGACCTCGCGGACCCGGCCGGGCTGCCGCTCGCGTTTGCGATCTTCTCAATCGTTCTCTTCCTCCTGACTCCGATCACGAACACGGTGAGCCGTTTCGTCGAGGCGCATGCCGACGCGTTCGGGCTTGATGCCGCAAAGGAACCACACGGATTCGCCAGTGTGGCGATGAGACTCAGCTCGTATCGCAAACTCGAGCCGGGGGCTCTCGAAGAATTCGTCTTCTACGACCATCCCTCCGGCCGCGCGCGTGTAGAGCGCTCGATGCAGTGGCTTGCAAATCACCCGCCGCACTAGCGCGCGCATTTCGCCTGGGGCACCCCGAGCTCGCTCCTGCGGCGACCTAAAGTCGCTCGCCCGGGGTCCCCCCGGCTTATGCGCGCACGATGCGGCGGCTTATCCACGAGCCGCCGCCGATCGCCCGGCGCGCGAGGTGGCGGGGTACTCGCGAGCGAACGGGAACAAAGGGGACAGTCACCTTTAGCCAGAGACAGTTTGGCCTTCGAAAGCTTGTTCGCTGCTAAAGGTGACTGTCCCCTTTGTTCCCTGCGAGCGAGTAACCCCGCCGGATCCCGCGCGCCGGGTGTGCGCTTATCGACTCGGGGTCAGACCCGCCGGAACGAGCGAGAGGAATTCGTCGGAGGAGATGACCGACTTCGCGGCTTCGATGTCCGGCGCGAAGAGACGGTCGTGGTCGTAGAAGGCAACTCTGGCGCGAAGCAGCGCGTGGGCTTGCTCGAGCGCCGGACTCGATCCGAGCGGACGGCGGAAGTCGATGCCTTGCGCGGCAGCGAGCAGCTCGATCGCCAGCACTCCGCGCGTGTTCTCCGCCATCGGACCAAGCCGGCGCGCGGCGAAGGTCGCCATGCTGACGTGATCCTCCTGGTTTGCCGAGGTCGGCAGGCTGTCGACCGACGCCGGGTGCGCCAGCGACTTGTTCTCCGAGGCGAGCGCCGCGGCCGTGACCTGGGCGATCATGAATCCGGAATTGAGCCCGCCCTGGCGCACGAGGAAAGCCGGGAGCTGGCTCAGGCTGTCGTCGATGAGCATCGCGATCCGCCGCTCCGCGAGCGCGCCGATCTCGGCGATCGCAAGCGCAAGATTGTCGGCGGCAAACGCGACGGGTTCCGCGTGGAAATTGCCGCCCGACAGCACGTCGCCTTCCTTGCCGAAGACGAGCGGATTGTCGGAGACGCCGTTTGCCTCGAGCATCAACGTGCGCGCGACGTCCTGGATCTGCTGGAGACAGGCGCCCGCGACCTGCGGCTGGCAGCGAAGCGAATACGGGTCCTGCACGCGATCACAGTTTTCGTGCGATCGTCCGATGTCGCTCTCGCCAAGCACTTCGCGGAATGCCGCGGCCACCGCGATTTGCGCCGGCTGACCCCGCGCATTGTGGATTCGCGCATCGAAGGGCACGCGGCTGCCGAGCGCGGCGTCCACGGACATCGCGCCGCTCAGAACCGATCCCGCGAGCAGGTCTTCGGCTGCAAACAGCGCCTCGAGCGCGAGCGCAGTCGAGACCTGTGTGCCATTCAGCAGCGCCAGTCCCTCCTTGGGCCCGAGTACGAGCGGCTCGATGTCGGCGGCCTTCAGCGCTGCACCGCAATCTTGCTCCTTGCCGTCGACGCGCACGCATCCCTCTCCGATCAGGGCGAGCGAGAGATGCGCGAGCGGCGCGAGATCGCCCGAGGCGCCGACCGAGCCCTGGCCGGGCACGAGCGGATGGATTCCCGCATTCGCGAGCTGTAGCAGGCGCTCGATCACGATGGGGCGTACGCCCGAAAATCCGCGCGCGAGGCTCGCGGCTTTCAGCACGAGAATGAGCCGCACGGTCGAGTCCGCGAGCGGCGCGCCCACGCCCGCGGCGTGCGAGCGCATGAGATAGAGCTGCAAGGTCGCGAGCTCGTCGTCCGAGATCCGGGTCTTCGCGAGCTTGCCGAATCCGGTGTTGATGCCGTAGAGCGATTCGCCGGCGGCGAGCCGCCTCGCTACGGCCGCGAGCGATTGCTCGACGGGACCGCGCCAGCCAGCGGTGAGCGCGATCGCATCGCCGCCGCGCACGATGCGCCGCAGTTCCGCCAGTGAGATCGCGCCCGGCTTCAACGTGATCGTGACCATCAACGTATCGAGGGCAGGTCGAGTCCCTGCTCGCGCGCGCAGGCGATCGCGGACTCGTAGCCGGCATCGGCGTGGCGCATGACGCCCGTGCCTGGGTCGTTCCGGAGCACGCGTGCGATACGTGCCGCCGCTGCGTCGCTGCCATCGCACACGATCACGACGCCGGCGTGCTGGGAAAATCCCATTCCGACACCACCGCCGTGGTGGATCGACACCCAGGTCGCGCCGCCGGCCGTATTGATGAGCGCATTGAGGAACGCCCAGTCGGAGACCGCATCCGATCCGTCCTTCATCGCCTCCGTCTCGCGATTCGGGCTCGCGACGGAGCCGGAGTCGAGGTGATCGCGGCCGATCACGACGGGTGCTGCGAGTTCGCCCTTTGCAACCATCTCGTTGAACGCGAGGCCGAGCCGCGCGCGGTCCTTCAAGCCCACCCAGCAGATGCGCGCGGGCAGGCCCTGAAAGCGGATGCGCTCGCGGGCCAGGTCGAGCCAGCGATGCAGGTGCGCATCGCCCGGAATCAGCGCCTTTACTTTCGCATCGGTGCGGTAGATGTCCTCGGGATCGCCTGAGAGCGCGACCCAGCGGAACGGCCCGATGCCTTCGCAGAAGAGCGGCCGGATGTAGGCCGGCACGAAGCCCGGAAAGTCGAAGGCGTTCTTCAGTCCTTCCTCGAGCGCGACCTGGCGAATGTTGTTGCCGTAGTCGAAGACGACGGCGCCCTGCGACTTCAGGTCGAGCATCGCCTGCACGTGGATCCTCATCGAGGCACGCGCCTCGCGCTCGATGCGCGCCGGATCCTTCTGCCGCGCTTCCGCAGCCTGCGCCATCGTCCAGCCGCGTGGCAGATAGCCATTCCGCGGATCGTGGGCGGAGGTCTGGTCCGTGACCGCGTCCGGCATGATCTTGCGGCGCGCGACTTCGGGGAAGACGTCTGCGGCGTTGCCGAGCAGCCCGACTGAAAGCGCTTTCTTCGCGCGCCTCGCCTCGTCGATGAGCGCAAGCGCCTCGTCAAGCGTCGTCGCCTTGCGGTCCACGTAACCCGTGCGCAGCCGGAAGTCGATGCGGGATTCGTCGCAGTCGACGGCGAGCATCGAGAAGCCCGCCATCGTCGCTGCGAGCGGCTGCGCGCCACCCATGCCGCCGAGGCCCGCGGTTAGGATCCAGCGGCCGCGCGCATCGCCGTTGAAATGGGTGCGCGCGCAGGCGCCGAACGTTTCGTAGGTGCCCTGCACGATGCCCTGCGAGCCGATGTAGATCCAGGAGCCCGCCGTCATCTGGCCGTACATCATGAGGCCCTTGCGGTCGAGCTCGTGGAAATGCTCCCAGGTCGCCCAATGCGGCACGAGATTCGAGTTCGCGATCAGGACGCGCGGCGCATCAGGGTGCGTGCGAAATACGCCGACCGGTTTGCCCGATTGAATGAGCAGCGATTCGTCGTCCTTGAGACGTTTCAGCACCGAAAGGATGGTGTCGAACGCTTCCCAGTTTCGCGCCGCCTTGCCGATGCCGCCGTAGACGACGAGCTGGTCCGGATGCTCGGCTACTTCCGGATCCAGGTTGTTTTGAATCATCCGGAACGGCGCCTCGGTCAGCCAGCTGCCGCAATTCAGTGTCTTGCCGCGCGGAGCGCGGACGATGCGTGGACCGGCGGGCGTGACGGCGGGCTCGACGCTCATGGGCTGCGAGGATATCAGGCGTGATCGCGCGTCACCCGTTCCGAGGCGTATTGCGACTGCGGCGCGTCCAAGGGTGACCCAGGCTTCCCAGTCCCGCCGATACCGCGACGCCGTGCACAGCCCGGCGGCGGGCCTTAGGCATAATCAGCCAGGGATTCGGGGTATTCATGGTTGCTTTGGCCGACATCGATGACGCGCGCCTGCGCATCGACAGCATCACGGGCGTGCCGCTCGAGCTCGCGATTGTAGGGCCCGGTGGCCGCAGCTTTGCATTTGTCATCGACTTCCATATCCGGCTGCTCGTCGCGCTCGCGTGGTTCTACGGTTTCGTCGCCCTGATCACGAGCCTTTCGGCCGGACCCGAATCGACGCCGGGATGGCTGGCATTCATCGGCACCGTTCCGCCGTTCATCATCTATCTGCTGTACCACCCGATTCTCGAAGTCCTCATGGCGGGGCGCACGCCCGGCAAGCGAATCGCCGGCATCCGTATCGTGACCCTCGAAGGCATGATCCCTGGCACCGGAGCGATCGCGGTACGCAATATTTTCCGATTCGTGGATGGACTCCCGATCATGTATGTCGTTGGGCTTGCCAGCACATTTGCCACGCGCCGCCACCAGCGGATTGGCGACTTGGCGGCCGGCACGCTGCTCATCTATGAGGATTCCGGCAAGGCGGAAAGCCTCGACAGCCTCTCGCGGGCGGGCACAGCGAGCGGCATTTCGACAGCGGATGCCGAGCTGATCCAGGACCTGATTGAACGTTGGCAGACACTCGACAGCGGGCCGCGCCTTGATCTCGCGCGGCGGCTGCTGGCCCGGCTGGATCCGCAATCAGCCGCTTCGCACGCGACGACGCTCAATGACGCCAGCGCGCTCGCCGCGCTGCAGAATCAACTCGGCGGACTCAGGTGACGGGCGAACGCGCCAACGAGAGCCTCAGGGGCTGGCTCGGCAGGCGAATCGACGTCTGGCAGGCGATCGAGTCACGCCTGCAACGACTTTCGCGCGGACGCCGCCATGACATCGATGATGCAAACGCCCTCCTCGACGGTTACCGCACGCTTGCGCGCGATCTGTCGATCGCGCGGCGCGTGCTGCCGCAGAGCCGCGTCACGCGCTTCCTTGAAACGAGCTACCAGCGCGTCCATGGGCTGCTTGCGCGCCCCGCCTATTCGCTGCTGGCAGATCTTCGGGCCCTCCTCGTTGAAGATGCGCCGGCGATGACGCGGGAACTGGCGCCATACATTGCAGCGGTGGCATCGCTGCTCGTGCTTTCGGGACTCGCGGGCGCCTGGCTCATCACGAGCTTCCCGGAGCTCGCGGCGCTGATCGCGTCCGAGGAGATGATCTCAACCGTGGAATCCGGCGAGTTGTGGATGGATTCCATGGTCAATATCGTCCCTTCATCGGTCATTTCCGCCGGAATCATCAGCAACAACATCGTTGTCACGCTAGTCGCCTATTGCGTCGGCGTGATATTCGGCCTCGGCACGTTCTACATCATCACGATCAACGGCCTGATGATCGGCGGGCTCTACGCATTTACGCACCAGCACAGCCTGGGATTCCGGCTGTTCGAATTCACCGCCGCCCACGGGCCGGTCGAGCTGACGACGATCTGCCTCGCCGGCGCCGCGGGCGTCGCGCTCGGCGAATCCCTGATCCGCCCGCGTGGCGGCAGCCGCGCCGAGTCATTCCGCGGCGCGGTTGCGCGCACATCGCGTTACCTCCTGTTCTGCGCGCTGCTGCTGATCGGCTGCGGGCTCATCGAAGGCTTCATCTCGACGGAGCCGTCGTATCCGTTCGCGAGCCGTGCCGTCATCGGCGTCGCGTCATTCGCGATCGCGATCGCAGCCGCGACGGGCGCGCTTTATGGAAGGCGCACGGGCGCGGCCCCGCGCACTCAGATTCGCCGGCGGGCTCGCATCCGGTCGTAGGTTCCGAAGACCGCCTCTTCGAACTGCGCGGGATAGGTCAGCACGACGGGCGCACCGAGCTGGCGCAGCACGGCGGCAGCCGTACGCAGCCGCCCGATCTGCTCGGCAGCGGCGAGCGACAAATAGGGATCAAGCCACTTGTGGGCCTCCTGGTCGCGGAGCTCGTAGAGCTCAGGGCTCAAGAGCCCGCATACGACCGGCAGGTGCTTCGGGCGCAGCAGCCGAACCGCCTGCCCGAGCTGACCCTGTGCTCCCACGTCGTCGAGATCCAGCATCAGCACGACGAGCGCACGCTGGCGACAGAGCGACAAGACGCGCGCCGCGGCCGGCAGCGGGTTGCTCTCGCGCGCCAGCGAAGTCGTGGCGGCCAGGCTTTCCCGGATCCGCCGCACGGCCGAGACGCCATGCCCGGGCGCCAGAGCCGCCAACGGCGTGTCGGCGAAGGTCACGAGCCCGACGCGATCCTCGTTCTGCACAGCGTGCTCCGCAAAACGCGATGCCGCATTCACGTAGTGGCCGAGCCGCGTCAGGCGATCGATCGCGACGCCGCTCGTGCGCCCGACATCCAGCATTAGCATGATCTCGAGATGCTGCTCGGCGACACGGTCGCGCGATATCCAGCGGCTCGCACGGGCGCTCGCCTTCCAGTCGATCGAACGCAGGGAATCGCCGGGGCGGTACTCGCGCAACTCGTGCAGTTCCGAGCCCGCCCCGGAAATCGCGCGCTGCGCGCTTCCGCCCACCGCGACCGACCTGCCGCGCGCCGGATTCGCAAGCAGGTCGGGTTCCGCCAGGATCTCTCCGGCAACTCTGAAGCGCCGCGTCCACCAGGCCAGGCCGAACGCGCCCCGCACGCGCCCGCGAAGTTCCGGCCACGGCGCCCGTCCGAGCCCGATCGCGACGCCGCGAAATTTCGACTCGGCACCCGCAGGCCCGATCGCGAGCGTCTCCACGTTCGCGGGGACGTCGATGATCGACGGCGCCGCCGCCATGAACCGTAGCATCGCGGGCCGCGCCGACCGCCAGTGCAGGACGAGGTCCACCGGCGCTCCAAGCCGCGCGCGTGCGGGGCCGGTGGGACCTGCTTTCACGTGCAGCCGACGCTGCCGGAATCCCTCGATCGCAAGCCCGAGCAGGAGAAACGCAGCGGGAAAGAGCCAGAGCTTGCGCACTGCATCGTCGGGACTCCAGAGGCCGACGACGGCGAGCAGGACGACCAGCGTTACGAGTAGCAACGTCCGGCGAGTCAGGCTCATGGCCGTGCGTTCAACGCGGGACCTGGACCTGTTCGAGCACGCGCGCCACGACGGCCCCGGCAGTCAGCCCGTCGAGCGTCGCCTCGGGCGAAAGGACGAGCCGGTGCCCGATGACGGCCGGTGCCACCGCCTTGACGTCATCGGGTGTCACGAAGTCCGCGCCGCGCGACGCCGCCTCGATGCGTGCGGCCCAGGTCAGCGCAAGCACCGCGCGGGTCGACACGCCGAGCGAGATCGAGGCGTTCTGCCGCGTGGCGCCGGCCAGGCGCAGGATGTAGCCGACAAGTGCCTCGGAAGCGTGCACCGCGCTCGCCTGGGCGCGCGCACGCTCGACGAGCGCCGGCTCGATCGCGTTGATTGCGAACGATTCGATGGCGGCAGCGCCGAGGCCTGCGCCGTAGTGGGCGACGATCGCGGCCTCGTCCGCCTCGGTGGGATACGCAACGTCGAGGCGCAGCATGAACCGGTCGAGCTGCGATTCGGGCAAGGGATAGGTACCCTCGAATTCGTGGGGGTTTTGCGTCGCGAGCACGATGAAGCGCTCGCTCAATCGCATGCGCTCGCGTTCGACCGTCACCTGGCGCTCTTCCATCGCCTCGAGGAGCGCCGACTGCGTCTTCGGGCCCGCCCTGTTGATCTCGTCCATCAGCACGACATCCGCGAACAGGGGACCCCGATGAAAAACGAACTTCTGTTCGCGGGGATCGAATACGTGCACGCCGATGATGTCGCTCGGCATGAGGTCGGCCGTGCCCTGGATGCGCTGGAAGCTGCCGCCCAGGCACTGAGCCAATGCCTTCGCGAGGAGTGTCTTGCCGAGGCCGGGCGCGCCCTGGATCAACATGTGGCCGCGCGCGAGGGAGGCAGTCATCAGCCCGTGAATCATGGTATCGGCGCCATGGACGGCCTTTCCGATCTCACGACGCAGTTGCAAGTCGAGCTCTTCCACCGGTGTGCTCATGTCAGTTGCTTCCGCAGTTGTTGCAGGCGATTGTGGAGTTCGATCAGGTTCACGCGCTTGCCGGACTCGACGCGTGCGTAGATTGCTTCGATGCGCTCGAGCCCGCCGAGCGGGACCGCGCCGGATCCGCGCATCCACTCCCACAGCGGCTCTCCGTCCGGCGGAAAGCCGAGGCTCCGGCGCCAGTCATTGAAAAAATTCGCGAACATCCGCCTCGCGACCAGCCGGCGGTCGAGAACCCGCGCGAAAAAGTTTCCGGTCGAATCGACGAACGATCGCTCGCGGACCGGCGCCGGCCGCGCCGCAGGTGGCGGCATCCGCGTGCCGCCGAGCACCCAGAGGAACCACAGTGCGAAAATCCACGCGATTGTTGCGTGGAGGCGAGGGTCGCCGAAGAAAGCTTCCGCGTCGTAGAGGCTTGCGGCGCCCTGATGCATATCGTCGAAGACGACGTGGCCCCCGGGGCCGAGAAACTGCGCCACGACATTTGCCATCAGTTCCGCATTGTCGGCCCGCGCGAGCATCTTGTTGGTCAGGATGCTGCCGTAGCCGCTCACGAGCACGGGGCCGCCGCCCTCCGACCAGGTGAGCCACAGGGCGTCCTCGCCGCTCTCCTTGTCGAACATGAGCGACAGCATCGGCGCCTCGACGGGCGTGACAGCCATGAACTTGCCGGCTGGAAACTCCGAGAGTGCGTGCACGGACTTCACGCCGCGGACAAGCGGATGGTCTCCGTGCGGCAGCATGAAGCCGCGCTTCGCCTCCTTGAGCCGGATCGGCGGTCCGAACGCGGACGGTGCCGGATGGTCCCGCTCGTCGTCGTCAGCGACCTCGTCCGAGACCGGCTCGGCGAGCGCAATTGTGATTCGCGAGAGCTGATACAACTGATTCTGCAAGTCCGTGTCGGGCACGGCCCATTCCGGCGTGTCGAATACGCCCGCGGCCACAAGGATGGCATTACCGTTCTGCGACCACTTGCGCAGCGACCGCAACTCGGAATGGCGCATGTAACGCTTGTGCGGAATTGTCGTCACCATCAGGTTGCCCTTCTCAGGCAATTCGGCAGCCCGCAGCAGCCAGTCGTAACGGTGACGAAGTTCGATGACGTGAACTCCCTGCGTCTCAAGCCAGTGACGCACGGCAAAATAGCCGTTAGGCCGCAACTCGGTCGAGAGCGGACGTGAAAAATCCTCCTCTGGCTGTCCTTCGGGCCCGACAAGCAGTATGTAAAAGGCAACCAGCGCACCGAGCGCGAGCAGCAACGTGAGCCCGCGATCCTTCACGTCGCGCCTCGCGGCAGTCGTGCCAGGCTCTCGAGCAGACGCCTCGATTCCGCGATGACGCGCCCCAGGCCTGCCGCCTCCGGAACGACCGCGCCATAACGGATCCGCTCGGACACCGTAAGCAGCTCGCGAAACGTATCGCGCTCCGCCGCTGCATCGAACCGCGCGGCGCGGGCGAGCTCGCGGTGCGTCATGCTGCCGCGATCCTGCACCCGACCGAGGCGCCGCAATTGCCCGAGCAGATGCGTGATCAGGAGTGGTGGCAGCTCGACGTCGCTCGCTTCGTCGAGCGCCGGCGAATCGTCGTCCGCATTGATCGTACCGGCCGTTCTTCCCGCGATGGCGGCCCTGGCGGCTTGCCGGCTGAGGAGCCCCGCAGCACGAAGCTCGACATACACAATCCAGGCGACCGTCGCGATGAGGAGCACGAGGATTGTGAACATCACGATGCGGAGCGCACTCTCGGATGGCATGTGCTCGCGCAACCAGTCCGCCAGCCAGTCCGAATCCTGTGCCTGCGCCCGCCCGGAAAGCAGCTCCTTGATCCAGTCCTTGAAGCGCTGCCACAGGCTGCGTTCGCGCACGACCTGCGACTCTTCCATCCGCTTGACGATCCCCGCGACTCCCGAAGTATCGGGCCGCAGTCCCGCTGGCGACAACCCGGGTTCCAGCAGGCTGTGCAGCCGCTCGAGTTTCTCAACCGTAACGAACGCGTCCCAATCGCGCGGCAGAAATGGCGCCAGGTGACTGCCCACGATGGACGCTTGCACAACGGGGCAAAGCTCGGAGAAGCCGGGAGGCTCCTCGTGCACTTCGCCCTCTTCGTGCCGATAATCCGGACCGTCGTCGGCATTCACCGCGCGCACGGCGTCGGAGCAGGCATCCCAGGAACTTTCGTCAGCAGCATCCTCCGCATGAGCGAGCTGGGAAGCCGTGAACGCGAGCGCCGCGAGACAAAGCGCGCGCAGGCCGCCGTGGCCCGATTGCGATGCGTGAGTCGATCGCGCGTTCAGCGCGCCGTTCCGACTGCCTCGATGCGCGCGGCCAGGTCGCCGCCGGACTTACGCATCTTCAGGTCACGATAGATTTCGACGTAAAGCGAAGTGAAGAGCGGCATCACGAGCAAGCCACCGAGAATCGACGTGACCATGTTGGCCAGGAAGAAGAAGCCCACGTCGCCGCCGCCAAAACCGGCGAAGATGCCGACGAAAACTCCGATCAGGAGGAAGAACACGTAGATGATGATGAAAACGATCATGTACATCGCCAGCGTGCGCCACCAGCATCCCCAGACCAGCTTGTGGCTGTACGTCAGGCTGTCGAAGATGCCCTTCCCGTCCAGCGTGACCGCCGGCAGGAAAAAGGAGAGCGAAAGCAACAGCAGCAGACCCGGAATCACCAGCAACACCATGCCGACACCGACCGCGAGCATGTAGAAGATCGTCGCCACGACGAGCGTGATCAGCTGCGGCAGGACCTTGCCGAAGGTCGCGCCGAATCTGACTGCCTCGCCGTGCGCGACTGCCTCGGCCCGCACGACCGCCG
>DAIRVV010000034.1:0-15744 GCA_036802645.1 Steroidobacteraceae bacterium
GTCCATGACGAACTTCAGTTCACGCCCGGGATCCGGCACCGGCAGTGCATCGATGTCGGCCGTGGAGCGCACCGGGCGTTCGATGCGCGGTCCCTCTCCTTCCTCGAAGGCGAGGCCGACGCCCATCGCTTTCGGGATCACCAGGATGTCGGAGAAGAGGATGGCCGCATCGAGAGGAAAGCGCGCGAGCGGCTGCAGCGTCACCTCGCAGGCGAGCTCCGGGTTCGTCGCGAGGCCGAGAAAACTGCCTGCCCTGGCGCGCGTCGCGCGATATTCCTGCAGGTAGCGGCCCGCCTGGCGCATCAGCCACACGGGCGTCCGGTCCACGGGCTCGCGCGCAAGCGCGCGCAGCAGCCGGTCGTTTTGCAGTTCCGTCATTTTCCCGGGAACAGGCCGGCGATCGTCGCCTGGATTGCCTCCGCCGCGATTCCCGGATCGGCGGCGTCGCGTATCGGGCGGCCGACGACGATGTAGTCGGCGCCGTTGCCAAAGGCCTCGGCGACGCCGACGACACGCTTCTGGTCGTCGGCCGGCCGGTTCTCGACCGGACGGATTCCGGGCGTCACCACGATCAGCCGGTCGTCGACGCCCGCGCGCAGCTGCTTTGCCTCGAGCCCCGAGGAAATGACACCGACACAGCCCGCCGCGAGCGCGCGGCGCGCGCGCGAGAGCACGAGCTCGCCGACGTCGCATTGGAAGCCGAGGTCGTCGAGATCGCCACGATCGAGGCTCGTCAGCACCGTGACCGCGAGGATGCCGACGCCGTCCGCGGCCTCGACCGCGGCTTCCATGATGGCCTGGTTCCCGTGCACGGTCGCGAAGGTCACGCCGCGATTGCGAAGGTTCCGAACCGCGCCCGCGACGGTTGCGGGAACGTCGAAGAGCTTGAGGTCGAGGAACACGCGCTTGCCGCGGCCGACCAGCCAGTCGAGCAGCTCGAAGGCGCCGCCCGACATGAAGAGCTCGAGCCCAAGCTTGTAGAAGGAAACGGAATCGCCGAGCTGGTCCACGAGGCGGCGCGCGGCATCCGGCGTCGGCACATCCATCGCGAAAATCAGGCGTTCGCGCGCGGGTACGGCGGCTCTGGGCACCGGGTCAGTTCTCCTGGCGGGCGCTCATGCTAGCAGTCTTGCGTGCTCCTGGAATGCGAAGCGATCCGTCATGCCGGCGATGTAGTCGGCGACCGCGCGCGCGCGCCCGGCCGCGCCCGAATGCGCTTCCATCGCAATCGCGGCATCGCGGTGCTCCGGCGGCATGCGGGTGACGTCCGCCATGAAGCCGCGGAAGAGGTCTTCGAGCGCCTTGCCGGCGCCGGTACGCGTTCCCTGCATGCGCTCGTGGCGGTAGAGCTTGGTGCGCAGGAACTTCTTCATCTGGTGGTGATCCCGCTCCCGCGCCTCCGAGAAACCGATCAGCGGGCCTGCGTGATCGCGCACGGCGTCGATGTCCGCGGGACTTGCCGCCGCGAGGCGGCGCGCGGATTCCTCGATCAGGTCGCTCACGACCTCGTGGATCATCCTGCGGATGACTTCGTGCACCAGCCTCCGGCCGGGCAGCTCGCCATAGCGGGCGGCGACCGCGTCATGGTGGCGGGCAAAAAGGCCCACGCTGTGCAACTCGGGAAGTGTCACGAGCCCGGAGCGCAGCCCGTCGTCGACGTCGTGGTTGTTGTAGGCGATCGCGTCGGCGAGGTCCGCGATCTGCGCCTCGAGGCCTGGCTGCCTGCGCTCGATGAAGCGCTTCCCGAGCTCTCCGAGCTGGCGCGCATTCGCGAGCGAACTGTGCTTGAGTATCCCTTCGCGCGTCTCGAAGCAGAGATTGAGCCCCGGGAATTCCGCGTAGCGCTCCTCCAGCTCGTCCACGACCCTGAGCGACTGCAGGTTGTGCTCGAAGCCGCCGAACTCTCGCATGCAGTCGTTCAGCACGTCCTGCCCGGCATGGCCGAATGGAGTGTGGCCGAGGTCATGCGCGAGGCAGATGGCCTCGGTCAGCGGCTCCGATAGCGAGAGCGCGTTCGCGACCGAACGGCCGATCTGCGCGACCTCGATCGAATGCGTGAGCCGGGTGCGGTACATGTCGCCTTCGTGGTTGATGAACACCTGGGTCTTGTAGACCAGGCGGCGGAAGGCGTTCGAATGGATGATGCGGTCGCGGTCGCGCTGGAACTGGCCGCGATAGTCGGCGGGCGGCTCGGGATGGCGCCGGCCGCGCGATTTCCGCTCGAGGGCCGCATACGGCGCGAGTCCGGCATCCGGGTCACGTCCCTTCCTCATGCGCCCGCCCGTTCCTCCAGCAAGTCCTCGAGCGCATCGCGGGGATAGTCGGAGGCAACAACGGCCTTGCCGATGCCGTCGAGCAGCACCAGCCTGAGCACGCCTCCCTTCACCTTCTTGTCCATACCCATGAGCTCCAGCATGCGCGCGCGGCCGAGCCGCGGCGGATCGACCGGGAGGCCGGCGGCGGCGAGGAGCTCGCGGATCCGGCGCGCATCGGCGCCGGCGATGCGACCGGTGCGGGCAGACAGTTCCGCCGCGAGCACGAGCCCGGCGGCGACCGCCTCGCCGTGCAGCACGCTGCCGTATCCGGCGCCCGCCTCGATCGCGTGGCCAAAGGTATGACCAAGGTTCAGGAGCGCGCGCCCGCCCTGCTCGCGCTCGTCCGATGCGACGATGGCGGCCTTGATTGTGCAGGCGCGGCGGATCGCCTCTTCGAGCGCCTCGGCGTCGCGCCGGAGAAGGCGTGGAATGTTCGTTTCGAGCCAGCTGAAGAATTCCGCGTCTGCGACCAGCGCCGCCTTCACGATCTCGGTGACGCCGGCGCGAAGCTGCCGGTCCGGCAGCGTCGAAAGCGTATCGGTGTCCGTGATGACGGCAGCGGGCTGGTGGAAGGCGCCGATCAGGTTCTTGCCGCCCGGGTGATTGACGCCGGTCTTGCCGCCGACCGATGAATCGACCTGGGCGAGCAGTGTCGTCGGCAGCTGCACGATCGCGATCCCGCGCTGGTACGAGGCGGCCGCGAAACCCGCGATGTCGCCGATCACGCCGCCGCCGAGCGCGAGCACCAGGCCGTCCCGGTTCAGCCGCGCGGAAACGAGCGCATCGATGATGATGGCGACATTGCCGAGAGTCTTCTGCTCTTCGCCGCCCGGCAGCACGCAGATTTCGTACGCACGGCCCGCGAGGCCCTGCTCCAGCCTGGGCACCCAGATCGGCCCGACGACGTCGTCCGTCACGACCAGGAGGTTTGCCGCAGCGGCGTGCGTCGAAAGTACCTCCGGCGAGCCAAGCAGGCCCGGTCCGATCAGAATCGGATAGGCGAGCTTGCCGAGCTTCACCTCGAGCCGCTGCACTTCAGTCTTCCTCGAGCGCGCGTGCGATGTCGCCCGCGACTGCGGTGGGCGCCCGCCCGTCCGTCCTGATCGTGATCCTGGCAATCGAGCGGTAGAGCGGGTCCCGTATCCCGGCGAGTTCTTCCAGTCTCGCGCGGCGATCGGTCCCGGCGAGCAGCGGCCGGTGCCTGCTCCGGCGCGTCCGCTCGAGCTGCTGGTCGATGGTCGTGTCAAGAAACACGACGGTACCGCGGGCGGCCAGGCGTTCGCGATTCTCGGGCAGCAGGATCGCTCCGCCGCCGGTCGCGAGCACGATGCCTGCGGCCTGGGTCAGCGCGTCGATCACTTCGCGCTCACGAATACGGAAGCCCTCTTCGCCTTCCCGTTCGAAAATGTAGGCGATGTCGACGCCGGTCCGCGACTCTATCTCGGCGTCGCTGTCGGCGAACGGCAGCCCTAGCCGGCGGGCCAGCGCCCTTCCGACCGCTGTCTTGCCGGAGCCCATGGGGCCTATCAGGAACACGCTGCGCTTTGGTACCGGGTCATCCACTCGCGGATTCTAAAGGGGACGCACCCCTTTAGCGTCCGGAGGATGCGCTTTCCTCGCCGCTAAATGGGTGCGTCCCCTTTGGAATCCGCGACTCGGCACCAAAGAAAACGGCCGCCCGAGGGCGGCCGTCTGGCTGTCGGTCGCCTGCTGCGATCACTCGATCTGCGAGCCCTCGCGAAGGATCTTTGGTGTCACGAAGATCAAGAGCTCGTCGCGGTTGTTGATCTTGTTCTTGGACTTGAACAGGTTGCCGACCACGGGCACGTCGCCGAGGCCCGGCACTTTCTTGACGTTGTCGCGCCGCTCCGTCTCCATGATGCCGCCCAGCACGACCGTCTGGCCGTCCTTGACGAGCACCTGCGTCTGGATATTGCGCGTGTCGATGGATGGCACGAAGCCACCGGTCGCCGACGGCACCAGCTGGCCGACGCTGTCCTTGGTCACGACGAGATCGAGGATCACGCGATCGTCCGGCGTAATCTGCGGCGTGACCTTGAGCGACAACACCGCCTTCTTGAATTGCGTCGTCGTCGCGCCGCTGGAAGCCGACTCCTGGTACGGGATCTCGACGCCCTGCTCGATGATCGCCTCACGCTGGTTGGCCGTGATGACGCGCGGGGTCGACTTGATCTCGCCGCGGCCCTCGTTCTGGGCAGCCGACAGCTCGAGGTCGATCAGGAAATCGTCGAAGTCGAGGATCGACAGCGCGATGCGGCCCGCGGGATTCGCGACCGGCATATTCACGTTGTAGCGCTCGAACGCCGGGCCGAACGGCACCTCGACCGGGAATGGCTGGCCGCTATCCGCCAGGTTGTCGAGCGCCGAACCCATGATCGTGTCGGTCGACTGCGCGCTGCCGCTGACCGCCATCAGGTCCTTGATGTCGTCGGAGACGCGCGTGAAACCCGCACGCACGCCGAGGTCGCGGCTGAAGTCGTCGGCGACGATCACGATGCGCGACTCGATCAGCACCTGGCGGACCGGGATGTCGAGCGTCGAGACCATCGAGCGGATCGACGAGAGGTTGTCCGCCGTGTCCTGGACGAGCAGCGTGTTGGTGCGCTCGTCGACGGTGACGTTGCCGCGATCGGAGAGCATCGAGCCGCCGCCGGTCGACTTCACGAGGCGCGCGATTTCCGATGCCTTGGCGTAGTTGACCGTCAGGAACTCGGTGCGCAGCGGCGCAAGCTCCTGGATGTCCTTCTGCGCCTCGAGCTCGGCCTTCTCCTGGGCGGCAAGCTCGGCCTGCGGCGCCACCAGGATCACGTTGTCCTTGCGGCGCATGTCGAGGCCCTTGGTCTTGAGTACGATGTCGAGCGCCTGGTCCCATGGAACATTCTGGAGCCTGAGCGTAACGCGGCCCTTGACCGTGTCGGACACGACGATGTTCTGCCCGCTGGTGTCGGCCAGGAGCTGGAGCAGCGGACGGACATCGATGTCCTGGAAATTGAGCGTCAGGCGCTCGCCCGTGTAGACCTTGTCCTTGTCCGCGACCGCGGCGGTGGCGCGCGGGCGCTGGCGTACCTCGACCACGTACTGGTTGTCGGTCTGGTAGGCGAGCTGCTCGAAGTCGCCGCTTGCCGTCACGACGAGGCGCGCGCCGTTGCCGAGGCGCGTCGCGTCGAACATCGTCACGGGCGTCGCGAAGTCGACGACGTCGTAGCGCTTCATAAGGTCTTCGCCGATCGCGACACCGGTGAAGTCGACGATCACGCGGTTACCTT
Organism: Steroidobacteraceae bacterium; assembly: GCA_036802645.1. Classification (GTDB taxonomy): domain Bacteria; phylum Pseudomonadota; class Gammaproteobacteria; order Steroidobacterales; family Steroidobacteraceae; genus SCUD01. The sequence continues at coordinate 5,603 of DAIRVV010000034.1, forward strand.
CCTGCTTGAGGCTCGCGGGCGTCGCGGGATCCGAAAGCTGGACCACGACGCGGCCGGCGCCTTCCGGCGAGCGGCGGAAATCCACTCCCGTGATGGCGCGGGCCCCCGCGGACGGGGCGGCAGCGGCCGGATTGGCCGCCGAAGCTGCCTGCGCCGCGCCACCGCTACCGATCGTGACCAGCACGCTGTCGCCCTCGGCAACCGCGGTGTAGGGAACGAGCGCGTCGAGGTTGAACACGATGCGCGTGCGGCCCGTGGCCTCGGCAGCGACGATCGTGTCGACGCCGCCCGCACCGACGTCGATGCGCCGGTTGTCGAGCGCGAGCCCGACGTCAGGCAGGTCGACCGAGAGCCGCGCGGGCTTGTCGATCGTGAAGGTCAGCGGCTGGGGCGCGGTGCCGTCCGTGCGAAGCCTGACCTGCAGGGTGGAGCCCTGCATGGGCAACACCTCGACGGCGGTCAGCCGGGCGGCTCCCTGCGCTTGCGCAAGCTGCGACCACGCGATGGCCAGGATGACCATTGCGCCCCCCAGCCATTGCACGAAGCTGCGTGCCGAGTTCATGTTCCACACCGTTGTCCGGTTGTTGCCAGCCATCAGACTTTCTCCCAGAAATCAGTCGGCAAGGGCCAGCGCCGCGGGGCGCTCGAGGTATCCGCCAAGTCCATCAGGAATGATTTCGACCAGTGTTATCTTCGCGTCGCTCACGGCCATCACGCGGCCATCGTTCTGGCCGAGGTGATTGCCCGGAAGCACGCGGTGGATCAGCCCGTCCTTGGTCTGGACCAGGCCGTAATTCCCGGCGCCGAGACGGAGCGTACCGACCATCTTCAGCGTATCGAGCGGGAACTGTTCGAGGTATTCGCGCGCGCGCTGCACGTCAGGCCGCGGCCCGCTCGGGTTTTCCCCGGCGAGGCTCTGCAGGAACGGCGAGCGGCGGTCCGCCATCTGGTATTCGTGGCTCACGTAGGGGCGCACTTCCGGCAGCGGCTGTATGCGGCCGCCCGGGCGCTCTTTTGCCTTCTCGATGTCGGCGCGCAGGTCGTCGAGGCCGTCGGCGCAGCCGGAGAGCGCAAGCGCCGCGGCGATGCCGGCGGCCGTCAATGTCTTGCGCATGCGTACGTGGCTCATGTCTTCTTTTCCTGTTCACGCTCGCGCCGGGTGTTGCCGCCCTTCTTGCCCTTGCCCTTGCCCTTCTCCTCTTCGGCCGCAGCCGGGGCGGTCTCGTCCTCGTCGAGGTAGCGGTAGGTCTTGGCGGTCAGGTTGAGCGTGAGCTGGTCCGTCGGCGCGGGCGCGCCGCGGCGCGTGGAGCCGCCACGCGTATTGCCGCGCGAGATCTCGATGTCGTGCAGCGTCACGATGCGCGGAAGCGCCGCGATACCGGACACGAACTGGCCGAATTCATGGAATCCGCCCGTGAGCTGGATCTTGATCGGCAGCTCGGCGTAGAAGTCCATCTTGGTCTCGCCGCCGGGCTGGAACAGCCGTTCCTGCAATCCGGACGCCAGGCCCGTCTGCGAGATGTCGACCAGGAGCGAGGGCACTTCGGTCTTGCCCGGGAGCTGGCGGAGCATCGCACCGAAGGTGCGCTCGATCTCCGCGAGCTGAGTCCGGTAGGCCTCGAGATTCGCGGCCTTGCGCTGCTTCTCGTCGAAGGTCTGCCAGAGCGCCTTCTGTTCGGCCTCCACTTTCAGGAGCTCGGGACGGTTGCCGTTGTCGCCCCACACGAAGTACCACACGAGCAGCACCGTCATGAACACGAGCACGATCAGCACGCCGAGCGCGCGGAACAGGAACGGCCAGCGGCCGATGTCCTTGAAGTCGAGCTGCTGCAGCTGTTCGACGAAGTTCATGGACGTGCCTCCGAAACGCGCGCACTGCGTTTCTCGGCAGCCGCCTCGTCACCAGCGGGCGCGCGCTGCGACGCGAACAGGGTGAACTGGGCGCCGGGACCTGTCGTTGTCCCGGTCTGAATGACCTTGAGCTCGGGCGAGGACAGCGTCTCTGATGCGTCGATGTTGCGCATGAACGCCGAGACACGAGTGCTCGACTGCGCCACGCCGTTGAACTCGATTTTCTTCCCGCTCTGCTTGACCGAGGTGAGGTACACGCCTTCGGGCAGCGTCGAGACGACCTGGTCGAAGAGCTTCACGACTTCGGGCCGGCTGGCCTGGAGCGTGTCGATGACCTCCATGCGCGCGATCATCGCCGCCTTCTGCTCCTCGAGCGCCAGGATCTGCTCGATCGCCTTGTCGAGCTCCGCGATCTCCGCCTTCAACAGCTCGTTGCGGCGGTTCTGCGAGTCGATCATCGAGCTCACGGTGAAGCTCGCGATGAGCGTTATGAGGCCGGCGAGCACGACCGCGCCGACGATCCCGAACAGGAACTCTTTCCGACGCCGCTGGCGGAGCGCTTGCCGCCAGGGCAGTAAGTTAATACTTGGCATCTTCGTCGAAACTCCGCAGTGCCAGACCACACGCGAGCAGCAACGCCGTTGCGTCCCGCGTCACTCCCAAAGCCTTGGCCTTCGAGGAAATCTTCATCTGGCCGAGCGGATCGCCACGCTCTGCCGGGATTCCCACGCGGCTTGCAATCACATCGGCGACGCCCGGGATGTTTGCGCAGCCGCCGCAGATCAGGATCTGCTCCGGCTGGCTGCGGCCGCTGCCCGACGCCAGGTAGAACTGGAGCGAGCGGCTGACCTGCTGGGTCATGTCGTCGATGAACGGGTCGAGCACCTCGGGCTGGTAGTTCGAGGGCAGGCCGCCTTCCTTCTTGGCGCGGCCGGCTTCCTCCATCGAAAGCCCGTAAGTACGCATGATCTCTTCGGTCAGCGACTGACCGCCGAAGGCGAAGTCGCGTGTGTACACCACGACCAGGTTCTTGAGCACGCTGAACGTCGTCGTGCTCGCGCCGAAGTCGACGACCGCGATGGTGCGGTCCATGCCGCCGTCAGGCATCTGGTGCGTGAGGAGCTTGCAGGCGTTCTCCAGTGCGAAGGCCTCGACGTCCACGAGCTTGGCGACGAGGCCGGAAGCATTCACGGCGGCGACGCGCTGCTCGACGTTCTCGGAGCGCGAGGCGACGAGGAGCACGTCGCGCATGTCCGGATCCTTCTCCGAGGGGCCGAGGACCTGGAAGTCGTAGCTGACCTCTTCCATCGGGAAGGGGATGTACTGGTCCGCCTGCATCTCGATCTGCTGCTCGAGGTCGGAGTCCGAGAGGTTCCGCGGCATCTGCACGGCCTTGGTGATGGCCGCGTCGCCCGAGATGGCGACCGCGCATTCCTTGGAACGGACTCCCGAGCGCTTGACCGCCCGGCGGATGGCGTCGCCGACGGCTGCCGCGTCGACGATGGCTTTTTCGTTGATGGCGTTGTGGGGAGTCGGCTCGGCCGCATAGGCCTCGACCCTGTACTGTCCGCCCGACTGCGCGAGCTCGATCAGCTTGATCGAGGACGTCGTGATGTCCAAACCGATCAGCGGCGAGTACCGCGGTCCCAGGGAGATCTTAGGCAGCTTGAGCACAGAAATTTCCTTTTCAGGTCAGGCTATTACGCGGCCAATCGCTATTCTGGGTCAAGTTAGCGGCCAACTATATAGCAAGCAACTGTTAAATTGAACGTGACCCGACTCGCAATTCACTCGCATTCAGACCCTTTCGCGAGGGTCACGGGCGAAGCCGGGGAATCACCCCCGGCCCTGACCGCTGGTTCCGGCCTTTCGCGCCCACAGGCCGCAGGTCCGGATCCGCGGTCGATGCTGCACGTGAACGGAAAGCCACACCGTGTCTGCCGTCACGGTCCCGCGTCGCCGGGCGGCGACGCCCCCCCGACAGCACCCGACATTACTATGCATAATCGGAACCGGTGATTACGCGCCTGGAAAGGCGGCTGCGAATCGCGGCCACCGTCATCGTCTCAATCGTGGGCCTGATCGGGCTCGCATTTCTCGCCACTTACTACTACCTGAAGCCGACCCTGCCGGACGTCGCCGTGCTCCGCGATGTGAGGCTGCAGGTTCCACTGCGCGTCTACAGCCGCGACGGGCGCCTGCTGGCACAGATCGGCGAACAGCGCCGCGTCCCCGTCACCTGGGAGCAGATTCCTAAGGTCGTCGTGCAGGCTGTCCTCGCCGCGGAGGACGACCGCTTCTTCGAGCATCCCGGCGTCGACTGGCAGGGCATCGCACGCGCCGTGATGGTCGCCGCGACGACCATGGAACTCTCGCAGGGCGGCAGCACGCTGACCCAGCAGCTCGTGCGTACGACGCTCATCACGAAGGAGAAACAGCTGCGGCGCAAATTGCGCGAAGTTTTTCTTGCGCTCTCGCTCGAGAACGAGCTCAACAAGCAGGAGATCTTCACGCTGTTCGTGAACACGCAGTTCCTCGGCCAGCGGTCCTACGGATTCGCCGCTGCGGCCGAGACCTACTTCGGCAAGTCGCTCACGGACGTGGACGCGGGCGAGGCGGCGCTGCTGGCCGGCATCCTCCAGGCGCCCTCACGCCAGAATCCCGTCGCGAGCGTCGAGCAGGCGACGGATCGGCGCGCATACGTGCTGCGCCGCATGCGCGAGCTCGGCTATATCGACCAGGACGCCCACCAGGCCGCGACGGACAAGCCCGTGGTGCGAGGTCTGCACGGCCCGCGCGTGCAGGTCGACGCGCCCTACGTCGGCGAGTTGGTGCGGCTCGCGCTCTACGAGAAGTTCGGCGATCGCATCTACGCCGACGGTTTCCAGGTCATCACCACGGTCGACAGCCGCCTGCAGCGCGCAGCCGATGTCGCGCTCAGGAGCGCCGTGCTCGAGTACGACCGTCGCCATGGCTGGCGCGGACCGGTCGGGCGCGTCGAGGTCGGGAAGCAGCAAGACGCCGAACTCGCCGCCGTCATAGCAGACCGGCCAGTCGTCGGCGGGCTGATTCCCGCCATCGTGGTGCAGACCGGCGAAGACGAGGCGACGGTCGTAGCGCGCAGCGGCATGCGCTATCGCCTGCCGATGGAAGGCATCCGCTGGGCGCGGACCGGGAACACGACGCCGAAGTCACCACGGGACGTCATGAAGATCGGCGACGTGGTCTACGTCCTGCCGACCGGCGAGGACGAGGCGCTGCTCGCCCAGCTGCCCGAGGTCCAGGGTGCGTTCGTCGCCCTCGATCCGCATGACGGCTCCGTGGTCGCCCTCTCGGGCGGCTTCGACTATGACGCATCGAAGTACAACCGCGTCGTGCAGGCAAGGCGCCAGCCCGGATCGTCCTTCAAGCCGTTCATTTATTCCGCCGCGCTCGAGGCGGGGCTCACGCCCGCGTCGGTCATTCTCGACGCGCCGGTCGTCTACGAGGCGCCGGACCCCGTGGTCGGCATCGGCCAGAACCCGGACGCCGTCTTGGGCGCGGAGCCGGAGGCCGAGGACTGGCGGCCGCGCAACGACTCGGGCCGCTTCTACGGACCGACGCGGCTTCGCAATGCGCTCGCGCGCTCGCGCAACCTCGTCACGATCCGCGTCGTGCGCCAGATCGGCGTCGGGTACACCCGCGAGTACGTCCAGCGCTTCGGCCTGCCGAAAGAGCACATTCCGGCTGACCTGACAGCCGCGCTCGGAACTGCGCAACTGACGCCGCTCGAGATGGCCGACGGCTTTGCGGTATTCGCGAACGGCGGCTCGCTCGTGAAACCGCATGTCATCGACCGCATCCTCGCCGCCGACGGCAGCGTGATCGAGGAAATGGAAACCGCGGTCGCCTGCGCAGATTGCGCGGAAACGCCGGCGCCATTCCTGGGCGACCCGCCGGCCATCGTCCCGGGCAGTGGGGCGGCCGGTATCGTGCGTGCCGCGGACGTCGGCGGAAGTCTCCCGGCGCCGAATCCCGACCAGGTCGCACCGCGCGTGATTTCGGAGGCGAATGCCTGGATCATCACCGACCTGCTGCGCGACGTGATCCGCCGCGGCACCGGCCAGCGCGCGCGCGCCCTCGGCCGCGACGACATCGCGGGCAAGACCGGCACGACGAATGACGGCCGCGATGCCTGGTTCTCCGGCTTCAATTCCGACCTCGTCGCAACCGCATGGGTCGGCTTCGACCAGGAGCGGCCGCTCGGACCCGACGAGGAAGGCGCACGCACGGCGCTTCCGATGTGGATCTATTTCATGCGCGAGGCGCTCGCCGGCACTCCGCAGCATCGCCTGCCGATGCCGGGCGGCGTGGTGACCGCGCGCATCTCCGCCGACCCTTCCGAACTCGCCGAGGATGCGCCGGCCGAATTCGAGTACTTTCTCGCCGATCACCTGCCTGCGGGCGTTTCAGGAGAGGGTGAGACCGAGCCGCCGCCGCAGAAATATGAGGAGCCGATTTTTTAGGAGCCTCCGGTCTGCCGCCGCATGGGCGCGACCGCGTTTGCTGAAACAAAGGGGACGCTCCCCTTTTAAGGGAGACGATGTGGCGAAGCGATCCGTGCGCGGCGACATGATGCGCCAGGCCATCGCGCGCGAAGCGGCACGGCTCATGATCGAACACGGCCACGAGGACTATGGCTATGCGAAGCGCAAGGCCGCGGAGCGATTCGGCGTCACCGATCTCGCGGTGTTGCCGAAGAACACCGAGATCGAGGAGGCGCTGGCCGAGCACCAGCGGCTGTTCGCGCCCGAGTCCCATGCCAGCGATCTCACTTCCATGCGCAGCACTGCCCTCGAGGCAATGCGCCTGCTCGCGGAATTCGAGCCCCGGCTCGTCGGTCCGCTGCTGAGCGGAACCGCGACCTCGCACAATGACATCACCCTGCACCTGTTCGCCGACACGCCCGAGACCGTCGCGGTCAAGCTCCTGGATCGCGGGATTCCGCATGAAGTCGCGGAACGGCGGTTCCGCCTGCAAAAGGACGAGGTCGCGGCATTTCCCGCGGTGCGATTCACGGCCGGCGAGCACGAAGTGGACGCCACGATCTTTCCGCTCGACGGAATCCGCCAGGCCCCGCCCGGCCCGGTGGATGGCCGGCCGATGCGCCGCGCCACGCTCGCGGAAGTAGAAGGGTTGCTCGGGAAATAAGAGGGGCGCTTTTAAAGGGGACAGACACATTTGCCAATCGCGGCGAAACTGCAAATGTGTCTGTCCCCTTTTAAAGTCCCCTTTTACTCAGCGCTTCTTGACCGGGACGTAATCCCGGCGGGTGGGCCCGGTATAGAGCTGGCGGGGACGCGCGATCTTCATCTCGGGGTCCGAGATCATCTCCGACCAGTGGGCCACCCACCCCGCCGTGCGCGCGATCGCGAACATGACGGTGAACATCTCGCGCGGAATGCCGAGCGCGCGATAGATGATGCCGGAGTAGAAGTCGACGTTCGGATAGAGCTTGCGGCTGATGAAGTAGTCGTCCTTCAGCGCGACTTCCTCGAGCTTCAGCGCGAGCTCGAACAGCGGGTTGTCGCTCTGGCCCATCTTGCCGAGCACACGGTGGCACATCTCGCGGATGATTTTCGCGCGCGGGTCGAAATTCTTGTATACGCGATGGCCGAAGCCCATCAGGCGCACGCCGCCCTTGCTGTCCTTGACGCGCGAGAGGAACTCCGGGACATGATCCACGTCGCCGATCTTCTCGAGCATGTCGACGACCGCCTCGTTCGCGCCGCCGTGGGCCGGGCCCCAGAGCGCGGACACGCCTGCCGACATCGCCGTGTAGGGATTGCAGCCCGTGCTGCCCGCGAGACGCACCGTCGAGGTGCTCGCATTCTGTTCGTGGTCCGCGTGCAGGATGAACAGGAGGTCGAGCGCCTCCGAGTGCAGCGCGTCAAGCGCGTAAGGCTCGCAGGGTACGGCGAAGAACATGTGCAGCATGTTCGCCGTGTAGTCGAGGTCGTTCCTCGGATAGATGAATGGCTGGCCGAGCGCGTGCTTGTAGGCCGCGGCCGCGATCGTCGGCAGCTTCGCGATCATGCGATGCGTGAATATCTCGCGGTGCCGGTCGTCCGTGATGTCGGTCGAATCGTGGTAGAACGCCGCGAGCGAGGCGACGATGGTCGCGACCATCGCCATCGGGTGCGCGTCATGGTGGAAGCCGCGGTAGAGACGTATCAGCCACTCGTTCAGCATCGTGTGGCGCGAAATCGAGTGCGTGAAGGCCGCAAGCTCCTTCGCGCTCGGCAGCTCGCCCTTCTGCAGCAGGTAGGACACCTCGAGAAAACTGCTGTGCTCGGCGAGCTGCTCGATCGGGTAGCCGCGATAGAGCAGGACCCCGGCATCGCCATCGATATAGGTGATGGCGCTCGAGGTCGCCGCGGTCGCCATGAAACCGGGGTCGTAGGTGAATATGCCCTGGTCCTTCTGGATCGTGCTGATGTCCAGCACGTCCGGCCCGACGGAGCCGGAAAGCGCGGCGAGCTCACTCGTGCGGCCGGTCGCCAGGTTGGTCAGCTGAAATTTCTTGCTTGCCATCGATTTCCCGCGACGGAGACTGTCATGCTGCACTGCAGGAATCAAGGTTTGGCCACCGGCTTTCCATAGAATGCCTGCATGAGCTTGCCGATCGCGATCTACGTTCACCTGCCCTGGTGCGTGCGCAAGTGTCCGTACTGCGATTTCAATTCGCACGTCAGGCCGGAAAGCATTCCGGAAACGGAATACGTCGCCGCACTTCTCGCGGATCTCGAAGGCGACCTCGATTTCGCCGCGGGACGCGAAGTGTCGAGCGTGTTTCTCGGCGGCGGCACGCCTTCGCTCTTCAGCGTGGACGCGATCGCCGCGTTGCTCGGGGGAATCGCCGCGCGACTGTCATTTGCGAGCGACGTGGAAATCACGATGGAGGCGAATCCCGGGACCGTCGAGCACGGCCGTTTCACGGGCTATGCGAAAGCCGGGATCAATCGCGTGTCGCTCGGCGCCCAGACATTCGATGCCAAAGCCCTGCAAACCCTCGGACGGATTCACGGCCCGGGCGAGATCGGCGCGGCCGTGTCAGAGCTCGTCGGCGCGGGCATCGAGAACTTCAACCTCGACCTGATGTATGGACTGCCGGAACAGACGCTCGATGGCGCATTGAGCGACGTGGAAGCGGCAATCGCACTCGGACCAGCACACCTCTCGCACTACCAGTTGACGCTGGAGCCGGGCACCGCCTTCTATCACCGGCCGCCACTGCTGCCGGATGACGAACGGAGCTTCGAGATGCAGCTCGAATGCCAGCGGTTGCTGGCATCGGCGGGCTTCGCGCAGTACGAGGTGTCCGCATACGCGCGGCCCGGCCGGCAGTGCCGGCACAACCTCAACTACTGGCGCTTCGGGGACTACCTGGGCATTGGCGCCGGTGCCCATGGCAAGGCAACCGTGGCCGGCTCTGTCATCCGCACGGAGAAACCAGCCTCGCCGCGCGAATACCTGAAGACCGGAGGCAAGACCGCCGCGATGCGGCGTACGGTCCCTGCATCCGAGTTGCCATTCGAGTTCATGCTGAATGCGCTCCGGCTCGCGGAGGGCTTTGCGCTTGCCGATTTTGAGAGCAGGACGGGACTCCCGGCCTCAGTGGTCCTTCCCAGACTCAACGACTATGCAGCCCGGCGGCTGGTCATTGAAATGAATGGCCGATTTCAGGCGACCGCCCTGGGATTCCGGTTCCTGAACGACCTCCTCGCCGGATTCCTGCCCGACGAAAACCCCCTCCCGGTCCCGGGCGAGTTGTACACAGAGCGCTCGCGGTTCGTTGCCGATAGGGACTTTCGTCACTTTGTTAGTGAGGTGCCTTAACTCCAGTGCCATAACCTATTGTTTTATATTCACAAAACAGCCTGCTCAAAATTTAATCAATCCGTCATAAATGCAGGAATGGTCGAAGAGGTGGTCACGGGACGGCCGGTGGTCCACAGAGTTATCCACACATTTTGTGGATAAACAAAAAACCTCAGCAAATCCGGTTAGTTACCTTAAGCCAGCCACGCTATCCGGGGCTGTCTTGAACGAAATGGGTGCTACCGATAGACTGCGCGCCCCCTCGCATCACGGCCCGGGAAGCACCGCAATGAAAGATGCCATTCACCCGAAATACACCGAGATCACGGTGACCTGCACCTGCGGCAACACTTTCCAGACTCGCTCGACGCTGGGGACGAATCTCGAAGTCGAAGTCTGCTCGAACTGCCACCCGTTCTACACGGGCAAGC
>DAIRVV010000035.1:0-15553 GCA_036802645.1 Steroidobacteraceae bacterium
GGACATGGCGGATGACGCCGGACGCCGCGCGGTTCGCGCGCGCGTCGACGAGCTCTGGGGCGAGCTGCACGTCCTCGTCAACAACGTGGGCATGAACATCCGGGCGCCCACGCACGAATACCCCATGGAGAGCCTCCGGCAGCTGATGTCGGCGAACCTCGAGTCCGCGTTCGGCCTCTGTCAACTCATGCATCCGCTGCTGCGCGTCTCGCGCGGCGCGATCGTGAATGTCTCGTCCATCGCGAGCCGCACCGTCATCCGCATGTCGACGGCCGCATACGCCATGACGAAGGGCGCCCTCGACTCGATGACAGATTTCCTGGCCGTGGAGTGGGGCGCGGACGGGATTCGCGTCAATTCCGTACATCCGTGGTACATCCGCACACGGCTCACCGAGGCCGTGCTTTCGGATGAGTCGAAGCGTTCACGCATCCTCGATGCGACCCCGCTCGGGCGCGTCGGCGAGCCCGAGGACGTGGCTCGCGTGGTGGCCTTCCTTGCGATGCCCGCCTCGGGTTATGTCAGCGGCGCGCATGTGCCGGTCGACGGCGCATTCGAACGCGTCGGAATCTAGCTGCCGTCGGCGCCTCGCGCGCTGCGCCACTTCGTGACATACGGCAACACGAATAAGTACAAGCCGGTGAGCAGCAGGAAGGCGAGCGGGAACAGCGGCACGTAGGATACCCAGACGACAGGTTCCTGTTGCGCCAGGGCGATGAAGGTGACGATGACGGACACCGTAAAGGCCATGGAAAGCCAGCGGTGAATCTGCCGAATCCACTTGTTCCAGTTCAATGGGACCTCCACGTCAGGCGCCAAGGCGCCGCTCCTCCACGATTCCCGTCAGTGTCTCGTCGCCCAACGAGACGTAAAGCGTACGCTCTGACACTGCCAGATCAAGATTCATGCGCCGGTCAAGTCTCGCGACCAACGCGGCAAGCAGATCCGGATTCACGGCGTGCAACCGGATCTCCGCTGCGCGGTGAATCCGCTCGCCGGCGAGGCGATCAAGCAGTTGATCCAGGCCGCGATGTGTATAGACAGCGACCTTCGCCGCGGCCTTCGCGGCCTTGTGTAACCGACTCGCGTCCGGTGCGCCAACCTCGATCCAGGCCTGCATGACGCCCGTCAAGTCGCGTACGGCGATTGCCGGCTCGTCTGGATCGGACAAACCCTTCGAAAATGTAATGCCTTCGGTGTACTCGAGGCAATACGCAAGCAAGCGTGTCAGCAGGTATTCGGCGGTCTCGGATGGATGACGCGCCGCCCGGATCGTGAGGGTCTCAAAGACGGCACGGTCTGCGTCGGCAAGGCGAACCTCGAACACATGCATCGTAGCGCCCTGAGCCAATCACGTCTCCCCGGCTACTGGCGTCAACGCCCGACCATGCGTTGGAGATGATCTGGATATCGGGCGCCCTGCACCGCAATTTGCGACAGGGCGGCATCGATTTCCAGCAGTTCGTCCGCTGTCAGTCCGATGCTCGCCGCGCCCAGATTTTCTTCGAGTCTGTGAAGTTTAGTCGTCCCTGGAATCGGGACGATCCAGGGCCTCTGCGCCAGGAGCCAGGCGAGGGCGACCTGCGCTTTCGTCGCGCGCTTCCGCTCCGCGATGCGGCCAAGCTGGTCCACGAAGTCCTGATTGGCCTTGCGTGACTCGGACGAAAAACGCGGAACGAGATTCCGGAAGTCGTTGCTGTCAAAGGTCGTGGACTCGTCGATCGCGCCGGTGAGAAATCCGCGGCCGAGCGGGCTGTAAGGCACGAGACCGATGCCGAGTTCGTCAAGCACGGGAATCGTTTCCTTCTCGACCTCGCGCCACCAGAGCGAGTATTCGCTCTGCAACGCGGCAACCGGCTGGACGGCGTGCGCGCGGCGGATTGTCTGCACGCCCGCTTCTGACAGTCCGAAGTGTTTCACCTTCCCGGCCCGAATCAGGTCCTTGACGGTGCCCGCGACGTCTTCGATGGGCACATCGGGGTCGACGCGGTGCTGGTAGAAGAGGTCGATGAAATCCGTCCGCAGTCGCTTGAGCGATGCATCGGCAACCTCCTTGATATGTTCCGGCCTGCTGTCGAGACGGCGTTCATCAGGCTTCGCACCGATGTTGAATCCGAACTTGGTGGCGATCACGACGTCCTTGCGATGCGGCTCGAGGGCTTCGCCGACCAGGGTCTCATTCGTGAATGGTCCGTAAACCTCGGCGGTATCAAAAAACGTCACGCCGCGCTCGACGGCGGTTCGGATCAGCTTGATCGCCTGTTCCTTGTCTGCAGGAGGGCCGTAGCCCTGGCTAAGGCCCATGCAACCGAGACCCAATGTCGAAACGGTCAGGCCGCTCCGGCCCAGTGTTCTCTTCTCCATGCCTTGTCTCCTGATGCGACGGGCCCGGCTAGCCGATAATCGCACTCATCGACGAAGTCACCAAGAGACAATTCCCAAATGGACCCAGGCGCCGCGGAACAGCGAATCCGGCCCTACATCCGCGAAACACCGCTGAAACATTCGCGCGGACTCAGCGAGTCCAGCCGCGCGAATGTTTTCCTGAAACTCGAAAATCTCCAGGAGATCGGCGCGTTCAAGATTCGTGGGGCGGCGAACAAGCTGCTGTCCATGCCAGGCGAAAAGGCCGCGCGTGGCGTCGTGGCCGCCTCGAACGGCAATCACGCGCTGGCGGTTGCTACCGTCGGCGGGAGGCTTGGGATTCCCGTCGAAGTCTTTGTCTCTGCCCACATCGGCCCGCTCAGGCGAACCCGGATCGGGTCGTTGGGGGCAAAGCTGCACACGGTCGAGGGAGACCCGCTCCTCGCCGAACTGGAGGCACGCCGGGAAGCGGAACGATCAGGCCGCACCTATGTATCTCCCTATAACGACCTGGAGATTGTGGAAGGGCAAGGCACCATTGCGGTTGAGATCCTGCGGCAGCTGCCGCCGTCCAGCGGGAAGAAGCTCGATGCCGTCTTCGTGGCCGTCGGCGGCGGTGGGCTGATCGGAGGCATCGGGTCGCACCTCAAGTCCGTTTCGCCAGGCACCGAAGTTGTCGCCTGCTGGCCGGAGAATTCTCCGGCCCTGTACGAATGCCTGCGCGCGGGCAGGATCATAGACGTGCCGGAGAAGCCCACACTTTCCGTCAGCACCGCCGGGGGAATTGAACCGGGTGCGGTCACCCTGGAGCTTGCTGAGCAGGTTATCGACCGTTCGATTCTCGTTTCTGAAGCCGAGATCCTGGACGCTGCGCGCCGAATTTACCGCGAAGACGACGAGTTCATCGAAGGCGCCGCAGCCGTCGCGGTCGCCGCGTTTCTCAAGTCATCCACCGACTATACGGGCAAGACCGTAGTGATCGTCATCTGCGGCGGTAACGCCGATCCGGCGTTGGAAGCCCGGATCAGGGAATGATCAGGACTTGCGATGAAGCGCCGCCTCGACGGCTTCGAGTAGAAGGTGCATTCCGAACGAGACGTCCTGGATCTTTCCATTGACGAAGAATCCGGGCGTCGAGCGTACGCCGCTTGCCCGTCCGCTCTGCTGGTGCTCGCGCACACGCTGCAGGTAGACATGGTCGCGCATTTCCGCATCGAAGCGCGGAAGGTCGAGCTGCAGCCGTTCCGCATAGCCGCGCAGATGATTCAGCTTGAGATGACCCTGGTTCTCGAACAGAAGATCCAGCATCTGCCAGAACTTCCCCTGGCCGCCGGCGCATTCAGATGCTTCGGCGGCGAGTTCGGCATGCGGATGGACCTCTTCGAGCGGAAAGTGCCGATAAATGAAGCGAGCCTGGTTTTCATATCGATTCAGCAGCATGCTGACCGCTGCCACCGCCTGCTTGCAGTTGGGGCACTCCAGGTCACCGTACTCGACGACGGTAACCGGCGCATGGGGATCCCCGAGCATGTGATCGGTGACATCGGCGGGGACCGTCAATGTGAAGGGTTGATGTCGGGTCATGTCGAGCGCTCCGGTTCTTTCGGGGAATCTACAGTCATGCGGTCGAGCAGACGCCTCAGTTCGCCGTGAATGCTCGCGAGCGCCGCGTTGTCCTGGAACAAGGGCCGGTACTGCGCCAGGAAGGCTGCATCGCTGCGTTCTCCCTGGCCGAGCAATACACCGCGTGCCCGCACTGCGAAATCCTGCGCCACCGTGATGGTCAAGGGATCTTTTGCGGCAACCGCGTGATCGATGTCGGCGATCAGCGTCGACAGCGAGCGCAGCCAGGTCCATTGCGGATCATGAAGCAGACGATTCATGCCCGGCACGCCACGGAGCGCGGGATCAGATCGGCGCTTCACGTCGAGTATCTGTGTGTGGATTTCCAGCAGGATCCGGCTCAACGATTGAAGCGTTGACGCGAGTTCCGTGGTTGCGCTCATCTCAATTTGTCCTGAAGGGTGGGCGCGGCACGGGCTTGCACGATGTCGGATCGATCCCGCGGACGCTTCCGGATTCGACAAATCGCTCATAGTGCCGTCCGAGGCAATCGTTCCACTCGGTGTGGCCCTGGCCGCGCTGGACTATCTCGACCCGATTCGAAAATCCCGGCGCGACACGTTCCATGAACCAGAGCGGCGACGCACCGTCGAGATCGCCCGAAGCGAACATCGCTGGCGCCGCCGAGCGCACCGGCTCGCGATATGCAGGCGGCATCGACGCAGTCGGCCAATGCTCGCAAGCAGCCTGTTGCTGGCGCACGCGGTAGTCGCCGAGTGCCGTGGATTCGGAGCTATCCGCGATTGCGCGCTCGCTCGCGAACGCCATGTCGTCGGCGCAGGTGATCGAAAAGAACAGGCCAAAACCGAAAGCTGAATCGAGACCCTCCACTTGGGCCAGTATTCCCTCGACGATTGGCGTCCAGTCGCCGGAATGAGCGCGGTGGATGAGCCATGGCAGCGCCGCGGCTGTGGGCGGCCGATAGCCTTGCGCACGCAGCCATTCAACGACGCGACCACGGCCCAACGGCGCCTTGTCGGTCAAACCTGGCACGTAGACCTGCACGGCTCCGGACTCGAGCTCGGCTACCATCCGGTCAAACTCCCGGGCGACATCCGGGAATGCCGCGTGGCATGCGGCATCGGCTGCGCAGGCATTGAAAGTGCCCTCGAATGCTGACTCCGAAACCTTCGCCATCGTGATCGGTGTCACCACGTCGATCGGCACGACGCTCCAGAAAAAGACGGTGCGCACGCTGTCCGGAAAGTCGCGGACGAAAACCTGCGCCGCGCGGGTCCCGTATGACCCCGCAAACAGGTTCAGCTTGCCATAGCCGAGTGCCTTGCGAACCTGCTCCAGGTCGTTGGCGAAGTGTGCGTAGGTGTACTGTGTGAGATCGGCGACCTGACCGAGTGCATCTGCGCAAGCCTTGACGGCGTGGGCTGGAAACAAGTCACGCAAGTTTGGTGCCGGCGCTCCTGGGTCGTGCAGGTCGCACAGCAACGCATGCGAACGACCTGTCCCACGCTGATCGACGAGCAGAAGATCCCGCTCCTCGCGCAAGGCTGCGAACTGTTGGGCGAAATACGGGGCAAGACGGATCGCGTCCTCTCCAGGCCCACCCATCAACACCACGATCGGGTCAGGAAGGGCGTGGCCGGAGGTAGCCGGCACGACTGCGATGGCAATTTTCAGTTGCCGCCCGCCTGGCCGATCGGGATTCTCCGGCACTTCGATCTCGCCGCAGCGGGCGGACTCCGCCAGTTCCGGGAGTGTGCAGGGTGACAGTGCGACGGTCTCGGCGGCCACCTGCGATTGGGACAGGAAGAGTGCCAAGCCGATTGAAGTGGCAAAGCGATCCGTCAGACTCATTCGCCAAGCACCTGGTGCACAAAGGCGATCGATATGGATCCTTCTCCGACCGCGGAGGCGACGCGCTTGACGTTGCCGCCGCGCACGTCACCGACGGCGAACACGCCCGGCAGGCTCGTTTCCAGCAGGTGCGGCCGGCGGGGCAGTGGCCACTCCGCAGCGCGCAGGTCCTCGTCGGTCAGGGCGGCTCCAGTCTTGATGAAGCCTTTCGCGTCGAGTGCGACACAACCATTCAGCCAACGCGTGGCCGGGTCGGCGCCAGCCATAATAAATACGTGCCGGATTTCGCGCTTCCGGATTTCCCCGGTCTTCTTGTTCTTCCATTGTGCCCGTTCGACGTGATTGCTGCCTTCGAGCGCACAGAGTTCAGAATTCACATGCAACTCAATGGCCGGATTCTGCTCGATGCGCAGGATCAGGTAGCGTGACATCGTGTCCGCAAGTCCATCGCCACGAACGAGCATGTAAACACGCTTGACGGTTTGAGCGAGAAATACCGCCGCCTGGCCGGCCGAGTTACCGCCGCCGATGACGATGACCTCCTCGCCGCGGCAAAGCTGCGATTCCATGAATGTCGCCGCGTAGTAGACGCCGGAACCTTCGAACTGCGCGAGGTTCGAGATCGGCGGTTTTCGATACTCGGCACCCGATGCGATGACGATCGTGCGCGCCTGAACGCTTTGGCCGCTGTTGCTCTCAACGGTATAAGGTTTGCGACTGCTGGCGATCTTTTCGGCGCCGCTTGCGATCATCAGTTGCGCCCCGAACTTCTGCGCCTGCGCATAAGCCCGGCCGGTCAGGGCCTGGCCGGTGATTCCCGTCGGGAAGCCGAAGAAGTTCTCGATTTTCGAGCTGGCGCCCGCCTGTCCGCCGGGCACGTTGGATTCCATCACGAGCACATCGAGGCCTTCCGACGCCGCAAACACGGCCGCCGCGAGCCCCGAAGGCCCGGCGCCGACGATCAGCACGTCCCGGACTTGCGCCTGGTCGATCGATTCATTGAATCCGAGGCAATCGGCGATCTGTCTGTTGCTGGGATTGCGCAGCACCAGCTCGCCGCGGCAAATCAGGATCGGAATGTCATCGACGCTGACCTTGAATCGGTCAAATAGAATCTGTGCCTCCGTATCTTTCTCGAAATCGATGTACGAATACGGATGCGCATTGCGCGCCAGGAACTGCTTGACCTGAAGCGTCCCGGAGCAGAACTGCGAACCGATCAGGACGACGTCGCCGAGTCCTTGCTCCATCAACGCGACGCGCCGAAGGATGAAGGCGCGCATCAGGATCTCGCTCAGCTCGAAATCGGTCTGCACCAGGAGCAACAGCTCTTCCCGGCTGATTTCGATCACTTCTCCGGGCTCGCGCACGCGCGCCCGTGCGAGTGCCGGGCGTCCCGACAAGAGGCTGAGCTCGCCCGTGAACTGATCCGGTCCCAGGACCTGGATCAAAGTGTCGCCCTGGCCGGACGGATGGATCAACTCGATCTGGCCCCGCACGACGACTACCCAGGGCAGGGGGAGGGCGCCGACGTCAAAGAGCAATTCGCCCTGCTGAGTCGAACGATGTCGGCCGCGTAACGCGATGCGTTCCGCCTGCGCCCCCGTCAGCCTCGGGAACATCTGCTCGGCACGAGCGGGCGGGGGCAGGACGGATGGTGCGGTTGTTGCGTCCACGGGAGCTTGATCCCGATTATAGGGAGCTACACTTCTGGCGCTGTAGGAATAAGCAAGGAGCATTAGGGATGGCACCCATTGTTTTTCGGGCGCTCTCGGTCGGAGCGATTCTCGGCGCGTCAATTGTTGGGTCCTACGCAGGCCCGGCGCTCGCCGATGACGCCTCGCGCATCAGCACGCTCGAATCGACGATCCAACAGCTCAGGGCTCGAATTGACGAGCAGAATCGCCGCATCGAACGCCTGGAGGCCGCACTGAGCAGCAGGACCGGCGCGCCGTTGATCGAGCCGACGCCAGGCAAGCCTGACTCCCATGCACCGCAGGCCGCGACCGGCAAGCAGCCATGGCATGCGCCGGAATCCTGGGCGCGCGTCGCCAAGGGCATGACTCAGGCGCAAGTTTCCGAGATTCTCGGCACACCGACCGCCATCGAGTCGATGGACGCCTTCACGACGCTCTTCTATCGGGCCGGCCCGCTGAATGGGCTCGTGAATCTGCGCGACGATCGCGTGGTCGCAGTCAACGCGCCCGCATTCGGGGATTGAGACCGCCAGGCAGGCCATCTATCCGGCCGTCATCGAATGACGACCAACGGTCAGTCGGTCAATATCTCGTAGCCGATTATCGCTGCAACGACGGCGCCGGCAATCAGCCATTCGTCATTGATGCCGCCGCTGTCGTTTCTGCGGCCGTATTTCTGACGGCCGTAATAGCCATCCTCATAGCCGCGCTCGAATCCCTCGCGGAAGTAGTAGTTGTATTCGTCCTGGCGGATGTAGCGACCGTCATATCCGAAGTTGGCATCCTGGTACGCAATCGTTGAACGATAGTCGTAGCGCCAACGGTCCTCGCGATCAGCTCGGCCGGCCCGGTAGCCCTCGTTGTATCCGGCCTGCAAGGCATGCTCCAGCATCCTGATGCCGTACTGGTTGGTCTGGTAGTAGCGGCCGGCGCGGTGATACCGGTAGTTCGGCGCCGTGTAGTAGAACGGGTCGTTGTAGAAGTCGTACCGCACTCGCACCACCGTCGCCTCCTGGAGACGCAGTCGCTCCAGGTATTCGCGCTGGGCGCGCAGCTGCGCGATGCGCTTCTGCTGCTGGAGAAT
This sequence comes from Steroidobacteraceae bacterium, assembly GCA_036802645.1. GTDB lineage: Bacteria > Pseudomonadota > Gammaproteobacteria > Steroidobacterales > Steroidobacteraceae > SCUD01. The sequence goes on from DAIRVV010000035.1 coordinate 8,581, forward strand.
CCTCGCATCGCGCTCCGCGATTTCACGCTTGAGCGCAAGGTTCTTGCGATATTGTGCAAGTTCCGCCTCCTGCTTGCGGATACGCTCCTGTTGCTCCTGTTTCGAGACGCGCTTTTGCTGTAGCTGGCGTTGCTCCTGCTGCCGCTTCTGCTGGAGCTCTCGCTCCTGCTGCTCCTGCAGCTGTTCCTGGCGCTGGTTTTCCTGCTGCTGCTTCTGTCGCTGCTGTTCCTGTTGCTGCTTGTCTTGTTGCTGTTCTTGTTGACGTTGCTGCTGCTGTTGCTGCGGCGGCGGCGGCGGCGGCTGTTGCTGCCGCGGCTGCTGCTGCTGTTGCTGCTTCTTTTCTTGCTCCTGCTGCTGCCGCTTCTTCACCTCCAACTCTTTCTGCTTTTTCTTCTTTGCCTTCTCTTCCTCCGTTTCCTCCGGATCCTGCGGCTGAACAGGCGGCTCCGGGACCTGAACCGCAGCCAGGCGTGGGGCATTACCCTGCATGCCGGACAAAGCCAGAACGGAACCCAGCATTGCCGTGATCATGAACGGACCGAGTTGCATGTTCATCTTCCGATACCCGTGGTTGCAGTCGTTGGATGCATTAACGAATAGATCCCCTTAACTGCCACTGAACGACAGCGGGTGACCGCGCCATGCGCCGTCGGACGGGTCCCACAATCGCCTACAATCGGCGGGATATCGTAGGATCGGAGAGAAGTGTTGAACCGACCGCCTATTCCCGAACCTCCATTTCGCGGCGGCTGCCTGTGCGGCGCCGTACGCTACAGCTATGACGCCCCGCCGCTCGCGACGGTCGCCTGTCATTGCCGCGATTGCCAGAAACTGTCGGGCGCAACCAACTTGCTGACGATCTATGCCGATCGCGCGGCTTTCCGACACGAGCAGGGCGAGGTCTCGCGCTACCGAAAGCGCGCCGACAGCGGCCGCGAGGCGGATTACGTGCGCTGCGCGAGCTGCGGAACGCGCCTGTGGCATGAAGCGCTGGCAGCACCGCAGTGGGTTTTCATCGCCGCCGGCTCGCTTGACGATCCGGACTGGGTAGTGCCTGCGGCGCATATCTGGGTTTCGCGCGCCGCGCCGTCCGCGCTGATTCCCAAGAGCGTCCGCACCTGGGACAAGGGTCCGGCCGATCGCGCGGAGCTGATCGCAGAGTTCAAGAAAGTCTATGGCACTGACGAATGAACACTACAAGCCACGCACCGTCATCTGATCAGGGCAGCGCGTCCACCCACTGCGTGCGGCATTGCCGTACGGATTCCCCGGCGCCGCGCCAGCAGATGTGGAATGTGTAACGCACGTACGGATGCGCCGTATCGACGGTGAATCCCCACAGTTTGTCGAAGCTGACTGACTCGCCTGCGAGCAGCCGGTTTTTCCCCGACGGGTAGCGCCAGTAATTTCGTATGTCACCGAGACCGCTCTTCGGCGCCATGCCTTCGCTGGCCAGCTTCACACTCTCGAGTACGATCGGGCGGTTGCTGGTGTTCGTCATCGTGACGCCAAACTGCGAGTGGTCGAAGACAGTGACGCCGTCGCTCTCGAGTGTCGTGGCAGAATTGAATTTCGGCCGAGCCGGAGCAAAGCGCAACTCGACCGGATTGAAGGCACGACCCGAATCCGCGGCAATCGCGGCGATCGCCGCCGCCGCATACTGCACTTCCTCGGTTGTCCCATGCTGCTCGGAGAGGAATTTCCGCCAATGCAGTGCATCCCAGTCATACGGATTTTCTTCCAGCGCGCGATTCACCCACTGGCGCGCTGCGATCGCATTGCCCTGGTCGTTGTAGGCCTCCGCGAGCGAGAGTTCGAACCCGCGGCCGATCTTTTCGAATGCAGGAATCGCGAGCTCCGGAAAGCCGAGATACATCGCACGGGCGCCGATCGTTTGCAGCACGAGCGGGTCCCCGGGCGCCATCCGCAACGCGTCCTCGTAAACCGGGAGCGCCCGCGAGAACACGAATACATTTCGCATCCAGATTTCCGCCCGCATGAGCGTCGACAGGGGATCCTCGCGGCCCTCAAGCCTTGCGATGACCTCTGCGATCGTTTCCCCCGCCAGCGGTATCGGCGCAATGTCATAAAAGCGGCCTTTGCCGAACTGCGCGAGTCCCCCGGCGTAGGCGGTGTTCGAGTTTCGCAGGAAATAGTTTCCGTCCTTGTCAAAAAACAGGTTCTTCCAGGTCTCGACGAGGTCGATGCGCCACAGGCCCTCTTCCCGATGCAGCAGCAGTGGGACGAAGCCGTTGACCGGCCGCTTGCTCGTGGCAACGGCGTAGTCTCCGTTTACGAGATACTCGAGCGGCATCGACGCGCGGACGCGCTCGAGTCGCGTGAGCTCCTCGAAGCGCGCGAGCGGGTACTGGGCGCGCATCAGTCGCGAGCCCTCGCTGAAGAGCGGCAACGTCGGGTCTCCCGCCAGATCGGCGGTGGCACGCAGGAAAGCCGCGACGGATTCCTTCACATCGGCCGACGGTGCATACAGCGCGCGCCGGCTGTCGGGAACGGTGCGCTTGAGGTCGGCGTCCATGGGCACGGCGGACAAGGCGGTCTTGGCGCCGGCGCCGCCGGATACGAATCGCTTGTAATCCGCGAAGGCTGGTCGCCGCCGGAATTCCTCCCCGAGCTGGATATTCCCGAGCGCGGCGGAGAGAAAGGTGTGCTCGCGCAGGTAATGGAGCACGTCCATCACCGCCATGCCCGCATTCGAGTATGAGACGTACGGCGCAAGCTGGTCGCGCGCGATCCGGCCCATGTGCAGGTCGGTGAGGCCGCCTTCGAGTGAATAGCCAACCTCGATGCGCGCGCGCTCGATCGCCGGATTCAGGAGGATGAGAATCCCGCCGGTCGGTGCGTTGGCGCCGATCTTTCGATCACGGAATACGCGTTCCGACTGGGTCTCGATCGATCCTTCATCGGTATGCGTGACGACGTGGACATCGACGCCCAGGTCCTCGTAGAAGCTGTCCGCCATCCGGCCGAGGTGTGGGCCGAAGGGTGCGAGAAGCTGCGCCTGATCGTCGATCCTGGGATGACTCGGACCGGCCGGCTGTCGCGGAAGCGGTGCGTCCGATCGGGCGACGGCGCTGCGCTCGTCCCTGGCGCTCCAATGCCAGATCCCGAACGCGGCGACGGCCAGCAAAAGTACGAACAACAGTAATGTGCGGCGATTCAAGCAGGCACCGGTTGCAACGAAGATGGCCGTAATCTACCGTGCGCATCCATATGTGGCGACGACTTGTACCCCTGATTGTGACGTTGTTCCTGGCCGCCGCTGCGCCAGCGCAGGATACGAAGGCGCCCGACGCCGAAGAGCTGACGCGGCTTCTGAAATACTTCCTGGACGGCGCTTCCCGCAACGACATTGCGGTGCACGAGCGGTTCTGGGCCGAAGACCTGGTCTACACGCGCTCGGCCGGCGTGAGGCTCGGAAAGCAGCAGATTCTCGATGACGTTCGAGCCGGCCCGCATTCGACCGAGGCGGATCCCACGGTGTACACCGCAGAAGAAATCCGCATTCAGCAATACGGCGACACGGCCGTGGTCGCCTTCCGCCTGGTCGGCACCATGGGCGCCGGCGCGGACGCAATGGTTACGCACTTCCTCAATACCGGCACCTTCGTCAAGCGCGGCGGCGAATGGCGTGCCGTCGCCTGGCAGGCGACGCGCGTGCCCGAGCCGACCAAGGATGTCGCGGTCAACCTGACGCCCGGCCCTAAGGCGCGGCCCGGCCTGCATGAGGAAATCCTCGCGGCTGACGCGGCGCTCTTCAAAGCGTTCTTCGACACCTGCGATGTCGAGGCGCTGCGCGGCCTCGTCACCGACGACTTCGAAATGTTCCACGACAAGGACGGACGTAACCTGACCTCAGGCTCGCAATTCGTGCAGGCCCTGCAGGACAAGTGCAAGCGGCAGGCGGATGGCGTCGATTTCCTGTCGACCCGCAAGCTCGTTCCGGAGTCGATGAAGGTCTATCCCATCAACAACTACGGCGCGATCGAAGTCGGCACGCATCGTTTCTATGCCGTGAGGGCCGGCGAGCCCGACCGCCTGACGGAAACTTCGCAGTTCACGCACGTGTGGAAGGAAGAGAACGGGCGCTGGCGCCTCGCGCGCGCCCTCAGCTACGACCACCAGCTCGCGGAGTGACCGCGGTGACAGCGGCTGCCCGGGTCGCTATCGCCTGCCTGGCAGCCATCGCAGCTTCGGCCGAAGCCGCCGACGCGTCTCGCAAGACCATCGCTGCAATTCGCGCCGGGCAGGCGCCGGTTCTCGATGGGCGGCTCGACGATCCTGTCTGGCAGCAGGCTGCCTTCATTGAAGACCTGCACATCGTCGTTTCCGACGAATTCGGCGTGCCGGGCGAGCGCTCCCGCGTCTATGTCGCCTACGACGACGACAACCTCTATTTCGCCGCGCGCTTCTGGGACCGGAATCCGGACCAGGTGGTCGCGAAGGTCCTGAACAAGCGCGACACGTCTTTTGGGGAAGACGGTTTCTCCATCACGCTCGATCCCTTCGACCAGGGCCGTTCCGGCTACATGTTCGACGTCAACCCGAACGGCATGCGCAGCGAAGCGATCTACACGGATGCCGAACGCCAGAACTGGGACTGGGAGGGAATCTGGGATGCCGGCGCAGAACGCGACGGGGAGGGCTGGAGCGCGGAGGCCGCCATTCCGCTCAAGACGCTTTCATTCGATCCGGCCCGTGGCTCCTGGGGCGTCAACTTCACGCGCTGGCGCGGCAGCGACAACGAGCAGTTCGGCTGGGTCTCGTACAACCGTAATCAGGACCTGTCACGCACCGGATTGCTGCAAGGCCTGGGCGGCCTGCAACAGGGCCGCGGCCTCGACGTGATTCCGGGGTTTCGCGTCGGCACGTCGCGCGACTACGAGTCGGGCGAAAAGGATGAATTCCTGGAGCCGTCACTCGACGCATTCTGGAAGATGACTCCATCATTGACCGCCGCCCTTACGCTCAATCCCGACTTCTCCGGCACGACTGCCGACACGCGACAGATCAACCTGACGCGCTTCGACCTGTTCTTTCCGGAGCAACGGGCATTCTTTCTCCAGGATGCGGACATCTTCGAGTTCGGCCGGCTGGAGGAAGAGAACGGAATCCCCTTCTTTTCCCGGCGCATCGGTCTCGACGGCGATGGCGGGACCCTGACGCTCGACGCCGGGGCCAAAATGACCGGACGGGCGGGCCCGCTCAATATCGGCGTGCTGGGTGTCCGCCAGGATTCAGCGAACGGACCGGAATCCGTGGATCTCTTCGTCGGCCGTCTGGCGGCGAACCTGTTCGAGGAATCGAGCCTCGGTCTCATCGTGACGAGCGGCAATCCCGATGCCGGCGTCGACAATTCCCTGGCGGGCGTCGACTTCCGATACCTGAATACGCGTCTCGGCGAGGACCGCGTGCTCGAGGCGACGGCCTGGTATCAGAAATCCGATACCGACGGTCTGCCTGGCGATGACTCCGCGTATGGGCTCAGCATCGGCATGCCGAACAGCGAAGGCTGGCTCGGCGAAGCCGGATTCAAGGCGCTCGAGGAGAATTATTTTCCCGCGCTCGGATTCGCGAGCCGGACTGACTTCACCGCAACCAAAGCGGAGCTCGGTTACACGTGGCGGCCCGAGGACCACTGGATCCGCCGCATCGAGAGCGGGATCGAGGGGGAGTTCGTCAATGCCATCAACGGGCGCGACCAGACGCGGGAAATCGAACTGCAGATTGCAGAAGTGGAAAACCAGGCGGCGGACGTGCTGACACTCGTGCACTTCCTGGTCGAAGAGCGGCTGACGGGGCCCTTCGAAATATCCGACGGCATTGTCATCCCGGCCGGCACCTATCGGTTCGATCACGGCTGCCTGACGCTCTACTCGGGGGAGCAGCGAACCGTGTCGACGGATTCAACCGTCTGCAACGGCGATTTCTATGACGGGAGTATCTTCATCTTCGAGACGCGGACCGTCTGGCGGCCGAGCGCGCACCTGAAAGTGGGCATCGGCGGCGAGTACAACGACGTCGACCTGCCGCAGGGCGACTTCATCACACGACTCATGACGCTGAATGTCGATGTCGCCTTCAATACCGCCTGGTCGTGGGAGAACTTCTTCCAGTACGACAACGTGTCCGACACGGTTGGCGTAAACAGCATCCTGCGCTGGATTCCGCGGGCGGGGCGGGAGACCGTGCTCGCGATCAATTCGCAGATGGAGGATTTCGACCGGGACGGGCGCTTCCACTCGTACACGTCGGATCTCACGTTCAAGCTGAGCCACACGTTCCGGTTCTGAGGATCAGGCGAGCTCGCCGCCGTCGATCGGAATCGCCGCGCCGTTGATCTGCGCAGCCGCGTCGGATGTCAGGAATGCCACGAGCGCCGCGACCTCTTTGGGCATCGTGATCCGGCCGCTTCGCGACCCGGCATCTGCTTCCCGCAGTGCGGCCTTTGGATCCATTCCGCGAGCCTCGGCGTCCCTGAATAGCATCGGCGTCGCGACATCACCCGGACAGACCGCGTTGATGCGAACGCCTTCCGACGCGTAGTCGATAGCCATGGCCCGAGTCATCAGGACGAGCCCGCCCTTGCTCGCACAGTACGCCGCCGCTTTCGGGGCTCCGTGCAGTCCCCAGCTCGAGGCGATGTTGACGATGGCGCCTTTGCGTTGACGCAGAAGCGGCATCGCAGCGCGGCTGAGAAAGAACGGAATGTTCAGGTTGATGGCGAGCGTGTCGAGCCAGATCCGGTCGGTCGTTTCTTCGGTCGTGACGGGTTGCCAGATGCCGGCGTTGTTGACCAGCACGTCGAGACCGCCGAATTCCTTCACGCAGGCAGCGATCAATCGATCGCAGTCGGCCGAAGAGGCGAGATCGCCGACCCAGGGGCGCACGGATGGCAGTTCGACGGCGAGGGCCGAGGTGCGACCGGCATCGCGGCCGGCGGCGAAAACCGAAT
>DAIRVV010000036.1:0-15344 GCA_036802645.1 Steroidobacteraceae bacterium
GGCCGCAGCCTGGGTGTCGGCCGGCGAGCCGCTGGCGGCGCCGGCCGCGATCGAAATCGCCGCGACGGCGGCAATCCAGGCGATTACGCGCAGCGTCATGCATCCACGGCCGGCTTGAAGTCGAGGACCGGGAAGGTCGGCGTCGATGGGTTTCTGTCCCATTCGCTAAAGATAGCAGCGAACGGTTGACGAGGGGACAGTCCCCTCGCGGCTTCGGTCAGCGTTCTGGCGGGGTCAGTCGACGGGCCAGAAACCGAGTTGCTGCCGCAGTACGCTCAGGATGTCTTCGATTTCGTCGAAGAGTTGGGCAAGTCGCTCCACGGCCGCCTCAGCGATCTGCGGAACGGCGGCCGTGACCGGTGCCGTTGACGCCGGGCGTTTCGCCTTCGGCGGCGAAAGCGCCACGCACCTTGTCGGCCCAGGTCTTGTAATTCGAATACTTGGTCAGTTCGCGCGAGATCGCGCCATGGCGGCTTACGGGCGGGCGCTTCGGCAGGCGCGGCGCAGCCTCGGCGGGACCACGATCACGGCCGTCGACCGGGGTCACCTTGATGTCGCTCACGGACACGGAACCTGAATAGGCTTCATGGCCGCCAAGCTACGCGGCGGCGAGCGGACTAAACAGGAACTGCATCACAGGACCCGGGGCATCGCCCGGGAAACGGCATGCAATCAGACGATGCGGTAGCTCGGGCGGTATTCCCCGACGAGCTTCATGCGCCTTTCGGCTACGAAGCCACGCAGGAGCTCGTCGAGGGGTTTCGCGATTTCCGGCGTTGCGTGAATCTCGAATGGGCCTTTTTCCTCGATCAGCTTGATGCCCCGCTCTTTGACGTTGCCGGCGACGATGCCCGAAAAAGCGCGGCGCAGGTTGGCGGCACGCTCATGCGCGGGCTGATCCATCGAGAGCGTGAGTCCCGCCATCGACGCATGATTGACCTCGAACGGCTGCTGGAATTCGCGCGGGATCTTCAGCAGCCAGTTGAAGTTGTAGGCGTCTCCCGCGCGGCGGCGCGAACGGCGAACCGCGTCGAAGCCGCGTTGCATCTCGCGCGCCACTTCCGGCGGGTCGTCGACGATGATCCGGTAGCGTTGCTGCGCCTGCTCGCCGAGCGTGAGCCCGATGAAGCGGTCCATCTGGCGAAAATAGCCGGCGCTCTCACGCGGTCCCGTGAACACGAGCGGCAGCGGCTGACTCGCATTCGCCGGGTCGAGCAGGATTCCAAGGAGGTAGAGGATTTCTTCGGCCGTTCCGGCCCCGCCCGGGAACACGATGATCCCGTGGCAGAGGCGGACGAAGGCTTCGAGGCGCTTCTCGATGTCCGGCATGATCACGAGCTGGTTCACGATCGGGTTCGGTGGCTCCGCCGCGATGATGCCGGGCTCAGTGAGCCCGATATAGCGGCCGTCCCGGATCCGCTGCTTGGAATGGCCGATCGTGGCACCCTTCATGGGCCCCTTCATCGCGCCCGGGCCACAACCGGTGCAGACGGAAAGCACCCGGAGACCGAGTTCGTAGCCCACCTGCTTCGTGTAGTCGTATTCCTCGCGCGGGATGGAATGACCGCCCCAGCAGACGACGAGATCCGGCCGCCCCCGGTACTCGAGCGCGCGGGCATTGCGCAGGATGCAGAAGATCGCGTTGGTGACGCTCGCCGAGTCGTCGAGGTCGAAGCGCGCGACGATCTCGTTGTGTGTGTAGACGATATCGCGCAGCACCGAGAACAGGTGCTCCTTGACGCCCCTGATCATTTCGCCGTCGACGAACGCGCTTCCCGGCGCATGCTGCATCTCGAGCTTGATGCCCCAGGGCTCGCGCACGATCCTGAGCTCGAAGTCCTTGTAGGCCTCGAAAATGAGCCGTGCGTCGTCGATCAGCGTGCCGGAGTTCAGCACCGCAAGCGCGCAGCTGCGAAACAGCGGATAGAGGCCGCCCTGGCCGCGGTCCAGCAGCTTGTCGACTTCCTGTTGCGACAGGTTGTCGAGCACCCCCTTCGGCGACACTCGTGCATGCACGACCGCCGACAGGTCGAGGCCTGGGGTGCCGCTCACGGCCGGATCTCGATCGGAGTGCCTTGTCCCGTGAGCAGCCAGAAATCGAGCATGTCCTCATTCGACAGCGCGATGCAACCGTCCGTCCAGTCGGTGCTGAGATAGCGCTCGCGCGGATACTTCAGGAAATTCGGCAGGCCGTGGACCATGATCGAGCCGCCGGGCTGCCAGCCATGCTTGCGGGCGAGTGAGACGTCGGTAGCCTCGGGATAGGAAACCTGGACGGCGAGGAAGAAGTCGCTCTGCGCATTTCTGCGCGTGAGCCGATAGCGGCCTTCGGGCGTGCGGAAGTCACCCTCGCGCTGTTTCTGGCCCGAGGGCGAGAGTCCGAGCGAAATCCGGTAACTCGCGATGAGCGCCCCGTCGCGGAACAACTCCATCTTGCGGGGGCCCTTGTGGACGACGATCCGGTCGACGGGTTGCAGCATCCCTGCGGGAGCGGCAAGGCCGGCCATCGAGTCGGCCTGCACGGTTGTCGCGAGCAGTCCCGCGACAACTATCGAAATCAACAACTTGCGATACATCTCGCGAGACATTATAACGCCACCGGGCAGGCTGCGACCGGTCAGTCGCCGACCAGTTCGACCGCTTCACAGTTTCGCGCCGTGGCATTCGCGACCAGCCGATAGCGCCCGCCCGCCGCAAGCTCCGCCTCGACCGTGAATCGGCGCAACGAGCCGCTCTCCGCCACGCGACAGTCGACGAGCAACGTGTGCTTGCCGGGAGCGAGCTCGACCTTGCTCGCAGTGAGCCCCACTTCGCGGCCATCGACACCGCGAAGACGCAGTTGCACCGGAAGCCCCGCACTCACTACCGGATCGGCGCGGACAATCGCGCGTTCAGCCGCCGGCAGCGGCGGACCGTCATAGAGACGATCCGTCGCGCAGGCGGTACACAGTACCGCGGCAAGCAGCATGGTGCCGGGTCGCAACTTCGTAATCCACGGCGCGCCGCAGATGACGAAAGTACGACCCGGCACCAAGGGGAAAAAAGGCGGCCCGAAGGCCGCCTGGGAGGTCACGCGCAGCTCCTGTTGTCAGGAGCCGCCGGGCGGGGACCCGGCCGGCGCGTGATGAAAATCCTGCCACGTCAACCGCACTTCGAATCGCCGCATGAGAGGCAGGTCATGCAGCCGTCCATCATGACGATGGCCGCGGTATTGCACTTCACGCAGAGCTGCGCGCCTTCCGGATAGCTCGACTGCGCAAAGGCATCGTGCTGACGGTTGCGCTGCTCCCACTCCTTGCGCTTCGACTCGACGAGGAGCCGCTGCGTGTCGTCCATGCCGGGCTTCTGCATCAGGCCGATCGACTGCAGGTGGCGCTCGACCACGTAGCCGATCTCCGCGACGATCGACGGCATGAATTTGCCGCCCGGTTGCCAGTAGCCGCCGCGCGGGTCGAAAACCGCCTTCAGCTCCTCGGTCAGGAAGGCGACGTCGCCGCCCTTGCGGAATACGGCCGAGATGATGCGGGTCAGCGCGACGATCCACTGGAAATGGTCCAGGTTCTTCGAGTTGATGAAGATCTCGAAGGGCCGGCGGTGCTCGTGCTCCGTACCTTCGTTCAACATGATGTCGTTGATCGTGAGGTACATGGCGTGGTCGGACACCGGCGTCTTGATCTTGTAGGTCGAGCCGATCAGCACCTCGGGACGCTCGAGCTTCTCGTGCATCCACACGACCTTGCCGCCGCCGTCCTTGCGGGCCTTGCCTTCGCGGGCCTCCCGGGCTGGCTTCTCCGCCTCCGGCTTCTGGACACGGTACTTCACAATCTTCTTTTCAAACTTGATCCGGCTCATCGCTTCACCTCACCCGCTCAGTAACGCCCGTAATAGCCTTCCTTCAGCGCATCAAACAGATTCGCGGCGGTATGGATCTCGCCGTCGTATTCGATCTCCTCGTCGCCGCGCGCCTCGACCTCGCTTCCGTCCTCCAGCGTGAACACGTAAGTCGTGTTCTTGAGATCGTCCTCCTTGACCAGCACGCCCTGGAACGCCTCCGGGTTGAAGCGGAAGGTCGTGCAGCCCTTGAGGCCCTTTTCGTGCGCGTAGAGGTAGATGTCCTTGAATTCTTCGTAGCGGAAGTCCGTCGGCACGTTGGCCGTCTTCGAGATCGAGGAATCCACCCATTTCTGCGCGGCGGCCTGGATGTCGACGTGCTCGCGCGGACCGATGCTGTCCGCCGTCATGAAATAGTCGGGCAGCGCCTCCGCGGGGCTGGTCGAGCCCGGCATGGCGCGCGGATTCACGAGCTCCCGGTAGGCAAGCAACTCGAAGGAGTAGACGTCCACCCGCTCCTTGCTCTTCTTGCCGTCGCGGATGACGTTTCGGAAATAGTGGTGCGCGAACGAGGGCTCGATGCCGTTCGACGCATTGTTGGCCAGCGAAAGCGAGATCGTGCCCGTCGGCGCGATCGAGCTGTGGTGCGTGAAGCGGGCGCCGACCAGCTCGACCTGCTTCACGACTTCCGGCGCGACCTCGGCGAGCCGGCGCATGTATCGGCTGTAGCGCGCGTGCAGGATGCGGCCCGGCACGCGGTCGCCGACCTTCCAGCCGTCGCGGGACATTTCCGGGCGCTTGCGCAGCATCGCGCGGGTGACCGTGAACTCCTCGTTCATGATCGGCGCCGGGCCCTTCTCGCGCGCGAGCTCGACACCCGCCTCCCAGCCGGCGATCGCCATCTCGCGCGAGACGTTGTCGGTGAATGCGATCGACTCGGGCGAGCCGTACTTCATGCCGAGCATGGTGATGGTCGAGCCGAGTCCCAGAAAGCCCATGCCATGGCGGCGCTTGCGGACGATCTCGTCGCGCTGGCGGCCGAGCGGCAGCCCGTTGATCTCGACCACGTTGTCGAGCATCCGCGTGAACACTCCCACGACTGCGCGGTATTCGCCCCAGTCGAAGCTCGCCTCTTCCGTGAAGGGGTGCTTCACGAATCGCGTCAGGTTCACCGAGCCAAGCAGGCAGGAGCCGTAGGGCGGCAGCGGCTGTTCGCCGCAATTGTGCGCATACAGGCCATTCGCGTCGAATGCGTTGATTCCGGGCACTTGTGCGTCGTAGACATCTTCGATGCCGTCTTCGCAAATCGCGGTGACGCGCGCAATGAAGCGCTCGCGACACCGGGCACGACGGTAGTACGACAGCAGGGCCGTCAGCCGCGCGCACTTGACCGTGTCGGCGAATCCGACTTCCGCCTTGAAACGCGCTAGATTCCCGCCGGAGATCACGAGCTCATGTTGTGTCGTGCCGGCGTCGTTCCGTCCCCGGCCGATATGCGAAGCAATGCCGAGGCGATGTAGCATGCGCTGCGCCGCCTGCAGCAGGGTCAGATCCGGCTGTGCGAGGCGCACGCTTGCACCCCTGGCCTGGGTTCCCTGGACACTGCCGTCCGCATCAAACAAGCCGCGGAGCACGCCACGCTGGAAGTCGCTGGAGGCACGCTCCATCGCCGGCGTGATGCCATTGGCGCCGGGACGCATGCCGAGCTCGAGCGCCAGATTCTTGAGCGAACCGAGCGCCAGGCGATATTCGCTGCGGCCGACGACCGAATGCCAGCCGCTGAATTCCGCACGCTGCGGCAGGTTCGAAGCCGCCTCGAAGGCCGCATCCATGACCGCCCGCATGCCCACGGCCGCCACTTCCTCGCGTGCATTGACGGCCAGGGCCGGCAGCCAGGCGGACAGCACCGCCTCGTCCTGCTTCAGGGTGCCATCGCCGATCAGAAGGCCGGTCAGATAGCCCTGTTCGCGCGTGTACGCACCGGGCCAGTCGGAAGCCGGCCGGTGATCGTTGAGCAGCACGCGGTCGCCACCGCGCAAGTCGCCGGCCGCGCACCACTCGGTCTGCGGCACGCCCGTCGTATAGCCGGTCACGCGGCGCAACCGGTGCTCCGCCGTCAGGCGCAACGAATAACCTTCGGCGGTTTCCACGCGCACGACTCGACGCGTCGCGGTACGGAAAAACCCGCGCGGGCCGGACAGATGATCGCGGCCATCCACGCGCGCGAGGAATGGCCGGTCAATCAGGTCCGCAACCTGCCGCGGCCCCTCGGCCGTGTGAATCCACGTGTCGGCCGTGACGCAGGGATTCGTGGCGCGGATGTTCTCGCACCACCAGTTGTTGTTCATCTCGTTGACGCGGTCGATCAGGACGAAACCCGGTTCCGCGAAATCGTAGGTCGAGGCCATGATCACGTCCCAGAGCCGGCGCGCCGGGAGCGTCTTGTAGATCCTGCAGGCGACCAGGCCCTCGTCGTTTGCGACGTAGCCCTCGGTCTCCGGCCATTCGCGCCAGACGAAGGCGGCCGGGTCGTGCAGGTCATGCTGGGAGGGATCGTATTCGCGCTCGGGCAACGGGAAGGCCAGCTTCCAGTCGCGATCACCGCGCACGGCGTCGATGAACTCGTCGGTCACGAGCAGCGACAGGTTGAACTGCCGCAGCCGGCCGTTCTCACGCTTCGCACGGACGAAATCCACGGCATCGGGATGGCCGACGTCGAAGGTGCCCATCTGCGCGCCGCGGCGGCCGCCCGCCGAGGAGACTGTAAAACACATGCGGTCATAGATGTCCATGAAGGACATCGGGCCGGAAGTGTGCGCACCGGCGCCGGCGACATAGGCGCCGCGCGGCCGGAGTGTCGAGAACTCGTAGCCGATGCCGCAGCCCGCCTTCAGCGTGAGCCCGGCCTCGTGCACCTTGTTGAGGATGTCGTCCATCGAGTCGCGGATGGTTCCCGACACCGTGCAATTGATCGTGGAAGTCGCGGGCTTGTGCGCGAGCGCGCCCGCATTCGACATGATGCGCCCGGCAGGGATTGCGCCTTTGCGCAGCGCCCAGAGAAAACGCTCATACAGCGCCTCGCGCTGTTCCGGCTCTTCGACATCCGACAGCGACCTGGCCACGCGCGAGAGTGTGTCGTCCATCGTCGCGTCGATCGGCGTGCCGTCCTTGGCGGTCAACCGGTATTTCCGGTCCCATATGTCGAGCGACGCTTCCTGGAACGGTATCTCTTCGACGGCTTTGTGCTCGATCCTGACCGCTGTGCTCATTTTCGCCGCTCTGCCCCCTCGTCCCGGCCGCCCCATCAATTCGCCGGAGAAATCTCACCCGGGCATGCGCTTCACGCGCCGCCTGCGTCAAATTTCACTTGGCTCCCTGACTCTTCTGCCGGCCAGACCCGCCCTTCAGCCGGTGACCACAAGATCTTGTGTCAGGGTTGGGAAATTATTTCGCGAGCCCGATGCTGTCAAGGATTTCCTTATGGAAAAAATCCGTGAATAAACTCGCTTGTATTTCAATATGTTACGAGAGGCACTTCAGGCTGTTTCCGGTAGGGCAACCGGCTCCGGCGGGTCCGGGCCACTTTTCCGCGCAACACAACATCTTGTGTACAGAGAAATCGCACAAAATACGCACAGTTTGTTCACCAACGCGTCCGCACGCGGGAAAAACAAGGCTCGCGCGCGTCGGAACTTGTGCCTTTGATGCCCGGTCAGACATCGCGCCAGATCGAGGTTGCATTCAATGAGAAAATTCTTGGCGGCCACGGTCGCCATCGCCGCAATCGGTGTTTCTTCCGGCGTTTTCGCGCAGACCGAGTTGCCCTCCTTCGCGCCGGTCATCAAGCGCGTGTCGCCTGCCGTCGTCAATATCGGGGTGAAGGGCACGGTTACCGCGCCGCGCAATCCATTCTTCGACGACCCGGGATTCCGCCGCTTTTTCGGCCTGCCGCCAGATGCGCAGCAGCGCGACCGCGAATTCAGGAGCGCCGGCTCCGGCGTCATCGTCGATGCGAAGAACGGCTACATCGTGACGAACGCGCATGTCGTCAAGAATGCAAGCGAGATCACCATAACGCTCGAGGACGACGTGGAGCTCAAGGCCGAGGTCGTCGGCGCCGACGAGCGCTCCGACGTCGCGGTGCTGCGCGTCAAGGATGCCGCGCTGCCGGCCGAAGTCCGCCTCGCAGACTCGTCGAAACTCCAGGTCGGCGACTTCGTGATCGCGATCGGAAACCCCTTCGGCCTCCAGCACACCGTCACCTCGGGCATCGTGAGCGCGCTTGGTCGCACCGGCATCAGCCGCGACGGCGTCGAGGACTTCATCCAGACCGATGCCGCGATCAATCCCGGTAATTCAGGCGGCGCCCTCGTCGGGCTCGACGGTGACCTGGTCGGCATCAATTCCGTGATCCTTTCGGGGAGCGGCGGCAACATCGGCATCGGTTTCGCCATACCGTCCAATATGGTCCGCTCGATCATGGAACAGCTGATCGAATCGGGGCGGGTCAACCGCGGTCAGCTCGGCGTGACCACGCTCTCGCTGACACCCGAGTTCCGCAAGAGCCTCGGGCTTCCCGACAATGCGCAGGGCGCGCTCGTTTCGCAGGTAAGCCCCGGCTCCGCGGCCGAACGGGCCGGAATCGAGGCCGGCGACCTGATCACCAGTGTGCGCGGCCAGCCGATCCGCACGAATTCGGAACTCGCCAACACGATCGGCATGCTCAAGGTCGGCGAGTCAGTGCCGATCGGGCTGCTGCGGGAAGGCAAGCCGCGGACGGTCACCGCGGTGCTCCGCGAACCGGCGCAGATCCTTGACGCCTCGCCGATCCACCCCGCCCTCGCGGGCGCCGAACTTGTAGAGGTTTCCGAGGACTCGGCAGGCGGCGTTCGCATCCGCGCGGTCGCGCCGGACAGCCCGGCTGCGCAGGCGGGACTCCTGGCTGACGACCGGATCATCGCGGTGAACCGCGTCCGGGTGACGACGCTCGCGCAGCTTCGCGAGGCGGCGAAGGGCCAGTCTTCCATGCTCGTTCAGCTGCGTCGCGGCAACCAGGTTCTCCTGCTACCGCTGCGGTGACTGTTCCGAGCGTGCTGCGCGGCGGTCGGAGACCCGCGAGCGAGCGACTTCAGGTCGCCGCAGGAGCGAGCTCGCGGGTCCCGGCGGCTCGTCGGCGCGGGCCAGATGACGGTCCTATAATCGGCGCGATGACTGCGCGTTCGATCTGCGTGCTGGGCGGATCCGGGTTCGTCGGTACACACCTTGTGGCCGCACTCGCGCGGGAAAGCTGGCGAATCACGGTTCCGACCCGGAACCCGGCGCGGGCGTCCCACCTGTCGCCGATACCATCGCTCAAGCTGGTCGCAGCCGACATCCACGACCCCGAACTGCTGTCCTCGCTCGTCGCGGGCCAGCGCGTGGTCGTCAACCTCGTCGGCATACTCAATGAGCGCGGACGGAACGGCAGCGGATTCAACCGCGTCCACGTGGAATTCGTACGCAAGCTCGTCGAGGCCTGCCGAAAGCAGCGCGTCGATCGCCTGCTCCACGTCAGCGCACTCAATGCAGACGCCGATCACGGTGCAAGTCATTACCTTCGCAGCAAGGGACGGGCCGAGCGGATCGTGCGCCAGGAATCCGGGCGCGACCTGCGATGGACGATCTTCCAGCCATCCGTGATCTTCGGGCCGCGTGACGATTTCGTGAATCGCTTCGCGCGGCTCCTGCGCGCGATCCCGCTCGGGATTCCGCTCGCGCGTCCGGGCGCACGCTTTGCGCCGGTCTGGGTGGGCGACGTGGTCGCGGCAATGCAGCGCGCGCTCGCGGACGACGGGACAGCCGGAGAATGCTACGAACTCTGCGGGCCGGAACAGATGACGCTCGGCGAGATCGTTTGCAATATCCGGGACCGGCTCGGACTCGCCCGCGCGGTGGTCGGCATCCCCGATTTCGCCGCGCGACTGCAGGCGGCCATTTGCGATTTCGTGCCCGGCAAGCCGTTCTCGACCGACAACTACAAGTCGCTCCTCATCGACAGCGTCTGCAAGGTCAACGGACTTGCGCGCCTTGGCATTCACCCGCAGCCGCTCGGCGCGATCCTGCCGGGCTACCTGATCTGATCGCCACCCGCGGCGAGATCCGGGAAAGGCCCGCAGGCGATCAGGGCGGTGGGCAGATCCTGGCGCGGGCGGGCAGGTCGCGGACGAGCAGGTTCATGGCCGTATAGAAGGCCGGCAGATCGTTATCGAGCCGTTCGAGCTCGGAGCGCAGCGCCGGTACGCAGCGTTCGTAGGTGGCGACGGCGACGAGGCGGGCGTTGTTGAAGTCGCCCCTGACGGGGTGGCCGCCGGCGGCAAGTGATTCGCGCAGGCGCGTGAACTCGACGGCTTTGCCCCTGCGCGTCGCATCCGGCTCGAGTTTTTCGGCGTAGAGCGCGTCGAGGCGGCGGCGTGCGCGGATCATCATGTCGGCAAACTCCGCCTCGCGTTTCCTGAGCGCCAGCAATATTCCGAGATCATCCGGGCGGTTCTCGCTCGCGAACCAGCGACGCAGGCCTTCCGTCTCGACGACGATCGCGAATGCCTCGTTGAAGTCGCTGTCACCCGGCGCGTACATGGCCTGGTGCGCCAGCTCATGGAAGATGAATGCAGCGAGCTCGGCGTCGCCATGACTGAGCATCGTATTGAGCACCGGGTCCCGCAGGTGGCCGAGCGTCGAATAGGCGATGGATGGCCCGACATGGACATCGAAGCCCCGGCCGGCAAGTTTTGCCGCCGCGCGCTTTGCGCGCTTCTCGTGGAAGTAGCCTCGATAACTGACGCAACCCGCAACCGGAAAACACCAGCGCTTCGGCTCAACCGAGAATTCCGGCGCCGCGAAGACATTCCAGGTCGCGTAGCGACGCCCGAGATCGGCGAATGTCCGGTAGCTGCCGTTGTCGGGCAGGCCGAGGTCCGACATCGCGAAATCCCGCGCCCGTGATGCGAGCACGAGCTGCCGCTTCAGCGTCGCATCCGTATCCGGTCGCGCGATCACATCGACGATCGGCTCGCGCTTGCGGTTCATCTCCATCTGGCCCGACGCGAGGTGCACGTAGTAGCAGCCGGCAAGCGCGGCGCAGGCCACGACCGTGGCCAGCAGCCGGATCGGGATCCACGGCGAATCGCGTAACATGGTGCGATGAAAGTCTATCTGGTCGGCGGCGCGGTTCGCGATGAGCTGCTCGGCCGGGCAGTTGCCGAGCGCGACTGGGTCGTGGTCGGCGCGACGCCGCAGCAGATGCTCGACGCGGGCTATCGCCAAGTCGGCCGCGACTTTCCGGTGTTCCTGCATCCCGAGACCGGCGAAGAACACGCGCTCGCGCGCACCGAGCGCAAGACCGGTCCGGGCTATCGCGGCTTCGAGCTCCACTACTCGCCCGACGTGACGCTCGAGGAGGATCTCAGGCGCCGCGACCTGACGATCAATGCCATGGCGCGCGACGCGGATGGGAACCTCGTCGATCCGCACGGCGGGCAGGCAGACCTCGCGGCAAAGAAGCTGAGACACGTCTCGGACGCATTCAACGAGGACCCGGTCCGGATCCTGCGCGTCGCGAGGTTTCTCGCCCGCTTCGAGCCCTCCGGATTCGAAATTGCGACGGAAACACTCGCGCGGATGCGAGCCATGGTCGCCGCAGGCGAGGCCGATGCCCTGGTGCCGGAGCGCATCTGGCAGGAGACCGATCGCGCTCTCGGTGAGCCGGCCCCGGCCGCCTGGCTGCGGGCGCTCAGGGCCTCGGGCGCACTCGCCCGCATCTTTCCGGAACTCGACGCGCTCTACGGCGTGCCCCAGCCCGCGAAGTGGCATCCGGAAATCGACACGGGCCTGCACATGGAACTCGTGATGCAGGCGGTGGCGGGCCTGACCGCGGAGCCCCGGATCCGCTTCGCCGCGCTGATGCACGATCTCGGCAAGGGGCGCACGCCGCGCTCACAGTGGCCGCGTCATATCGGCCACGAGGAAAGCGGCGCGAAGCTCGCCGGGGACGTCGCCGCGCGGCTGCGCGTACCGACCGACTATCGCGAGCTCGCCGTGCTCGCGGCGCGCTGGCACGGCCTTGCGCATCGTGCGGAGGAACTTAGGCCCCGTACGGTGCTCGAGCTGCTCGAATCCTGTGACGCGTTCCGTCGCCCGGATCGCTTCAGGGAGTTCCTGCTCGCATGCGAGGCGGATTACCGCGGTCGCGGCGGATTCAGCGGGCGGCCCTATCCGCAGTCGGCGCTGCTGCGGCGAGCGCAGGAGCTGGCGATGACGGTCGCGCTCACGGACGCGGATCGCGACGGGCTGACCGGAGAAAGGATCGGCGAGCTCCTGCGGCGCCGCCGGCTCGCAACGCTGAAAGCCGGCGCCTGATCAGGCGAACACGAGCAGGATCAGACCGGCGAGCGCAAACCTGTAGATCGCAAATGGGGCGAGGCCGATCCGGCCGATGACTTGCAGCAGCCAGTGAATGAACAGATAGCCGGTGATTGCCGCCACGATGGCGCCCAGGCTCATCATCGGCCAATTGACGCTCCCGGCGGGCTGCTCGAGCAGTTTCAGCAGCTCATAGCCGCCGGCCATCGCCGTGCCGGGCACCGCGAGCAGGAACGAGAATCGCGCGGATCCCTCTCGCGTGAGTCCGAGCGTGCGCGCCATCGTCATGGTGATTCCGGAACGCGAGGTGCCCGGCATCAGCGCGAGCGCCTGGGCGCAGCCGATCAGCAGCGCATCGCGCCAGCCCACCGAGTATTCGTCGCGTTGCCGTCGCCCGAGGCGGTCGGCAAGCCACATCAAGACCCCGAACCCCGAGAGGGTCGAAGCGACGAACAATGGTTCCCGCAGCAACCGCTCGATCGCGTCGCCGAAAAGCCATCCAGCGACCGCCACCGGAATCGAGCCGAGCACGACACACCAGGCGAGACGGCCGTCGGGCGTCAGTTCACGCCCCGTGATGGAGACGCACCACGCGCGCAGCATCGCAAGCAGCTGCACGCGAAAGTAGGACACCACCGCAAGCAGCGTGCCCATGTGTATCGCGACATCGAAGGCGAGGCCCTGGTCCTGCCACCCGAAGAAATGGGGAACCAGGATCAGATGCCCTGAGCTCGAGATCGGCAGGAATTCCGAGAGACCCTGCACGATGGCGAGAACGATTGCTTGAACCGGATCCACAAGGCTCCTTTGCGGTGCCGGCGAGCATGTTACAGGCTTGGGGACAGGTCCCTGAATTCGAATCCGTGGAACGGTCCGCGGATTCCGCGCACGAGAGACATCACCTTGTAGCGTTCACCCATTTCGCCGGGCAGCAGGTACGAGGAGGCCGCCTTGCGATGCTCCAATCGTTCGCGCTCGCCCACGCCATCGGTCGTAATCCGCGCAAGCTCACGCTCGATGCCGGTGGACAGGAGATAGTGCGCCTGCGTTGCGAAACCTCCGACCTCCAGCCCGGCGGCACGGGCCTCGTCCGCGAGCGCGGAAAAATCCACCCAGGCCGTCAGGTCCTGCGCGCCCGGAATCGCGAGCGGGTCCTCGACGCGCAGGTGCCGCCGGAATCCGCAGAGCGTGCCCCCGTCGCGCGAAGGGTGGTAGTACTGCGCGCGCGGGAGGCCGTAGTCGATCACGAGTATCGCGCCCGTCTCGAGCGCTGAGGTCGCGGAAGCGAGCCATGTCCCCTGCTGCAGGCGCAGTTCCGAAACGAACCCAGTGCCCATCGGTTCCGGTAACTTCGACTGCAGCGATTCGATCGCCCTCGTGAGCGCGTCATCCGCCGGTTTCCCGGACCAGGCGAATCCTTCCGGCCCAGCAACGACGCCGATCGCCCCGAAACCTTCGTTCGTAACGCGGAACCGGTCGCAGGGCAAGGCATCGAGCACTTCGTTGGCAATCGCGACCCCGCGCCAGTCGCGATTCGGTGGCGACTGCAGCCATTCGAATCGCTCGATGAATGCGGCGGTGCGGGACGAGCGCTCGAGTCGCCTTCGTTGACGCCGTGCCAGTGCCGGGCTTGGCTCGACGAGCCGATAGCGCGCAGGAGGCGCGCCACGCCTTGCAAGCTCACCGAAAAGCTCTTCGGCCATGCGGCCGCTGCCGGCGCCAAATTCCACGATCTCGGCGCTACCCGCCGCCGCGAGAAGCTTCTCGATGCCATTTGCAAGGCAGGCCGCGAACAGCGGCGACATCTCCGGTGCGGTGATGAAATCACCCGCCGCGCCGAACATCGGGCGATCCGTCATGTAATAGCCAAGCCCGGGCTCATAGAGCGCAGCTTGCATGAATGCGGAAAACAGCATCCATCCGCCCTGCTCCACCACCCGCGTGCGGATACGCGCGGCAAGTTCCGCGCTGCGGGACATCTCCGCAGCGGCCTCGTCCGGAGTCAGCACCGGCAATTCCGTGTGTCGTGATATGGTCGCCACCCGTATTGTCCTGCACCTCGATGCCCATGACGACGCCCGCGATGCCGCTCAGAGACCAGGTCGTCCTCGTCACGGGAGCCGCCCGGCGAATCGGAGCGGCGATCGCAGCGGCCTTTCACGCCGAAGGCACCCGGGTCGCGGTCCACTACCGCGGTTCCAGGCCCGAGGCGGATGCGCTTGTCGATCGACTGAACGCCACTCGATCCGGCACGGCGCGGGCATTCCAGGCGGATCTTGCCGATCCCGCCGTGTACGACACCTTGGTTGCCGCCGTAACGCGCGCGTTCGGCCGCCTCGACGTCCTCATCAATAACGCATCCACTTTCTATCCAACGCCGGTCGGCGCCATCACCGCGGACCAGTTCGATGACCTGATCGGTTCCAACCTGCGCGCCCCGCTCTTCCTCGCGCAGGCATCCGCGCCGGAGCTTGCGAAGCGCGCGGGCCTCATTCTCAACATCGCCGACATCCACGGTCTCAAGCCACTCGGGGGTCACGCGGTCTATTGTTCCGCCAAGGCGGCGCTCGTGATGCTGACGCGCGCTCTCGCGCGCGACCTCGGGCCGGAAATCCGCGTGAACGCCATCGCGCCCGGCCCCGTGCTGTGGCCGGAAAATGGCGTCGATGCGGAGCTGCGCGAGCGCATCATCGCTCGCACCGCGCTGAAGCGCGCCGGATCGCCGGACGACGTCGCGAAAGCAGCGCTTTTCTTCGCGAAAGACGCGCCATTCGTCACTGGCGAGGTGCTCGTGGTCGACGGCGGCCGCCTCGCCGGCGGCGAGGGCCGCTAGAACCCGCATTCGTTCGCGCCCGCGAGCGCGACCGGTGTCAGCGGATGCGCCTGCCGGTCGAACTCACGCCACAGCACGTCGATGCGCACGCCGGACACAGGATGAACCAGCTCGGGCGAGAGCTCGGCGAGCGGGCCGAGCACCCAGGCCCGTGTCAGCAAGTCGGGATGCGGAAGCGTCCTGCCGGCGATGCGGCCGACGCGTTCGCCATGGAGCAACAGGTCGAGGTCGAGCGTCCGCGGTCCCCACTTGGGCGGGTCGTTGACCGCGATGTCTGCGAGCG
>DAIRVV010000037.1:0-15241 GCA_036802645.1 Steroidobacteraceae bacterium
GACTTTTACCGAGTCGCCGTTTGGAGCGTGGCTCGCGCGCGACGGCGATGACTGGCGCGTGATCGCCGCCCGCCGGCAGGACGGCGGCTAGTCGCTCCCTTCGGGCTCCACCGCGTTCCAGCGCTCGCGGAACGCCCGGATCGCTTCGTCACGGATTGCGGAATGCCGGCGCGAAAGCAATAGCTGCGACGGCGGGCAGACGCGCGCCCGGATGACGCCGAGATCTGCCGCGGCGTCGAAAAGGCTGGGATACCAGCGCTCCCATTCGGGCAGGATCGCCTCGACGTGGTCGCGGAGGCTCATGCGCCGATCATACCCGCGCGGGGCCACCGGGAATCAACCGGCTTCGCGGATCCGGGCGAGCGTCAGGCCGTCGCCGACGGGCAGGAGCGCGAGCTCGATGCGCGGATCCTTGTGCAGCACGTCGTTGAATTCGCGGATCGCCACCGTGTCGGCGTCGCGATTCCGCGGGTTCGCGACTTCACCGCCCCAGAGCGTGTTGTCGACGACGATGAGCCCGCCCGGTCGCAGGAGCTTCAACAGGCGCTCGTAGTAGCCGAGGTAGCCGGTCTTGTCGGCGTCGATGAAGGCGAAATCGTAGCGACCGCCCTCGCCCGCGGCGATCCGCGCATCCAGGGTGTCCTTCGCCGGCGCGATCACGAGCTCGATGCGATCCGCGACGCCCGCGGCCTGCCAGTGACGGCGCGCGACCGATGTGTACTCGTCGCTGACATCGAGTGCGAGGAGTCGTCCGTCCGCCGGCATTGCGAGCATCACGGCGAGGCTCGAGTAGCCGGTGAAGACGCCGACCTCGATCGCGCGGCGCGCCCCGGAAAGGCGAACCAGCATCTGCATGAACTGTCCCTGCTCTGGCGCGATCTGCATGTTCACCTTCGGGTGCGAGGCGGTCTCGGCGCGCAACTTCGCGAGTGCGGGCGCTTCGCGGAGGGAATGCGCGAGCAGATACTCGTAACTGCGGTCGTCGAGTGTCAGCGTGCGGTTCGACACGGCTCAGTACCCGCGCTTCACATCCACTTCCGACAGCAGCTTTCCGCCCGACGCGTACCGGCGCAGGTTCTCGCGGGCCAGGATCCAGCGCGGGACTTCGTTGCCCTCGAGCGAGGCGGCGACATGCGGCGTGATGATCACATTTGGCGCGCTCCACAGCGCATGACCGGGTGGCAGCGGCTCGGGATCCGTCACGTCGAGACCCGCGCCGCCCAGGCGCCCGTCCTTCAGTGCCGCGACCAGATCGTCCGTCACCACCGTGCCGCCGCGCCCGACGTTGATGAAGAGCGCACCGCGCTTGACGGCATCGAAGAATGCCTTGTTCATGAGTCCCTTCGTCTCCGGCGTCAACGGCAGCGTGCTGACAATCACGTCGGCGCGCCCGGCGAATGGCAGGAGCCGGTCCGCCAGTCCCACCTCCGCGACAAACGGCGGGCCATCGGTACCCGAATTCCGCGTCGCGATGACGGTCATGCCGAGCGCCGCGGCGCGCTTCGCGACCTCGGTGCCGATCCCGCCGAGGCCGACGACCAGCATCGTGCGGCCCTTCACTTCCCACATGCGGCTCTCAGGCACGGCCTCATCGGCCCATTCGCCTTTCGATTGGGCCGGAACGTAGTCGGCGAGGCCGCGCGTCAGGCCGAACATGAAGGCGAGCACGTGCTCCGCCATCACGGAACCGGCGACTTTCTGCATGTTCGTGAGCACGATGTCGCGCTCCGCGAAAGCCGGAATCGCGATGCAGCGCTCGACGCCCGCATACATCCGCTGGACCCAGCGGATGCGCGGGCCGGCCTGGATGACCTCCGGCATGCACTCGCCGATCACGGCGTCCGCGTCCGCAGCCTCGCGCACGGCGGCCTCACGATCCGCTGTGCCGACCAGTTTCACTCCGGGCGCGGCGGGCTGCATCCAGGCGATGCGCCCGGCATCCGCTCCCATCACCACGACCTTCCGCGGCGGCTTCCAATCGGGGCGGCTCTTGAGCGCAACAGCGGATTCCTGCAGGCCGAGTTCCGCGATCAGGCGCTTCGCATCCGCGTCATCCGCAGTCTGTGCGCCGGAAGCGCTCGCCAGCAACATGAGGATCGCAGCGAATACGGCTGCCAGGGATTTCGTGGTGTTCATGGGGAAACAATACCGCAGCCGGCGGCGGCCGTGCATACAATGCGTGCCGGGGGAGACCGCGATGCGCCTTCTGTCCATGCTCATGCCTCAGGAGCGCAGGTTCTTCGCGTTCTTCAACCAGCATGCGTCGCTCGTCGTCGACGGCGCAGCGGCGCTCGTCGAGATGCTCGGCGATTATTCCGACAACGGCCGGCGCGACGAGTACGTCGCAAAGATCCAGTCCATCGAGCGCCAGGCCGACGCGGTAACGCACCAGACTGTCCAGCTGATGCACAACACCTTCGTGACGCCGTTCGACCGCGACCAGATAAACACGCTGATCCAGCGCATGGACGACATCCTCGACCTGATGCAGGACACGGCCGAGTCGCTGACTCTCTATGACGTTCACAAGCTCACGGCGGAAGTCCGTCACCTTGCAAACCTGATGCAGCTCTCCTGCGGGAAGGTGCACGACGCGGTGAAGATGCTCTCTTCCATGGACAATGGACCCGCGATCCTCAAGATCTGCCAGGAGATCGACGCCCTTGAGTCCGACGCCGACCGCGTCATGCGCTCCTCGATCTCCCGTCTGTTCCGGGAGGAGCAGGACGTTCGCCAGCTCATCAAGCTGAAGGCCGTCTACGAGCTCATCGAGCTGACCACCGACAAGTGCCAGGACGTCGCCCTCGTGATCGAGGGCGTCGTGCTCGAGAACGGCTGATCCCGCTTGGACGCCGGCGCCGTCACCGTCACGATCGTGATGCTCGTCGTCGTGGCGCTTGCCTTCGACTTCATGAACGGCTTCCACGACGCCGCGAACTCGATCGCGACCGTCGTTTCGACGGGCGTGCTGAAGCCTTATCAGGCCGTCATCTGGGCGGCCTTCTTCAACTTCGTCGCGATCTTGCTGTTCGAGCTCAAAGTCGCGACGACCGTCGGCAAGGGAATCGTCGACCCGTCGATCGTCGACAACCAGGTGATCTTCGGCGCGCTGATCGGTGCGATCAGCTGGAATGTCGTCACCTGGTACTACGGGCTGCCATCCTCTTCTTCGCACGCCCTGATCGGCGGCATGGTGGGCGCGACGATCGCAAAGGCGGGCACGGGCCCCTTGCTCGCGCCCGGCATCATCAAGACCGCTTCCTTCATCGTCGTCGCGCCGATGCTTGGGATGCTGCTAGCGGGAATCATCATCGTCGCGCTTTCATGGATATGCAGGCGCCGCACCCAGCGCCAGACCGACCGATGGTTCCGGCGGCTCCAGCTCGTGTCGTCCGCGATGTACAGCATTGGCCACGGCAGCAACGATGCGCAGAAGACCATGGGCATCATCTGGCTGCTCCTGATCGCCGCCGGCCTCACGACTTCCGAGCACCTCCCGAACTGGGTCGTGATTTCCTGCTATGTCGCGATCGCGCTCGGGACACTCTTCGGCGGCTGGCGAATCGTCAAGACGATGGGTCAGCGAATCACCAAGCTGAAGCCGATCGGCGGCTTCTCCGCGGAAACCGGAGGCGCGATCTCGCTCTTCCTCGCAACCAACCTCGGAATTCCGGTTTCCACGACTCACACGATCACGGGATCGATCATCGGCGTCGGCAGCGCTCAGCGCGTGCGGGCCGTGCGCTGGGGCGTCGCCGGAAACATCATCGCCGCCTGGGTGCTCACGATCCCGGCATCCGCGCTGATCGCGGCCGCCGCGTGGTGGATCGGCGGGCAATTCCTCTGAACGGCTAGCCCGCTTTCGCGATGTTGAACGGGATGTCGCGCCAGTTGTGGAACAGGTCCTGGAAGAACTCGCTCACCCCGGGCACGTGGTGCGCGGCGATCCACCAGGCGAGGATCACGAGCGCGATCCACAGCACGCCGTCCCAGAACACGAACCAGCCGCGGCGCGGACCGAGCGCCTCGTAGGAGGCGTGACGCACGGCGCGCAGGGGCAGGCCGACCATCGCGTAAGCGGCCACCAGGACGAAGATCGCGGCCCAGGCCGGGACATCCAGCGGCGGGCGCCAGCCGAGTATCTCGCCCGTGGCCAGGAGTGAGGCCAGCGCGACGAGAAATGCCACGGTGAGCACCGCGGAAACCACGCCGATCAACGGCAAGACGATGCCAGCCGCAACCTGGGCGCCGTACCCGGGTTGCGGCCGGTCAAAAGGGCGGGGATGCGGCGGCTCGTAGCCCTGCCGGTCCTTGCGACTCCAGAACTCGCGTTCCTTGTCACGCCTGCGCTTGTCGCGCCAGCGCTGATGGCTCTCTTTCAGGTCGGCGTAGTGGCGCTTGGTCTGCTCGACGAGTTCCTGTGCGTTGAAGGGCAGCCCGCGCGCCGCCGCGCGCTCTTCCGGCGTGTTCGCCGCCGGGATGATGAACATGAGCACGAGGTAGGCGATGGCGATGAGGCCGCCGCTCAGGAACAGCAGCACCACGAAAACCAGTCGCACGATCGTCGGGTCGACGCCGAAGTAGGCGGCGAGTCCATTGCAGACGCCCGCGATCATCTCGCTTTCCTTGACCAGGTAGAGGCGTTTCGGACCCGAGGTCTCGCGCGGCGGAGCGGCAGCTCCGGTATCGGTTGCGGAACCCGTGCTCGCGCCGGCGGCCGGCGAAGCGCCCGCGCCCTGATCGCCGGTTTCGACCGGGCCCATTTCCCCGAGAATCCGCTTCATCTCCGTCTCGCCCAGCACGTTCCTGCCTGAGCCGAGGTAGCGCGAGCCCTTGTCGCCGATCGCCTGCTCCAGATCCGCCATGATCTCCCTGCAATCCGGATCATCGGCCAGGAGCCGTGCGGCCTCGTCGAGATAAGCGCGCAGCGCCTCGTAGGCCTGTTCCTCGACCTGGTAGGCCCTGCCGTTGAGATTGACTGTGGTGACTTTGTTCATGGGTTCTACCGTTCCAGTTTCTGAACCGTGCGGTTGATCTCGCGCCAGTAGTCGTTGAGCTCGCCGAGCTGCGCGCGACCTTTGGCGGTGAGGCGGTAGTACTTGCGTGGCGGGCCCGCCCCGGATTCCTGCCATTCGTAGTCGACCAGGCTCTCGCGCCGCATCCTGCTGAGAAGCGGGTAGAGCGTGCCTTCCTGCGTCGCGAACTCGGTGCCCGCCAGGCGCTCGAGGATGTCCGCGACATACACCTTGTCCGCCGAGATGATCTTCAGGAGGAGAAATTCCAGCAGACCCTTGCGGATCGCGAGAAACTTGACGTCTGAGCCCATCACCGGTGGCGTTCTCGTGCTAGGTACCTTTATACTACAAGGTACCAGTCCGCAGGAGGGTGCGCAAGCCCGCCCCGCGGCCGGCTATTCGGCGACGCCCGGCGCGTAGGTGAGCCGCCCGCCGCGGATCGTGCAACGGACCTTCGCGAAATTCGCGGCATCCGCTGCCGGATCGCCCTCGAGAACGACGAGATCCGCGTCCATGCCTTCCGCGATGCGGCCACGCTGCTCCGATTCCTTCCACCGCGCGGCAGGCGCCGTCGTCAGCGAGGCGAGGATCTGCATCGGCGTGAGAGCGCGGGCCATCAGCCGGTATTCGGCGGTGGGATCGTATTCCGTCATGTAGCCGACGTCGGTGCCGAACAGCACCTGGCCGCCGGCCTTCGAGAAGACGCGGAGTTGTTCGACGGCATCGCTCGTCGCAAGGTCGATGGCGCGCTGTTCGATTTTCTCGCGCCTCATTTCGTAGGGATAGAGTTGCAGCGTCGGCACGAGGGCCATCTCCTTCGCGATGAGCTGCTCGACGAGCGCCGGCTCCCAGACCGTCCTGCCATCGCCGATGGCGGTGTGCACGAGGACATCCACGCCGGCTTCGATCGCGAGCTTGACGCCTTCGGTATCCGTCGGATGCGCGAGCACGGGCAGGCCGCGGCGGTGCGTCTCGTCGGCCGCGGCCAGCGCGATATCGGGTTGCATGAAGGCGTAGCGGCCACCGCCCTGTGGCGTCATGAGGAAAAGTTTCGTGGCATTCGCTCCGCCGTCAAGGTTCGCATGCACGTGCGCAAGCGCTTCTTCGACGCTCGCCGGCTGCGCGAGATTCGCGAGGATCGCGGGCGGCAGGTCGCGCAGGTAAATCGGGATTCCGTTCCTGGGATAGAGGCCGGCGCCCGCCGTGAGGATGCGCGGGCCCGGGACCTTGCCGGATTCGACACGGGCGCGCAGCGCCACCGTGTTGTCGAGATCCGAGGCCGTGTCGAGTACCGTCGTGAACCCGTAGCGATTCAGCATCGCTTCCATGGCCGCGGCGAGCTCCGCGGCAGGACGGTCCTTCGCGCCCGCAAACTTCTCGTCGATGAAATGCACATGGCTGTTCTGGAAGCCCGCAACCAGCGTGCCGCCGTCGCACTGGCTGAGGCTGGTCGCGCCGCGCGCCGGAATATCTGCGGCCGGTCCAACTGCGGCAATCCGGCCTTCGGCGATCAGAACGGCCGCGTCGTCGATCGCAGGCGCGTCTGGCGCAACATAAACCTGAGTCGCGCGAATGAGGATCGCCCCTTCGGGCGCGCGCTCGCCGCAGGCGGAAAGCAGCAGGACGGTGACGGACAATACAGTCGATATCCCAAGTCGCATGTCAGCCTCCGCGCAACCTGAGGGCATTGCCGCAATCATCGGCCAGAGCAAGAGCCCCGTCCATGACCACAGGACGTCCGGCCACCTGCGGAAGTCAGCGTTCGAAGTCCCGCGCGATGTCGGCGCCAATTCGCTTGCGCACCTCAGCACTGACCGGCGTTTTGTCGAGCAGCTCCAGCAACTGTTCGCGATCGACGTAATCGGCGCTGAATATGAAACCGCCGCAATCCGATTCGCGGCCAAGGAAGAAGCTGAACTCGCCGCTCTCGGCATCGCCGCGCTCGGTCACGCCAAATGAGCCATCCACTGCCATACCGTCGCTCGATCGGGTGTTGGCTCGCGATCAATGCGCTTCGCCGGGTTTCCGGGCCCGGGACGACCAATGAATGTGGACGATCTTCCATCCGTCATCGCCGGGGCGAAGCACCATGGTTTCTGTACTTGCGAGCGTCGTCTGCTTGCCGTCTTTCGTGACGTGCAGGTCGCTTTCGCTCGCGACCCATACGAGGTCTCCGGCCGCCCGGGCGGTGCGGCGCAAAAGAACGTGGTGCGCCCCCTTCAGGAAATCGGCGTCGCCCTTGGCGTGACCTCTGAGATACTCGGCGGCTGAATGCTCGGCGCCGCCACTTTCGAGGATCACGACCTGCGGATCGAGCAGGGCGCCGGCCTGCGCGAGGTCGCCAGCCGACAAAGCGGAGAAGAAGCGGTCAACCGAGGCTGCGGCTGCCTGGGCTGGCTCTGGTACGTCGATTTTCGGGCTCGCCTCGTTCGCCACCGCCGTGGCTGCGAAAGAGAGGGTAATCGCAAACAACAGGAAGCGATTCATGTTCATTCCTCGAAGATCAGTGTTGGTGGGGCAGTGCTTTGGAATGGTCGTCGTCCCGGGAGCTCTCTTCAGGCTCATGTGAATGCCGCTCACCGGCTTCTCCTTCCGCGTGCTCGTCGGTTCCCTCGTCCTCCTCAACTGCAGCGCTCTCGGCACCGCCGTGCTGGTGGCCGCCGCTCGCCTCGACCAGCACCTGGTACTCGTCCGGCGAAAGTCCGGGAAGTCGGCGGAGGAATGCGACCATTCCCCAGACGTACTCGTCCTCTATGCTCTTTCCCCAGGCCGGCATTCCGCTCATCTTGATGCCGTGCTTGATCACCCAGAAAGCGGCCGCCGGATCTTCGACGCGCTCTTCGGTCAGGTCCGGAGGAGCCGGATACAGGCCCTTGCTCGCCTCCGTCGACTCGAGCCCCGGCTCGAGGTGGCAGCCGACACACATGGCGTCGTAATTGCCCGCACCGACGCGGATCGCTGACTCGTCCTCGAGGTCGGGGACCGCAAGACCGGACGCTCGCGCCGCGATCGAGCGATCGCGCAGCGTCTCCATCGCGCGCTCGGTGACTCGCCAGTGCGGCTCGTCTGCGGCGATGTTGTAGATACCTGACCAGATGAATGCTGCTTTGGCGACGCCAAGCACCAGCAGCGCGCCGAGCAGCCAGACGATCGTCTTCATGCGAAGCTCCTCAGGATCCGTGATTCATGGACCCGTACCGAACCGGAGATCCGAAGCCTGCGTCCTCGCTCACCCGGCGCGCGAGCGTACCCGGCGGGTTTTCGTACCAGCCCGGATCGCGGTAGTCGCCGGGCGCCAGGTCGTCGCGCACTTTCACGACGGTGAACATGCCGCCCATTTCGAGCGCGCCGAAGGGGCCGGCCCCGCCCATCATCGGCAATGTGTTCTCGGGGCCTTTCATGTGTCCCATGTCGGTGTGCTCCTGGTGCTCGGCCATGCCCGCCTCGCCCATCGACATGTAGTCGGGCAGCATCCGGCGTAGGGCCGCGTCGAGATCGCGCTGCTTGACCCCAAGCGGGTTCGGCAGCTCGTGCCCCATCGCATTCATCGTGTGATGCGACATGTGACAGTGCAGTGCCCAGTCGCCCGGCACCGCGGCGAACTCGAAATCGCGCGTCTGACCGACGGCGACAATCTCCGTTCCTTCGGATCTCCACAGCGATCGTGGCCAGCGGCCGCCGTCGCCGCCCGTGACGTGAAATTGCACGCCGTGCATGTGAATCGGGTGATTCCACATCGACAGATTCCCGATCCGGATCCGCACGCGCTCCCCCGTCCGCGCGACGATCGGGTCGATGGCCGGGAAGACCTTGCTGTTGAAGGTCCAGAGGTCGAACTCCTGCATGATCGCCGGGTCCGGCCGATAGGTGCCCGGGTGCAGCGCCCAGTTGTGCAGCAGGAAAGCGTAGTCGCGGTCGACACGCTCCGGCTCGCCACCGCGCGGATGAATGATGAACAGACCCATCATGCCGACCGCGAGCTGGACCATCTCATCTGCGTGCGGGTGATACATGTGCGTGCCGTGCTGGCGCAGCGTGAACTCGTACGCGTAGGTCTCGCCGGGCTTGATATGCGGCTGCGACAGGCCTCCGACGCCATCCATGCCCGACGGCAGTTTGATGCCGTGCCAGTGGATAGTCGTGTGCTCCGGCAACCGGTTGGTCACCAGGATTCGCACGCGGTCCCCTTCGACGGCCTCGATGGTCGGGCCGGGCGTCGTGCCGTTGTAGCCCCAGCATTTTGCGCGCGAGCCCGGCGCGAATTCGTGCTCGACCTCCTCGGCAACGAGGTGGAACTCCTTCACGCCGCCGACCATACGGTACGGGAGCGTCCAGCCGTTCAGCGTGCGCACTGGCGTGTAGCCGCGCCCGACCACCGCCGGTGCCGCGCGGGCGCGGTCCACGGGCTTCTTGTGCTCTTCGTGCGCCTGGGAGCCGGCGCGTTCGGCGAACATCGCAAACGGCAGCAGGCTCCCGGCGCCCAGCCAGCGAAACCAGTGGCGGCGCGTCATGCTCATGGCGGATCTCCGTGATGTTCGTGCGTCACTTCGTCCGGACCGGCCGTCAGGGGCGGCGAGCTTTCGTCGCCCGGCAGCAGACCGCCGGTTGCGGCACGAAGCGCGGTCCTGGCGATCCAGTAGTCGCGCACCGATTCGAAGTAACCCTGCCAGGCGTCATACTGGTCGCGCTTCGCCTGTATGAGTTCGAATGCACCCACCAGCATGTAGTTGAACCGTTCCTGCTGGCGTTCTACGGCCGACGCGGCGGCCGGCAGCCACTCGAGACGAAAGCGTTCGGTGATCGCCCGCGCGAGCTCGAGCTGGCGCACGCCGGCTGTCACTTCGTTCTCGATGCTGAGCATGAGCGCGTCGGCGCGCGCCTCGGCGTCGAACAAGCGCGCTTTCGCGCGCGCAACCGCGCCCTGCCCCTGGTCGAAGATCGGCAGCTCGAGAGAGAGCGTCGGACCGCGAAGGTCCGTGCCGTCCGTCTCACGTTCGCGCACGTATCCCGCATCCACGGAGCCCAGCAGTCGCCAGCGACCCGTGACGCCCACGGAGTCTTCGAGCATCGCGACTTCCTCGCGGACGGATGCCAGGTCAAGCCGTTGCGAGCGGGCCCTCGCCGCAAGTTCTTCCGCGGAAAGCGGCGTCTCCGGCGGCAATGCCAGTCGATCGACCGTGCGCCACGCACCGGCTTCGGGGAGGCCAAGCAGGTTCGCGAGTCGTGTGCGGCTCGCCGCCGCGTCCGATTGCGCCCGCAGCGCATCGACCTCCGCGCGGGCGGCGGCCGCTTTCTGCCGGTCGAGCTGCAGACGGGTGATGTTGCCGGCCGCGAAGAAGCGCTCCGCGAGTTCGCCTTCCTGCCGGACTGCTTCGGCCACCGCGGTCCGCATTGTGGAAACCTGCGTTGCACCGATCTCCGCATACCAGGCGGTCTCGACTTCGCGCGCGAGCGCGACGAGGGCGGAGCTGACGGCAAGCTCGACCCGCCGGAACTGCGCCGCCGAAAGGCGGCGGCGTGCCGGCAACAGCAGCAGATCGGAAAAACTCGCCGTGATCCCCTGCGTCGTCTGGTCCCGTCCGCCGCCCCCCGGACTCAGCCACGCGAGCGACAAAGTCGGATTCGCGATCCGCGCCGCATCTTGCAGGTCCGCATGGGCAACGCCGAGCCTTGCGTATTGACGGCGGATGTCCGCGTTCCGCGCGAAAGCGGTGGCGATCGCGCCTGGAAGAGTCAACGGGTCCTCGATGGACGGCGCAGCCTCCTGGGATCCTTCTTCCGGCGGCCAATCGGGCGCGGCGGCCGCGCGCGCGCCGACGCGTTCGACGGTGGCATCGGCCGCATCATCAATCGGCACGACGGAGCATCCCGCCACGCCGAGAACCGCCGACAGGACGGCCATTCTCGTCAATGTCATCATCCGTTCCGACCCTCGTTCCGGGACTCGTGCTGAGCCCCAAAGGCACGAACAAGTCGCAGGGCTCACCTGCGACGGCGATATCGTCTATCGGAGGTGGCCCTCAGGCCGGGGGTCGGAATGGCGCCGTGAACGGAGCGGAAGCAATGGAGCGGTCGACGAATGCTGGAGCGGGTGCGTCGACGTGCCAGATACCGCGCAGGGCCGCGACGGGGACAGTCATCGCCTGCGAGGCGGTACAACCGCAGTCGCAGCCCATCCCATCACAGCAGTCGCCGCCCGGCGAATCGGCGGGATTCTGGGCAGGAGCCGGGTCCGGCAGGTGTTCCGGACCGTGGTTTCCGGCGTGTGCAGGGGCATCCGGCATAACGCCCGCCGCGGCAGGCGGCAATGCTGTGCCGTTCAACATCAGAGCCAACGCGAACAGGACACGGAGCAGCTTCACGGCGTCAGACTGCACCTGCGCTGGCGCAATCGCAAGTATCCGCCCGCAAGCGGGTGTTCCTTCAAGACCGATTGCACCAGCGTTGGCGCGATTAGCCTGCGTCTCGCACCTGCCAGGCCAGCACCGCAACGGCGTACAGCCCGGCTGCCATCATCAACACCGCTCCAAAACCGAAATGCACCGCCAGGAGACCAGCCAGCAGCGCCGACAGCACCGAGGCGCAGCCATTGATGCCCCACGCCCAGGGAATGAACGCGGCAGACTCGGCCGCGAGCCGCGAAAGCCCGAGCGGAAACGGCATGCCCATGAGAAAGGCGAGCGGCGCTGTCAGCGCGAGTGTCACGATCACGCGCGCAGTCATTGATTCGACGATGCCGGGTGGCGGCGGCAGCACCGCGACCTGCAGCAGCAGCATGAGCACGATGCCGCCACCGACGTAGCGCAACGCCCGCGCGTGCTGGCGCAGGCGCGAGGCCAGGAGGCTCCCTGCCCCGGCGAATACCAGGAAACCCGAAAGCACCGCCACCGCGGCGAACAATGGCTGCCCGACGAACAGCCCATAGCGCTGCATGCAGGCGATCTCGACGAACAGGAACGCGACGCCCAGGCACAGGAAGTAGACGCCGGGCCGCAGGCGCGACCTGTTGCCGGGACGCCGGCCGAGCGCGGCGAGCGGAGCCAGGACCAGGACGAGCGACAGTGGCGCGGCGAGCGCGAGCGTCCCGGCCAGAACCAGGTAGCCCGTGTCGAGCAGCGTCAGCCCGCCCTGGCCACGCAGCGCGATCAGCTCCGGCAGAAGCGCCCAACGGAAGAAGTGAAAGAAGTACGGGCGGTCGTCCGTCGCCGGCTCGATGTGAAACTTGTAATCCGCGAGGAACCGTTCCGCCTCGCCGCCGAGAAGCGCGACCGCCGCTTCATGCTGCCATGCTCGCTGCACGCGATGGTTGCGATTCACCTCATCACGACCGATTCCCGGGAACCAGACCGGGTCGAAGCCGCGCGTCTCGCAGAATGCCCGCAGGCGGTCGATGTCTGCGGCTGACAGGACGCCATTCCTGATCAGCAGCGTGCTCGTCTGCCAGCCGCGGATCACGGCCAGGCGTTCGCCCGGATCGGTCCCGAGCGCGCGCAGCGCCGCAACCGCAGTGGCGAAGAGCTTGGGCCCCTCGCGTGGCGGCTCCTTGACCCAGCGCGTCAATGCGAGCAGGCCGCCGGGCGCGAGCCGCGCGGTGTAGTCGGCGATCGCCTCCACCGTATAGACATGGCTTTCCGCCATCGCCTGCACGCCCGCGCCCGAGCCGCCATAGGAATCGAGCGGCGCGACCTGGATGAGGTCGTACCGGCCATCGCCGCTGCGGACGAATCCGCGCGCATCGCCCTGGTGGAAGTGCACCCGCGGATCGCGGAGTGATGCGCGCAGCAGCTTGAGCATGTCCGGGTTGAGCTCGACCGCCTGCACTTCCCGCGCACCGTGATAGATCGCCTGCAACACCTCCGCGCCGCCGCCTGCGCCCAGCACCAGGACCCGCGGGCGCGCGAGAAGCTGGTAAGGCAGGGCCGATGTCGTTTCGCCGAGCCAGGACAGCGACTCACGACGCCCGTCCCACGCGGTCAACGCGGTCATCGCATCGCCATCCGAGAAGACGGCGAGCTGCGCCGGGATTTCCGAGGTCGCGGCGAGGCTGCGGCCCGGTGCGTGCCGGAACGGGACCCTCTCGTTGCGGACCGCAGTGAGAAGGCCGTAGGGACTCGAGTACTCCGCCTCGATCTCGGCACCGATGACGGAGAGAGCGCGCGACAATCCCTTGAACTCGGTGATCTCCGGCGCGAGCCACGGCCGCGGCAGGAGCAGGATCGCGATCAACGCCACCGCCGGCAACGCGAAGCGCGTCATTCGCGGTGCGGACGGAAGCGCGGCGGCGACTGCGCCCGCGATGGCGGCACCCTGAAGAGCCGTTTCCACCGGGAGCTCGAACAGGAGGCCGGTCGCAATTCCCGCGCCGAGACCCGCGCCGATCAGGTCCGCGCCATACAGCACGCCGATCCGCTCGCGCGCGCGCATGAATGCGAGCCCGAAGCAGCATGCGGCGAAGAAGAATGGCAATGACAGCAGCAGGAAGAGGCCCGCAAGCCAGGCGAGTTGCAGCGGATTCCACACGAGCTCGAGCCCGTTGAACGGCAATCGCTGAGCCAGCGCCCAGCACACAGGCGCGCAGATGGCGAAGAGTGCCGCCGAGCCCGCATAGAATGAGTGAAATCTCGGCAGGAGCCGTTTGCCTGCGAGCGCGAGCGCCGTGCCTGCCGCGCCATGCCCCAGCAGCGCGAGGCTGACGATCGTCGCGACGAATGTGTGCCACTGGACAACGGCAAGCAGGCGGAACAGCAGCACCTGGTATGCCAGCGCGGCCCCGGCCAGCAGCCCCACGGACGCGGCGAGCAACGCATGCTCGCGGCGCCCCATCAGCGATCGCCGGTGAGCGGCACGAAGGCGACCGGCAGCACGCTCCTCGTCGACACTTTTCCCTTCGCGTCCTTCTCGAGCAGGATCAGGTCCTGCGCGAAGAACGGCGCGCCGACCGGAATGACCATGCGGCCGCCCGGCTTGAGCTGCCGGATGAGCGGCGGCGGGATCGCGTCCGCGGCCGCGGTGACGATGATGCCGTCATAGGGCGCGTGTTCCGGCCAGCCGTGATAGCCGTCGCCGAGCCTGACCTCGACATTGCGGTAGCCGAGCTGGCGGAGACGTTCGGTGGCAGACTTCGCAAGCGGCTCGACGATCTCGATCGTCTTCACGCGCGCAACCAGCTCGGCGAGCACCGCGGCCTGGTAGCCGGAGCCGGTGCCGACCTCGAGCATCGTGTCGCCGGGTTCCGGCGCAAGCAACTCGGTCATCAGGGCCACGATGTACGGCTGCGATATCGTCTGGCCATGACCGATCGGCAGCGGGCGATTGGCGTAGGCACTGCGGGCCTGGCTCGCCGGCACGAACCGGTGCCGGGGCACCGCGTCCATCGCGGCGATCACGCGCGCGCTGAAACGCGCGCGGCCGATGCTGTCGGCGGTCGCCGTCGCATCACGCTGGATCTCGGCCAGCAATGTCATTCGCGCCGCGGCCCAGCGCGCTTCGTCGGTCGCGGCACACAGTGGCATGAACCCGGCGAGCAGCAGGAGCTGCGCCAGCCATCGGCTGCTGACTCGTGACGGGCATCGCTTCATCGATTGCTCCCGGTCCCAAAGTCGGCAATCACTATAGTCCCACGCGCTAGAGTGTGGCTACGAGCGGAGGAGTCGCGAGTGCGCGTCGCGGAAACTTTCACACAGCACGCGGTGGTCTGGCGCCGGGCCGCATTTCTCGCCTTGCTGTGCATGGCGCTCGCCGCGATCACCGCATCGGCCGACCTGCACGTGGCCCTGCTCGAGGTGCTGGACGCGAGCAAGGGGCTGATCGTCCGCCACCCCGTACTGGGTGCGCTGCTGTTCGTGCTGCTGGCGGCTGTATCCGCGATGTTCTTCTTCTTTTCGAGCGCGATCCTGGTTCCCGTGGCGGTGTACGCCTGGGGCGAGCCGCTCACCATGCTGATGCTGTGGCTTGGCTGGACACTCGGCGGCGCTGTCGCCTACGGCATCGCGCGATATTTCGGCCGGCCGGTGGTGCGCTGGCTGATGGTAGATCGGGCCCTGCGTCGCGTCGAGCGGCGCATCCGCGCCGATGCGCCGTTCAAGTACGTCCTTCTCTTCCAGCTCGGCCTTCCATCGGAGATCCCGGGTTATGTACTGGGCCTCGTCAAATACCCCTTCGGCAAGTTCCTGCTGGCACGCGCGCTCGCCGAGCTGCCATTTACGATTGCAACGATCTACCTGAGG
>DAIRVV010000038.1:0-15032 GCA_036802645.1 Steroidobacteraceae bacterium
CAACAACCCGGTGCGCTCGGTGCAGTTCGCGCGCACGCACGCGCTGCTCGTCGCGGTGCGCGGCGGCGGTCACAGTCTCTCGGGCCAGTCGGTCTGCGACGGCGGTCTCATGATCGACCTGTCTGCGATGCGGAGCGTCCGCGTGGACCCGGCGCGGCGACTCGCGCGCGCGGGCGGCGGCGCGCTGCTCGGGGATCTCGATCGCGAGACGCTGGCATTCGGCCTGGTGACGACCACGGGCACGGTCTCGCATACGGGCGCCGGCGGGCTGACGCTCGGTGGCGGATTCGGCCGGCTGGCGCGACGGTTCGGTCTGACCTGTGACCAGTTGTCGTCGGTGGACATCGTGACCGCGGACGGCCGCCTGCAGGAGGCGAGCGAGACCGAGAACCCGGATCTGTTCTGGGGAATACGGGGAGGTGGCGGAAACTTCGGCGTCGTGACGTCGTTCGAATATCGCCTGCACCCGTTCGACGGCATGGCGACGGGTGGCCACCTGGTCTTTACGTTCGAACAGGCGCGCCAGGCGCTGCGCGGCTTCGAGGACCTATATGAGCGGGCACCCGACGGCCTCTGGATCGAGCCGATCCTGACCGTCGCGCCCGACGGGGCGCGCGTGCTGATCCTGGATGTCTGCTGTACCGATCCGGCGGAGCAGGCCGAGGCCGCGCTCGCGCCCTATCGTCGGCTCGGAAAGCCGATCCGGGACGAGGTGAAGCCGGTGCGCTATACAGCCCTGCAAACGCAGGATGACGAGCGCGCGCGCATCGGCGGCCGGTACTACACGAAGTCGGGATTCGTGGACAGGCTCGAGGACGGGCTGATCGACTTGATGATCGAGACGATCGCGAGCGCCACGGTCCCGCGGCCGCGCATTGCGATGCCGCCCAAGGGCGGCGCTGTCGAGCGCGTGGCGTCCGACGCCACGGCGTTCTGGCATCGTCGCTCGCTGTACAGCGTGATCCTTCAGACGAGCAGCGATGATCCGGCCGAAGACGCCGACAACGTGGGATGGGTCAAGGCAAAATGGCCCACGCTCGAAGCGCATACCAAGGGTTTTTACGCGAACACGAATCTGTCGGAGATGGCGACCGATCGGGTCCGGGACGCTTATGGCGGTAACTACGACCGGCTGGCCGCTCTCAAGACTCGCTACGACCCGACCAACCTGTTTCGCCTGAACGCCAACGTCCGGCCGAGCACCTGATGTTATTGGCCTGCGATGGCGATCATCGCGAACGCGGCGAAGACGACAAACACAATCGCCCAGGGGCGGTGACGTTCGACACCGGGTGAAGGAACGGGCCGCACGGGCAGCGCCTGGATCCGGAAACCGGACTGAAGGAGTTGAATGGATTCTGTTTCTGGTGTGTCCACGTGTAGGACTGTGGGCGATCCGCCGGCGCGACTCTGTCAGGCGAGCGACACTTCGCTTTATCTTTTGCAGTGCATTCACCCATGCAAAGAAGCTTCGCGGATTTGACGTTAATGACGGTGCGCTGGTTGTAAATGGCGGGGTTCTCTTGTAAACAATGTGCGGGGAACCAGGAAACGGTAGAAGCACAACAGCGAGCGCCGTAGCCAGAACTCGCCGGTGAGCAAGGACGCGGTTTATCCGGTGTTTTGCGCCATTTTCTTCGATTCACCCATCGAGACGCGGCCCGCGGGAAGCGGGCGCGGGTGATGTACTGATTCAAGGGGAGATAACGATCATGCGTTCAGTGCTAGCGCTCTTGGCCGCCGTCGCGGCGACCGTCATCGCCGGTGCCCCGGCCCAGTCCCAGAACATTCGCAAGCCCCAGTCGATCGACCGATCGATGCTCCAGCGGATCGCGGCAGGTCAGGAAGTGGCGAGCCGCCAGACCCGGGTTTACGTGGTGCAGTTGGCGGACCAGCCGGCCATCGCCTACGCGGGCGGCGTCGCGGGCTTTGCGAAGTCGGCGCCCGCGGCCGGCGAGCGCTACAACGCGCGCTCGGGCCAGGCGCAGATGTACGCCGCCCACCTCGGTGCGAAGCAGGACTCGGTGCTTGCGAAAGTCGGCGCCAGCGATCGCAAGATCTACAGCTATCGCCATGCGATGAACGGTTTCGCAGCGCGTCTCACGCCGACGGAAGTCGCAAGGCTCCGCAAGGACAAGTCGGTCCTGAAGGTCTGGGAAGACCGCCCGATGCGGCTCGACACCAACAGCACCCCGACATTCCTCGGCCTCAACAACCCGGACATCGGCCTGCGGGCCAAGCGCCATCTGCGCGGCCGGGGCGTCATCATCGGCATGATCGACACCGGCGCCGTGCAGGAACACCCGAGCTTCGAGGACGCCGGCATTCCGGCGCCGCCGGCGCACTGGGCGGGCATCTGCCAGGAAGGCGAGGGCTGGGCCGCCAGCGACTGCAACAGGAAGCTGATTGGCGCGCGCTACTTCCTCGACGGCTTCCTGGCTGGCGAGCCCTTTGACACTTTGGCCGTGCCGGGCGAGTTCGAGTCACCACGCGACTCCGACGGCCACGGCACGCACACGGCGTCGACCGCCGCGGGCCGCCACACGACCGCCTCGCTGTTCGGCGTGCCGCTCACCGGGGTCAGCGGCATGGCGCCCCAGGCACATCTCGCGATCTATAAAGCCTGCTGGACGGCGATCAATCCGGATTTCAGCGGCTGCTACTTCTCCGATACCGCCATGGCGACCGATACGGCGGTCGCGGACGGCGTGGACTTGATCAGCTATTCCATCGGCACGGACTTTGCCTACACCGACCCGACCGACGTGGCATTCCTGTTCGCGACCAACGCCGGCGTCCTGGTTTCGCGCTCGGCCGGCAACGAAGGCCCCGCCGCGGAAACGACGGCGGCCGGCGAGCCGTGGGCCATTTCGGTCGCCGCCTCGACCACCAACGGCCGCGCCATCGTCGACGCGACGCGCGTCAATTCGCCCGCATCCATCGCGGGCGACTATCCCTCTCTGGAAGGCGCCACCACGGAGCCGCTCGCTTTCACCGGCACCGTCACCGACGACGTGGTGGCGGCAAACCCGCTCGACGCCTGCACGCCGCTTACGAATGCAATCGGCGGCAAGATCGTGCTGATCGAGCGCGGTACCTGCCTGTTCGACGACAAGCTCACGAATGCCGTGGCCGCAGGCGCCGGCGCCGCGCTCGTGTTCACCAACGAGATCGCGCCCGGCGTGGAGAACCCCAAGACGGTCATGGGCGGCGATCTGACGTTCCCGATCCCGGGGGTCATGATCGACCGCGCGCCGGGCCTGGCGATTCGCGACGCGCTCGCGGGCGGCGCGACCGTCAACGTGACGATGCAGAAGGGCATCTTCCTCAACGAGCAGCGCGTCGGAAACGTGATGGCGGATTTCTCCTCGCGCGGTCCCTTCCCGACCGTGCCGGACTGGATCAAGCCGGACGTCACCGCGCCGGGCGTGCAGATCCTCGCGGGGATGACGCCTGAGCCGAATGCCGGTGTCACCGGCGAATTGTTCCAGTACCTGGGCGGCACCTCGATGTCGACGCCGCACGTGACCGGCATCGCGGCGCTCCTGATCCAGAAGCACCCGGACTGGACGCCGGGCCAGGTCAAGTCGGCGCTGATGACGACCGCGCGCCAGAATGTCGTCAAGGAGGACGGCGCGACTGCCGCGGATCCGTTCGACATCGGCGCAGGCTACATCCGTCCGAACAAGGCGATCGATCCGGGCCTGGTGTACGACGCCGGCCTGATGGATTACATCGCCGCGAGCTGCGGAACCGTTTCGCCGCTCGCCAGCGAGGAATTCTGCGCGGGCCTCGAGTCGTCCGGGACATCGATCGACCCGGCGAATCTCAACCTGCCGTCGATCGGCGTGAGCGATGTCTTCGGTTCGAAGACGATCCGTCGCACGGTCACCAACGTGGGACCGGGCCGTACTTATCGGGCGCAGGCGATCGCGCCGGCGGGCTTCGAGGTCACGGTCAGCCCGCAGCAGTTCCATCTCGCAAAAGGCGCATCGAGGACCTTCGAGGTCACGATCACCAACGTGAGCGCGCCGAAGGATGAATGGCGCTTCGGCAGCCTCACCTTCCGCGATGGCAAGGGCCACGTCGTTCGCAGCCCGATCGCGGCGAGGTCGAGCGGGCAGATTCGGGCGCCCGAAGGCCTCAGCGGGGAAGGCGCCGAAGGGTCGACGTCTTTCGACGTGACCTTCGGGTATACCGGTTCGTACACACCGGGCGTGCATGGCTTGTCGGAACCGTTCCTGAGCTACATTCCGGATATTCCGGACGACCTGGACGATTTGTTTGACTTCGGGGGAGGCGGAGACAGCGAGGTGATTGCGTTCGCCGCCCCGCTGCCGGCCGGGACGACTTACGCCCAGTGGTCGATGTACGACGCTTACGTCGATGGTGCCCACGACCTCGACCAGTACCTGTTCTATTGCCCGCCGGATCCTGCGGCACCTTGCGATCTGGTGGACGTCAGCTTCACCTTTACGTCGGAGGAGACGGTCAGTGTCGC
The DNA here is from genome assembly GCA_036802645.1 of Steroidobacteraceae bacterium. Classification (GTDB taxonomy): domain Bacteria; phylum Pseudomonadota; class Gammaproteobacteria; order Steroidobacterales; family Steroidobacteraceae; genus SCUD01. The sequence goes on from DAIRVV010000038.1 coordinate 4,502, forward strand.
CTTGCCGGAGGTCGATGACCCGTCAACGGATGCGGATGCCTATGTCCTGTTCGTGCATGCCTTCAATACCGATGGCGGCAACCCGGCCTCGATCTTCACATTCGACTGGGCGCCGAACGCGGACGAGGGCAACATGACGGCGACGGGACCGGCGAGCGCTACGTCCGGTGGCAGCGGCACCGTGACAGTCGACTGGCTGGGCTTGCCGACCGGCGTGGCCGAGAAGCAGGTCGGGGCGATCTCGCACAACAATGCCGCCGAGCCGCTCGACGTCACCAGCATCAACGTTGCGAATGACGGCGATGCGGGGTACGACGACCTGTGCGCGGCACTCCCGCCGGGCACCTGCGTGCCCTGACGCCGGAAGGCGATGGCGAAATCAGGCCGTCCGGTTTCGACCGGACGGCCTTTTTCTTGCCCGTGTATTACTCGCCGCTGATCGCCGGGCAGGGAATCGTGCGGTGCAAGTCGGTGTGGTACGTGAATTCGCGCGCCGCGTGCCCGAGCTTCAGCACCCAGCCCGTGACCTTGCCCGGCGGGTAGGACTTGCCCGGCTCGGGACAGCCGAGCCCGGCGTCGTCCCAGGTCTGCTCCTGGGCAGCCATCGGCTTGATCTCGGTTTCCGGCACACCGAGCCGCGAGGCGAGATCCCTGCGCGCATCGAGCATCTGTCTGTCGAACACGAGAACGCCCTTCGGACTGATGCCTGCATAAGGCTTGGTCTGCTCGCAGACGAACGCGCTGTTATTCGCCTCGTGGACGACATAGATCTGGCCGTCTGCGCGGAGCGTCACCTTGTGGCCTGGCGTGATCACCTGCAGATACGCCCGTCCCGGTTTCGGGCACCCGACACTGCTGTCCGGCCAGTCCACAGCGCGAATCGTGTCGACCTGGATCCCGTCCTTCGCGATCTGCAGGTCGGCCGCCAGCGCATCGATCGCGAGTCGGGCGATCTCGCGTTCGGAGTCGCTCAATTTTTCGGCCGAGCCCTGGCCGGGCACGAATGGGATGTCCTGCGCACCGCTGGTACAGACGGCGAGGAATGCCGCAAGCGTTGCCGAGAGTCGTCTCATTTGAGCCCCCGTGGATATTCGTGAATAGTACCAACATGCCGCAGGCCATCCGCATTCACGAGCACGGCGGCCCGGACGTGCTGCGTCTCGAGACGCTCGATCGCGAACCGGTCGGCGCACGCCAGGTCCGCATCCGCCAGATCGCGATCGGCGTCAATTTCATCGATACCTATGACCGCTCAGGGCTCTATCCGGTTTCACTTCCGAGCGGGATCGGGCGTGAGGCTTCGGGTGTCGTGCTGGAAGCGGGGCGCAGTGTCAGGAACCTGCGCGAGGGCGACCGGGTCGCGTACGCCGACAGCAAGCCGGGCGCGTATTGCGACGAGCGAGTCATGGACGCGGCGCGCGTCGTAAAGCTACCCGATTCCGTCCCGGACCCGGATGCCGCGGCGCTGATGCTGAAGGGGCTTACCGCCTGGTTCCTGCTGCGACGCTGTCATCGCGTGCGCAGCGGCGAGCCGATCCTCCTGCACGCCGCGGCGGGCGGAGTGGGGCTCATCGCCCTGCAATGGGCCGTGGCTCTCGGCGCGAGAGTGATCGCGGTCGTCGGCAGCGACGAAAAGGCGGCGCTCGTGCGCAATCACGACGCGGCCGAGGTGATCGTCAGCGCGCGCGAGAACATCGTCGAGCGCGTCCGGCTGATAACGAAGAACAAGGGCGTTCCCGTCGTGTATGACGGCGTCGGCAAGGACACTTTCTTCGCTTCGCTCGATTGCCTGGCCCCGCGCGGGCTGATGGTGAGCTACGGCAATGCCTCCGGCGCCGTGCCGCCCATTTCGCCGCTCGAGCTCACGCGCCGCGGCTCGCTGTTCCTCACACGGCCGACGCTGTTTCACTACACGGCGAAGGCCGCCGACCTCGCGCGCGGTGCGCGGGAGCTCTTCGAAGTCGTGGGCAGCGGAAAAGTGAAAGTGCGCATCGGCCGGACTTATCCGCTTGCCGAAGCGGCGGTGGCGCACCGCGACCTCGAAGCGCGCCGGACGACTGGCAGCACGTTGTTGATCCCCTAGCGCCCGCCAGGAATCAGGATTGGGCCGCCGGCAGCGCCGCCACCGCGGACCAGCGCGGATCGGCGTGAAGCGTTTTCAGAAAGGGCGACACGCGAATATCCTGCTGGAAGTCCCACTGGAGACCGGCTCGCCGGGGCATGGCCTGATCGAGTGCTTCGCGGGTCGATTGCAGCAGTGCAAACGCTTCGTCGAACATGCCGCGGGACGCGTAGATGTCGGCCAGACGAACTGTGTCCCTGGTGTCGCGCGCCTCCGAGGTAAGCCGCTTCAATGCGGCATCTGCTTCCGCCTGCCTGCCCGGCGCCTCGTACTGAAGCGCGAGCACATAATCCCGGTCCTTGCCGGGCGTCATTTGCGCGACTACCGACTGCGATTCGTCATATCGCCCGAGCAGGATCAGTATGCGGGCAATTTCGCATTCGACCTCTGATCCTGCAGCCGGATGAATTTCGAGTACCTTGCGGTTTTCCGCCAGCGCTTCATCGAGCTGTCCGTTCATCAGCAGCATGTTCGCGAGGTTTTTCCGTTCCGTGGGATTGAGCGGGTCCATCTGGACGATTCGCCGCCACCGGGCAACAGCCTCGCCGAAATCGCCGCGCCAGATCGCCCGCGTGCCGGCAGATGCATTGACCATCAGGTCGTCCGGGTCAAGCGCCTCTGCCCGGTCGCGGTGTTCTCTGGCTTTGGTCATTTGACCGACGCGGAAGTAGTACTGCGAAAGTCGGGAGTGAGCGATCGAGAGCTGCGGGTCCAGCTCGACGGCTTTGTGGGCGGCCTCGCCCTGAAGCTCGCGATAGGTGGTTTCCCGGTCAGGATTATCGGCCGCGAGCAGCGCATATGCGGCCGCGAGAGAGGCCCAGGCACGCGCGAATCCAGGGTCCAGCGCGATGCCGTCCTTGTAATGGGTGACGGCGCGATCGATATCGCCGGGGGCACGGCGATTGTAGAAAAATTGCCCCTGCAGGAAGCGTTCGTAGGCCGCAACGTTTTCCGACACGCGCCCGAGTTGCCGGCCGCCGGCGAGCGTGACCTGGAGAGCCATGGCAACGGATTCGGCAATCTCGTCCTGGACGGCGAAGAGATCGTCGATCGCCCGGTCGTAGGTCTTGGACCAGGCATGCGCATTGGTGGCGACATCGATGAGCTGCGCCGTGATGCGGACGCGATCTGCCGCCTTTCGCACGCTGCCTTCCAGCACGTATGCAACATTCAGCCGCTTCCCGATCTCGGGCACGTCAATCTGCTCGTTCCTGAAGGCGAACGAGGACGTGCGGGCGATCACGGTCAGATTTTCGGATTGCGACAGGCGATTGAGGATTTCCTCGGTCACGCCGTCGGAAAAGAATGCCTGGTCTTTCTCGGCGCTCATGTCGACAAATGGCAGGACCGCAATCGAGTTCTTCGGCGCGGTCACGGTGGCGACGGGCTGGGTGGGCAGAAACTGGGTAAAGATCAGGGTGCCGATGATCGCGAGCAGCACCGCCGCTCCGGTCGCGACCGCCCAGGTCGGCAAGCGTTTTCGTTTTCTCGGCGCGACCGGCTGGTCGCCGGTCGCGGGAGCCAGCGGCACGACGGTTCCAGCAAGCCGATAGCCCCGCTTCGGGTGGGTCTCGACGAGCGCCCGGTAGCTGTCGTCGCCCCCGACGCGGCTCAAGTGACGTCGCAGCTCATAGAAGCAGCGGGTGAGGGCATCGTCGGAAACGACAGCGCCGGGCCAGAGCGCAGCGAGCAGGTCCTCGCGCGATACGACCTGGCCCGCGTGGCGTGCCATGTGCAGCAGCACGTCCATGACCTTCCGGTCCAGCTTCTCGCGGCCCGCGGGTCCTGTGACTTCGCCGCTCTGCGGGTCGACCCGCAATTCTTCTACCTGGAAGCCTTGGTCGAGCGAATTCATCGGAATCAGATTTATATCAGCACGATATCAGGCTTTGGTCAGGACGCGGGAGCAGCAAAAGTGAAGAGTCGCCAACGCCAGAAAAACGGCGAATGTTACTGAATTAAGACAAATTATAGAGGGCGACAAACATGAAGATACTCAATCGACTGGCGACCGTCGCCGTCCTTGGGCTGCTGGCAGGGCCCGTGGCGGCGGATGCCGTAAGTGACTGGAATGAGATCGCCGCAGCGGCTACCGGCGTCGGCCGGCCTGGGGCGATCGGCCAGACCGACATGGCGCTGACTCAGGTGGCAATGCACGACGCATTGCAGTCGTACGAGGGACGATTCGAGGTTTACTACGCTCAAATCAGTCCCGTGGCCGGCTCGAAGGTGGCGGCGGCCGTCGCTGCTGCGTACGGAGTCCTCGTGGGTTTCTATCCTGAACAGGCCGCGACCCTGGATGCGACCTACGCCACGTACTTGGCCAACGCCGGACTGACCGGTGACCCTGGTCTCGCCGTGGGGCAGGCAGTCGCAGACAAGATCAAGACACTACGACGCCTGAACCCGTACCTGCCGCCGCTACCGGATTTCGGCGAAAACGTCGTCGGCAAATGGCGTGCGACACAGAATCACCTCGGGGTGCCGCCGCTGCCGCCACCGGCGCCATTCGCGTTTCCGTGGCTGGGCGACTTTCATCCTTTTGTGCTGACCGGCCCGGCCCGGTTTCGGTCCCCGCCGCCGCCGGATCTGACGAGCGCTCGTTACACAGCCGACTACAACGAGGTCAAGGCCAAGGGTGCACTGACCGGCAGTACGCGCACTGCCGAACAGACGGACATCGCCTGGTTCTGGCTCGACAACTTCGGGGTGCAGCACAACCGGGCACTGCGGGCACTCGCCGCGAAACATGTGCCGAGGATCGGTGATCGCGCGCGGCTGTATGCGCTTGCGAATCTCGCCGGGGCGGACGCGCTCATCACATCCTGGGACAGCAAGAAGCTATACCGGGTCTGGCGTCCCAGCACGGCCATCCAGGAAGGAGAATTGGACGGAAACCCGGATACGGCCGGTGATCCCGCCTGGCTGCCCTTCACCAACAATCCGCCCTATCCGGATTATCAGTCTGGCGCTAACAGCGTCACAGCCGGGATGATGCGGGCGGCTGCGCTCTTTTTCGGCAAGAACAACATGAGCATCGAAATTACGACCGCCAATCCGAACGCCATCAAGAAGACGCGGACCTACGGAAGCTTCTCGGCCGTCATGGCGCAGCTGGTGAGTGTTCGTGTCTGGCAAGGCATTCATTTCCGCTTCGCCGACATCGAAGGACGGAAAGGGGGCGAGCAGTCGGCCGAATATGTCTACGATCACGCTTTGCTGCCCATCTCCAACTAAAAATAGCGTCTGACCTGAAGGCCCCGCATCGAAAGATGTGGGGCCTTTTTGTTTGCGGCGATGCAGAGGAACCTGACGGCTACGCGCTCAGACGAGCAGCACGTCCATGACCTTCGGGTCGAGATACCCGGGTCTAAACGCATTGGGAGAAGAATATCAGGTGGATATCAAGGTTCGATCGGGACGGGCACGGCCAACACCGGGACACTGCGGCCTCTGGAAATCCACACACAAGGGGAATTGACATGCGAAATCGACATTTGACGTACGCGGTGGCGGCGGTTGTCGCGGGCGCCACGCTCGCGGTCACGGCAGTCGCGACGCCGAGTTCCGGCGTCCTGGCTGGACCCGTCTTCGCCCGGGCGAGCTTTACGAATCCGGTGACTCTCAAGTTCAAGACCAGGCTGGGGCCCAACGACTTCGAAGCAGTGCATGTCCAGCGGGCGCGCGAGACGGTCGTGCAGCAGATCATACTCAGCCCGGGCGGCCAGACGGGCTGGCACAGCCATCCGGGTCCGGTGGTCGTCCTGATCACGTCCGGCACGATGACTTTCTACGACGGGGACGATCCGACTTGCGCCCCGCGCACCTATACCGCAGGGCAATCCTTCATCGACAGCGGCCAGGGACACGTCCATATCGCGTTCAACGAGAGCGCGTCGGAAAATCTCGAACTGTGGGCGACGTACTTCGACGTGCCCGTGGGCGGCCTGTTCCGTGACGATGCCGCGGCGCCGGGTAACTGCGCCTTCTGACCACTTCGAATACTGACGTGATCCTGTCGCGAGGCCCCGCATCGAAAGATGTGGGGCCTTTTTGTTTGCGGCGATAATGACCGCGTGAAAGTCACGGTGCTGCCGTCACGGCGGGAATTTGACTCGCGCGGCGACGAGCCGGTCCTGTCGGCGGCGCTGCGCCAGCATCTCAACCTGCCTCATAGCTGCAAGGGCGGTTCCTGCGGCACCTGCCGTGTGCGCGTGCTGCGCGGTCGCCTGACCTATCCGCACGGGCGTCCGATCGGCATCGACGCAGCGGAGGAAGCTGACGGCTATGCGCTCATCTGCCAGGCGCGCGCGACGGAGGATCTCGTCATCGAGATCCGCGAGATCCGGAGCGTCACCGACGTCGAGATCCGCGAACTGCCAGCCCGCGTGGACCGAATGGAGCGCCTTGCCCCGGATGTCATGGGCCTGTGGCTGCGCTTGCCGGCTATCGAACCATTCACCTGGCGATCCGGACAATACGTCGACGTCATGCTGCCGGGCGAGCGCCGGCGGAGCTTCTCACTGGCCAATCCCCCGCACGATGCAGCATTCCTGCAATTGCACGTGCGCCGCACGCCGGGCGGGGAGTTCAGCGAGAAGGTGTTCGGCGGGATGAAGGCGGGGAGCCTCTTGCGCATCGAGGGGCCGCTCGGCCAGTTCGTGCAGCGGGGCGGCGAGCGGCCGATGCTGATGATCGGCGGTGGAACGGGTTATGCGCCGCTCAAGGCGATGATCCGCGAAGCTCTCGAAACTGGATCGCGGCGGGAGCTGGTCCTGTACTGGGGCGCGCGCACGCAGGCGGACCTGTATGACGATTCCTGGCTCAGGGAGCTCGCTTCCAGGCACCCGCAGTTTCACTACACGCCCGTGCTCACCGAATTCGTCCACGAAGCCGTGTTGAAACACATCGCCAGCCTGTCCAGTTTCGATGTCTATGCCGCCGGCCCGCCCGCGATGATCGACGCCGTTCGCACCGCGCTGCCCCGGCAGGGCGCCGATCCGGAGCGCATTTATTTCGATTCCTTCGACTACGCGCCGGTGTAGCGGCTACTTGAACAGGCCGTCGTCCAGTATCGAGCCCTTGCCAACGGAACGACCGATCGACAGCCAGATGCTGGAGTTGTGCGAGGCGTAGCCGACGCCGAGGTTGATGGTGCCGATCGCTGTCGAACCCGCCAGATAGGCGGAAGCGCCGTAAATTTCCTCGTCCGGAACGTCGTCAATGCGGCCATAAAGACCCGCCACATACAGGCCAAAACCGCCATAAATCGCCTGTCTTTTGATCGAGACCAGATCCTTGAGCCGCCAGAGGAAGCTGCCCTCCGCGATCCAGTAGCTGTCGACCCGTATTTCGTCGTACTGATACCCGGCAAGCGTTCGCGGCCCGCCCAGCGAAAAAGCTCGATCGCCAGGCAGCTCGTCGCTGAGCTCTGTCCCGCCGGCAAGGCTCAGCCACATGAGGTTCTTGCCGAAGGCGATGGCCTTGCGCGCTCCAGCCTCGATGCGCTGCCAGTCGCGATCGGCGCCGAGACTGTTATCCGACAGGAAGTAATCGATCTCTGCCGACATGCCTTCCGTCGCGAAACTCGCTGCATCGCGGGAATCGTAGCGAGCGCGGAATTCAAAGCCGGCATCAACGTCATCGGCGTCGGCGAGATCGGGCGGGCCTGTCTGGACCGAAGCTCGTCGGTGGCTGGCCCAGTAACCCGCTCGAAGTTGAGTCACGCGATTCGCGTTCCAGCCGAGATCGATGCGTCCGCCGAGATCCACGAAGCGCGCCGTAGCCACATGATCGCCGTCGAGGAAGATGTTTTCCACGCTGCGGGTGGCAAGCAATTCCGGTTCGACGAAATAAGTCTGTGTGACATCCAGGGGCTGGTAGAAGCTGGAAGCGAGTGACGACTCGTAGCCGATTTCGAGGGTGTTGCGCCATTGCCCCCCGTTATCATTCATCCAGCGGCGCACGTGCTGAACGCCGAGCTGGAACTTCAGGTCGCCGCCGCCGTCGGTATAGAAGCCGAGGCTCGGGCTGAGATAGTCCTTTCCGATCGAGGCCTCGGCCGGCAGCCAGACTAGGGTCGTGTCGGCGGCATCGCCTTCCAGGCGATATGAAACCGACTCGAGTTCGTCCAAAGCCGCCATCCGCCTCGCATCCTGGGATATGGCATCGATGCCCACGGTGTCCCCAGCCTGGATATTCGATACCGATCTCAGGTAGTCCTCGTTGACCCAGTCGAGGCCCTCAACGCGGATTTCGGCGACGTGGCGTTCGGCATCCTCGCCGACAGTGACCTTTTGACGCCAGGCCGTGTACTCGGCCGCAGGCAGTGAATACGCCGAGAGCGGGCCGGTCATTGCGCGTGCAGCCGCTTCCCCGAGCGGGATCGTTTCCGGCACACGCTCGAAATCCGAAGTCGTAATGTCGCCCATCGGCACATCGATGCGGACGTCGCGGTCGCCGAGGGTCGCGAGCTGGATCTCCTCGTTCGCGATGATTCCGATCGCCATGCTGCGCGAGAGCAGTTCCGTCGCCTGGGCCAGTTTGTCCGGCGACATGGGCGACTCGACGAGGTTGACGACGATGACGACGTCGGCGCACATCTCCCGGGCGACGTCGACGGGAATGTTCCGCACCATGCCGCCGTCCGAGAGAACCATGTCGTTCAGGGGAACGGGGGAAAACGCGCCGGGAATCGCCATGCTGGCGCGCATTGCGGTCGCGAGGTCTCCCTCTTTCAGCACCACCATGTTGGCGGTGACCATGTCGGTCGCCACCGCCCGAAACGGTATCGGCAGCTCGTCGAACACGTCGACCATCCGGGCCCGTGCGACATAGGTCCTGAGCAGGTCGTCGATGCTGCTCGTGTCGACGAGCCCGGCGGGCGTGACGATGCGACCGGACTTGAGCCCGACCTTCAAATCCGACTGCGCCTCGGTCGCCAGGCGATTCTGCTCGACGGGCTTCAGCGCCCGGCGACCAGCGCCGCCGACCACGGTGGTCCAGTCGATTCCGGTGATGAACGTCTCGAGCTCCGCGGCCGGCAGCCCTGCGGCGTATCCGGCGCCGATCAGGGCCCCCATGCTGGTGCCCGCAATGCAGTCGACCGGCACCCGCATTTCTTCGAGCACTTTCAACACGCCGACATGGGCGCCGCCTTTCGCCCCGCCGCCCGCCAGTACGAGCCCGATCCGCGGTCGTCCCAGCGGCGCTGCCGCCTGGCCGGCGCTGGCCGGCGCGACGAGCGTGTAGATCAGCACTGTCGACAGCAGGCATGTGATTGCTTTCATGGCGTTCCTTGTCCTCTCCAGCGAATCAGCGCGCCGATGAGCGCTGCATCGTCCGATGAATCGGCGATCAGGATCGGCGAGCCGAGCCCGAGGCGCGAGGCGGCCTCAGCCACGCGCCGCGAACCCGTGACGAGCGCCGTCGAATCCATCAATTGCCGGCAGCGCAGTGTCACGATTCCGACGAGCGCCTCGAGCAGCTCGACGCTGGTCGCGGCGTAAACGGAGATGGCGCCCTGCCGCCACAACTGCTCGACATCCGCCTGCAGCTCCGCGGACGGCCGCGCGGGCTCGCGAGTGTACACTTCGGCATATTGCACCTGTGCGCCGCGCGCGGTCAGCACTTCCGCCAGCAGCTCGCGCCCGCCGGAACCGCGCACGATCAGGACGCGCTGTCCGGTCATGTGGGCGAGCTCCCGCATCGCGAGCAGTGATTCGCTGTCCGCGCCTTCCGGGGGCATCAGTGACACGCGATAACCTGCCGAATTGAGCGCCGCGGCTGTCGCCTGGCCGACGGCTGCCACGGGAACGTCCCGGCGCTGGTCGAGAAAATCGGCGCCGTAACGCACGGCGTTGGCGCTGACGAAGATGACGAGGTCATAGCGATCGGCCGGCCCGATCGCGGCGCGCACGGCCGCGCGATCCGGCCGCGGCCTGATCGCGAGTGCGGGATACCTGACTGCGGCGCCGCCTTCGGCCTCGATGAGCTGGCAGAGGTGATGTGCCTGGTGCTCTGGTCGCGTCACGAGGACCCCGATGCCGGTCAGTCGCGTCATAGAAATTTCGCGGCGCCCCTGGCGAGCAGGCGGCTCGCGAGCTCGCCGCCGAGCGCCTTCGCTTCGGCAACGGCGCCGGAGATGTCGTCGGTGAGGATCGTTTGCCCGTCCGTGGAACCCACGAGACCGGCGAGATGCAGGACCCCGTCCGAAAGAGTTGCATGACCTGCGATCGGCGACTGGCAGCTCGCGCCGAGTCCTGCGGCGAAGGCGCGCTCCGCCTCCAGGATGCTGCGCGTCGGTTCGTGCTGCAGTGGTCGGACAAGCTCAAGGATGTCCTCGCGCGCATCCAGGCATTCGATCCCGACGATGCCCTGGCCGACTGCCGGCAACATCAGCGCAGGTGC
>DAIRVV010000039.1:0-15002 GCA_036802645.1 Steroidobacteraceae bacterium
ATTCGGGCGCGAACTCTCCCTCCCTTGAGTCGGGCGAGGTTGGCCGGGCGGTCTATGTCGGCTGCGGCGCCCGGGATCTCGAAGGCAATCGCGCGGCGCGAAGGATCGCGCAGCAAGTCTCGCGCTCCCTGGTCACCGCGCAGGCGCCGAAGTTCCCGAAACAGATGCCGGGGCAGGATGGCCGGCGGACCCAGCACGCCGCCGGCGCAGGCAGCCACGATCGAGCGCGGCGACTGCCGCCACGCGGCAATCAGCAGCTCGAGTTCTGCCGGGCCGATCGCGGCCTGGTCAAGCAACAGGATCAGCGCCGCGCGCGCGCTCGCGGGCAGTGCGTCGATACCCGCGGCGATCGATCCGGAAAGGCCTGTCCGCCATCGGCGATTGACGACGATCGCGACGGGCAGGTCACGCAACTCCGGCCGCAGGCGAGCAGCCCGCGCACCGAGAACGACCATGCATCTGCCCGGCGCGACCGCGATCGCGACGCGCGCCATGCGCCGGAGCAGGGATTCGCCGCCGATTCGCGCAAGCTGCTTCGGGCTGCCAAAGCGTCGGGAGTCGCCCGCCGCGAGCAGGAGGACCCATGGCCGCGCTATCATTCCCCGCATGCGCAAAGAATACGCGAGCCTGCGACGCCGGCCCCTGCTGGCCCCCGTGTGGCTCGCGGCGCTCGCCGGTATCCTCGTGATCGTGCTCGGCTTCTGGCTGGTCACGGCGGCGTCAACGACCACCGTCTTCGTCATGCGTCACGGCGAAAAGGTGACGTCCAACCCTGACGACAAGGATCCGCCGCTGGCCCCGGCCGGCGAGGCGCGCGCGCTGGAGCTGGCCCAGTTCTTCGGCCGGGCGCCGAAAGGGCAGGGGCTCGACGCCATCATCGTCAGCGAATTTCGCCGCACGCAGGACACGGTCCAGCCGCTGGCGAATCGCCTTGGGATTCCGGTCATTGTGGTGCCGTCCGCCGAACCCGAGGCGGCTGCCAAGCGAGCGATCTCCGAAAATCGCGGCGGCCGGGTGCTCATCGTCGGCCATTCGGACACCGTGCCTGAGATCGTGAAGGAGCTGGGCGGCGTCGAGGTCGGACCGATGTCGGAGTCCGAGTACGGCATCGTCTACACGGTTGCGGTGCCCCGCTTCAGCCACGCGGCCGTTACGCGCTTCGACCTTCCCTAGCCGCGATCGCCCGCTCCACGAATTCCTGGTGCCGGCCGATCCGGAGATCCGCAAGCACCGCATCCACGATTTGCTGCCTGCCGTCGATCAGGAAGGTGGCGCGCCGGACGCCGATCCCCAGAGGCCCGTCGACGCCGAAGGCCTGGATGGCCACTTTTTTCTCGTCGGACAACAGCGTGAAGGGCAATGAGTGCTCGTCGCGGAACCTGCGGTGGCTCTCGGGCGATTGCGGGCTCACGCCGACCACACGCAGTCCAGACGCAAGGATCTTCGTATGCAGGTCGCGAAGATCGCAGGCTTCCTTCGTGCAGCCCGGCGTGAAGTCCGCCGGATAGAAGTAGAGGATCAGGGGCTTGCCCGCGATGAGGTCCGAAAGGCGCCGGTCGTGGCCGTCCTGGTCTGGCAATGTGAATTCCGGGGCTTTGTCGCCATTCTTCAGCATGGCTAGGCCTCCTCGTGCGATTCCGGGCCGCGGTAGACGGTCTCCATGACGCCATAGTTCGAGCGGTGCATGCCGAGCCGGGCGTAGACCTCCTGGGCGCGGTCGTTGCTCCGGTCGACATAGAGACGGATGCCGCAGATTCGCGGATCGACACGCGCCAGCTCGGCCAGGTGGCCGAAGAGGGCGCGGAACACACCGTCGCCGCGATGCTCGGGCAGCACGTAAACCGACTGGATCCACAGGAACAGCCCGTTTCGCCAGTCGCTCCATTCGAATGTGGTCATCAACTGGCCGACGACCTTGCCTTCGATCTCCGCCAGGTAATAGCGCGCGAGACTGGGATCGTCCAGCACGGCCTGAATGCCGGGCCGCAGGAGCTCAGGATCCAGGGTCTGTCCCTCGGTTTCCGTCGCCAGGGCCGCATTGGCCGCTGCAATGAACGGCAAGTCCTCCTGCGTGGCATTTCGGATCTTCATCGGCCGGCAAAGTTACACGAACGCGGGGCCAGGCGTCGCTTGCCAAAGGGTTTCCAGCTTGCTGCCCCGGCGACGCCTCATTACAATCCCGCCCCTCGTTCGTGGGGCGGTAGCTCAGCTGGGAGAGCGCTGCGTTCGCAATGCAGAGGTCGAGGGTTCGATCCCCTTCCGCTCCACCATTTGTCTCCTTTCTTTCGTTGACACTGCGCCGCCGCGGGCCTAGCTTGAAGGGCCGGGCAAATTCTGGAGATATCACATGGCAGCGAGAAAGAAATCAGCGAAGTCCGCGCGACGCCGCTCGACCAAGAGCAAGCGCCGCCAGGTCCGTCGGAAAGTTGCGCGCACCAAGCGGGCGGTCAAGGCGCGCCGCGCCGTACGCAGAACCAGTGTACGGGTGAAGGCCAAATCGGCCGTCCGCAAGGCCAGCCGTCAGGCGAAGAAAACTGTGCGGAAGGCAGCGCGCTCGGCGCGCAGGAATGTCAAGGTCGCCAAGCGTGAAGCGCGCTCTGCGATTCGCGGCACCGCGAAGAACGTTCGCGCCGCGACCCGCAAGGTGGAGAAGGCGGCCAACGAATTCGTCAGCGCGACCGCCGCGAAAGTCGAGCAGGCTGCCGTCGCCGTCGATCAGTCCATGGCTGAACCAAGGCCGATTCCGGTCTCGGTTCCCGCGCAGGCGGCCTGACCCGCTCATCCGAAGTTTGATTGCCCCTGGACCGGCCTTCGAGGCCGGTCCTCGGGTAGTATTTTGCGGCCCGCCCCCGTAGCAAGGAAGTGTGGACCCCGCCTATCTAAGTGCAGCGGTTCAATTCGGGCCGCCGCAATTGAAGGAGTGCCTCACTCAATCAAGGCGTATACCAGATGGGTGACGTGTAAGCGCGCTCAGTCGTGGTCATCGGCACGTCCTTGGACATTGTCACTCCGAAACGCTTGGCCTCATACGCCGTCCAACGCGGCGTCGGAATCTCTATGACGCGCGCGTAATAGTAGGCAGGCTCCTTGGCATTGAAGTCCGGGTCGGTCCAGGTCGCGACGAGTTCGGGCGCGCCAATGGTGTTTTTCCAGATCGCGTTCTTCACGTCCACGGTATTGCCGACCGAGGGGAGTTTTCCATCCGCCCGCGGCTTGCGATCGCCGCTCCAGACAACGTCGTAGACTTTTTCCTCGGTCTGGCCGCTTGCGTCCAGCCAGCCCTTAATGATCTGAATCCGGTCCAGGTTGCCGCTGAACGGGTCCTTCATGGCTGCCACCAGGAAGCTTGGTTTCTTGTCAGCCGAGGCTTTCCGGAGATCGGCGCCCATCGGCACACCCTTTTCGTAGCCAACAGTTCCGGGCAATCGACTCAATGCATCCTCGGCGGTGAAATTCCAGCCGCCAAAGAACCGCACCGTCATGCGCGAGCCGGTGGTGGCGTAGGTTTCCTTGCGTTTCATCGCATCAAATATCGCCTCGCGCGTATTCTCAGACGCCCAGACTGCCGCGTAGCCCCCGGCGGCCATTTGCCAGCCGTAAATGGTGAATTTCGGATCGGGCGCTTCGATGACCACGTGTTCCCAGCGATGTGGCTCGGGCTCGACGCCGGAGTGCTTGCCAAAGAAGTTGTCCTCTTCCACCGCCGCCATCGCCGTATGCGCATCTGTACTGCCAATCATGCCGAACTTGAATGGATTCACTCCCAGCTGCTTCTCGAGCGCAAGGCCGGCCTTGAGCGCTTCGCGGGCATACTCGGCCTGAAACATCTCGGGCTTCTTCGCCTCAGTACCGTTCAGATTCGACTTGTCCCAAATGTCCAGGTTGGCGAACTCGTCGTTGGGCGAGAGTACGGGGTGAGCCTCGCCGTCGCCCTTGATCTGGGTTACTTCGGCAATCGGCTCCATGCGCGCGCGCAGCTCGGCCAGTTCCCGATCGTAGGGTGTGCTGCCGTCGAACTTGTTGACCGAAAACATCCGGCCATTGCTCAGATTGCCATTGTGGGGAATGGCGAGTACCTCCGCCCCGGAACGCTCCTGAAATGCGTCGAGCGCCCGCCAGAGATCTTCCGGATTCTGACTGTCAAATTGCGAATAGGGCACCGTCTGATTCGCCACACTCGCATCACCACGGAAGACGACGTTTCGATGAAGATTGTTGCCCCCCATGGTCGTGTACTCATAGCCGATCAGCGCGGTGAAACGGCCGGGTTCGTTGTATTGGTCGGCGAGAGCTGTGTATTTCTGCCAGGCCGCTTTCACGATCCGGTCAGCCTTGATCGGCGGATCTTTCTTCGACAGTGAACCCACGATTTCCATCGCAGTGGCGAATATCGTCTTGTCGTCTCCCGATTTAAGGGCGTCGTACCATTGCCTGCCCTTTACCTGGGACAGAATCTCCGGGTCGCCCTTCTTCAGCTGGGGCATCAGACCGTACATTTCCGCATGGTCGGTCAGCACAAGGAAATCAAGGGGCCGGCCGAGCTTCGCGCGCTGTCCGTGCGTCGTCGTGATCTCTTCGCCGCGCGCAAAGCGAAACGCGTCTTCCTGCTCGACGATGCACATGGTGCCCGCATCCACGGAGACGGCGGTGTGCAGGTGCGTGTCGCCCCATAGGACACGGGTAGGGAAATTACGCCCAGCGTAGGGTGAGTATTGAGGCTTGGAAGTGCCCGCAACGCCGTCCTTCGTGGGAATCTGGTCTGCGACGCACGTGAACATCACCGTGCAACCCGCAACAAGCAGAATCGACATCAGTCGCGTTTTCATGCGTTTGTTCGCTCCAGTTTGACTGTCGCCAGACTTGGCGTTACTGCGGAACTCCGACCAGTTGATTGTCGTGCTCGAGAAAGAACTGTCCCAGCTTCACTTCCTGCCTTGCAGGCGAGTCATTGCAAGGTGTCGCGGCCGCCGCTGGACGGAGTGTATTGCACTATCCGGCGAAGCCGCATAGGACCATGGACTTAGGAGCGGAACCGAACCACCGATAGTCGATTTAGGGCTGCCCGCGCAGCCCTCGCGGCGCACTGGCAGAGGGGCCTACAATTCGGCCCGGGCCCCGGTAGCTCAGTGGATAGAGCGGCCGCCTCCTAAGCGGCAGGTCGTCGGTTCAACTCCGGCCCGGGGCGCCAGTGTCAACGTCCCTGAGCCGTGCGCCGTATTGCGGCTTCGTCGCGCACGGTGACGCTGCCACGACCCAGGTCGACCCAGCCCTGGGCTTTCCATCCCTGCAGATACTGATTGACGACCTGTCGTGACACGCCGAGGAAGGTCGCCAGGTCTTCCTGCGAGATCTTGAGCGTCGTGCCGCCCTGGGTTCGCTCGCCGTGCAATCCACTGAGACTCAGGAGACGCTTTGCGAGGCGACCCGCGGCATCGAGGAGCGCCGCGTCCTCGACGAGGCCGCTGGTCCAGCGCAACCGCTCGCCGCAGAGCCTCAGCAGTTCGAGGGCGACCTTCGGCTCGCGCTCGAGCAGGGCAGCGAAGTGATCGCGCCGGATCGCGACGAGCTCGGATTGCTCGCTCGCCGTCGCCGTCGCCGTGCGCGTGCCGCCATCAAGAAGCGCGATCTCGCCGAACGTGTCGCCGGGCTCCATGATGTTGAGAGATATCTCGCGCCCTTCGGCCGTGCCGGAGCTGATGCGAATACGCCCCGCAACGACAGCGTAGAGCGCGTCGCCGGGATCGCCCTGGCTAAAGACGATTTCCCCGACGCAAAAGCTCCGCTGCACGGCGAGGCCGACGATCCGGTCGAGCGACGGTCCCGGCAGTCCGCGAAAGAGCGGACTGCGTTGCAGCATCATCTTGCCTGCGAGCGTCGTCATGGCCGTTCCCGGTGGTGCAGGTCAAACGAAAGGCCGATGATACGCCTCATGCGACGCCAACTGATTGCCGCCGGGATCCTGCTCCTGCACGCAACGGCATCGCTCGGCGCGGATACGCCGTACCGCTTTGATGCTGTCGATCGAATCGTTGTTTTCGCGGACGTTCACGGAGCGTATGAACAGCTCGTCGCGATCCTGCGCGAGGCGTCGGTCATCGACGAGGCCCTCCATTGGCGCGGCGGCAAGACGCATCTCGTCAGTCTCGGCGACTTGCTCGATCGCGGCGCCGATTCCCGCAAGGCCCTCGATCTCCTGATGCGGCTGGAGAAAGAGGCGATGACCGCCGGCGGCGCGGTGCACGTGCTCCTCGGCAATCACGAAGTGATGAACATGGTCGGCGACCTGCGTTACGTCAGTCCGGCGGAATACGCGGCATTTGCCGGGGAGCAGGACACGGCACTTCGGGAAGCCACCTGGCGCAAAGTCTTTGCAAAGGATCCGGCCGCAGCGCGCGGAGAATTCGACGCGGCGTTTCCTGCGGGTTACTTCGGTCATCAGCAGGCTTTTTCGGCTGACGGCAAGTACGGCCGCTGGCTCATGGACAGGCCGTACCTGATCGTGATCAACGATACCGCCTTGGTGCACGCCGGCCTGTCTCCGATGGTGGCGAAGCTCGGGCTGGAGACGACGAACGAGGCATTGCATGTGCAGTTGCGGGACTATCTCGACACCTGGCAGTCGACCGCGCGGGATCTGCAAATCGAGCAGCCGGTCGGTTTTCAGCATCAGCCCGGAGCGCTTCAGGCGATGCAGGCGATTGCGCAGTCCGAGATGATCACCAGATTGCAGGACGGCGAGTTGTTCACGCCGGCCGGACCGACCTGGTATCGCGGCCAGGCACTCTGCTACCGCTTCATGGAGACAGACAATCTCGAGAACGCGCTTGCCAGGCTGGGCGCAAAACGCGTCGTCGAGGGCCACACCGTGTCGCCGACCGGGCAGGTCCTCAGCCGTTTCGACGGGCGTGTGATCCTGCTCGATACCGGCATGCTGCAGCCGGTCTACAAGGGAGAAGCCTCGGCATTGATCTTCGAGGCCGGGCAATGGAGCGTCGCCTACGCTGATCAGCCGGGTCAACGATTCCAACCGAAGATCGCGCCGCGCGCGGTGGGCGAGCGGCCGCGCGGTCTCGATGACGATGCGCTCGAACACTGGCTCACCGAGGCTGAGATCGTCGGCGTCGAGGAGCTCGACACTGGAATCACAGAACCGCAGCGCGTCACGTTGCGCAAGGACGGCATCGAGCTGCGCGCGGTGTTCGACTCGGACCGGTTTGAGTACGAACTGGCCGCCTACCGGCTCGACCGGCTGCTCGGGCTCGACATGGTGCCCGTCACCCTCCCGCGCAAGGTCGGCGATCACCAAGGCATCCTCCAGTTCTGGGTCGACAATTCGATCAACCTGCGCCAAATGCTGGAGAAGAAGCTCCAGCCGTCGGGTTGGTGCCCGACGAATCCGCAGTACAATCTGATGAACGTATTCGACCTCCTGATCAACAACACCGACCGGACCCAGCAGAACGCGCTCTTCACGCGCGACTGGATGCTCGTCCTGATCGATCACTCGCGCTCGTTCTCGACCGGCTCAAAAGAACCCACGCTGCTCTACCAGAATCCAGTCGAGCTGCCGGCCGCACTTGCAAAGCGGCTCGCAGCGCTCGATCGAGCATCGCTCGAGGCGGCGGTTGGCCCATACCTTCATCGCAAGCAGATCGACGCGCTGCTGAAACGCCGCGACCGCCTATTGAGCAAGTACGGCGTGCCGGTCGCCGAGCGGAAGCTCGCCGCCCCTTGAGCCCGACGCGCTAGCTCCAAAGCGGCGCGCGTATTCCCGTCCGATGAGCCAGGCGACCGCCGTCATCGTCGCGCTCAGGATGACGATCAGCCAGACAAACTGCTGGCGCGGTTCGTCGAAAACCTGCATGCCAATGAAAACGCCGAAGGTCGAGAGCAGATCGCCTGCCCGATAGAAGAGTGTGTCGATCGCGGTCTTGGCCTGGTACTTCTCGTCGCGCGTGGCCGGCAGGAGGAGGGCACTCCGTGTCGTGTTCAGGAGCGAATAGTCGAGGCTCCGCTGGACGACGAGCGCCGACTGCAGGAGCGCGAAGATCGGCAGGAAGCCGATCAGGCAGAAACCGCCCAGGATGACGACCGGCGTGACAAGTAGTGCCCGCGAAAGGCCAGCGACGTTGATGATCCGGGACACGAGCAGGAGCTGGACCAGGAATCCGACCAGCGTGATCGTCGAGCAATAGCTTCCCATGAACGCGCCGATGTACGCGCCCGGATCCCGGGGGGACTGCTCGCGGGCCATCTCGGTGAGCCAGTTCGACAGCACGTAGTCGCCGGTCGACGTGATCCAGTTGATCAGCACGACGAGCGCCGCGATGCCCATCAGGTATCGGCTGCGGCCGACCACGGCGAGTCCGCCGAGCCAGCGACGCGCTGTTTCGCCGGCCGTCGCTGAATGTGAGCCGGTCTCTGCCGGGATGCGCGCTCTCGCATTGGCGAAGGCGCGCCGCGCGTGTTCGCTGAGATAGATCGCAAAACAAAGAACAGCAGCGGCCGCGAGCATGAGCCCGTACGGGCCGATCGATTTGAAGCCGAAGGATGCGATGTTGGCGCCCACCAGGGCGCCGGCGGAGACACCGGTTGCGATGACCCCGAAGAGGCGTGTACCGGAGGTCACGTCCAGCAAATCCGTGGCGAAGGCCCAGAACTGCGTCACCGCCATGACCGCGAAGATGCTGGCCCAGACGAAGAATACGAAACTGAAGCGGACACCGGAGTGGCCGATCACGAAAAAGGCGACCAGGTTGAGCGCGAAGAATGCCATGACGTACTGGAAGACGCGATTCGTGGCAATCCGGCTGACCAGCTGCCCATAGGCTGGCAATATCAGCAGCAGCAACAGCGCCTGCACGCCGACGGCGTAACTGCGAAGTTCGGCCGTACCTTCCGTCAGGATGAGCGCTTCGCGGACCGGACGGATCAGGTAGTAGGCGACCATGAGCGTAAAGGCTTGAAGCGCCAGGATACCGACGCAGCGACCCTCGCCGGGTTGTATGCGCGTGAAGAGCGTCAGGAATCGCTCGACGTGCGTCAGGTTCTTCGTGTTGTTGATGGCGATTCCCCAGGATTGCGGCTTAAAAAAAGCGCCCGGCCTGCACCGACCGGGCGCGATTCCAGGACACGTGTCAGGTCCAGCTATCGAGCACGTGGCGGCGCGTTGCGGCGACTGCGCTGACCGGCTGGGAAGTTGCGATCGCGCTCTGCTCCAGGAGTCGCGTGTCGAAGGCATTGACCAGCGTCGACATCAGCAGGGCCGTCGTTGCGACCGCTGCCAGGCCGGAGACGATGTGCCGGGTGCGGGGAGACATTCCGTTACTCATGAGCTTCCTCCTCAGGTTGGTTATCCGTTGCAGGTGTGATGTTGGGCGTGGACAAGCCCGCGTTCTGTCAATGAGGCGACACAAGTGCGGAGATAGCGCGGAGGCGATTCGGTATAATTCGGCAGGCAATGAGCCGATCCCTCCGCGAGCTTTACGAGTCGAGTCCGTTCTCGAGTGCGCAGGCGCCGTACCTCGAAGAGCAGTACGAGCGCTACCTTGCGGATCCCGCGAGCCTCAGCGAGGAGTGGCGCGAATTTTTCGGCCAGGTTGGTAGCGGCGGCGCGCGGCGACAACCTCGCCCGGTGCCTGCCGGGCCGGCCAGCGAGCCACTACGGCAGGTCACACCCGTTGCGACGCCAGCGACGGCCGCCTCCTATGGCGAGAAGCAATCCGCCGTCTCGCGTCTCATCCAGTTCTATGCAAACCGCGGCCACCTGATCGCTGACATCGACCCGCTCGGCCTCATGCAGCGTCCGATGCCGCGCGTGCTCGAGCCTGCCTATGTCGGCCTGACCGAAGCCGACATGAATCTCGATTTCCACACCGGCAGCCGCACGAGCGGCGTCGACAAGCAGATGAAGCTGTCGGAGATCCTGAAGCAGCTTCGGCACATCTATACCGGCCGTATCGGTGCGGAGTTCGCGCACGTCTCGACGAGCGAGGAACGGCTGTGGTTGCAGGACCGCTTCCAGGACGGGCGGCTACATCATCGCTTCACGAGTGACGAGCGACTGAACCTGCTTTGGCAGCTCTCGGCCGCTGAAGGCCTCGAGCGCTACCTGCACACGCGCTACGTCGGTCAGAAGCGCTTTTCGCTCGAAGGTGGCGACGCGCTGATCCCGCTGCTCGACGACGTGGTCCAGCGCGGCGGCGCAACCGGGGTCGAGGAGATCGTCATCGGCATGGCGCACCGCGGGCGCTTGAACGTGCTCGTCAACGTGCTCGGCAAGCTGCCTTCGACGCTGTTCTCCGAGTTCGAAGGCAAGTTGGAGCAGGACGCATCAAAGGGCTCCGGCGACGTCAAGTATCACAAGGGCTACTCGGCGGACCTCCGCACGTCGGGCGGCAATATCCACGCGGTACTCGCCTTCAATCCCTCGCACCTCGAGGTAGTGAATCCCGTGGTCGAGGGCTCGGTGCGAGCGCGGCAGGAACAGCGCGGCGACCTGACCGGCAGCACGATCCTTCCGCTCCTGATTCACGGCGACGCGGCCTTTGCGGGCCAGGGCGTCGTCATGGAAACACTACAGTTCTCGCAGGCGCGCGGATTCATGACAGGCGGGACGCTGCACGTCGTGATCAACAACCAGGTCGGTTTCACGACCAGCGAGCCCGCGGACGCGCGCTCGACGCTCTACTGCAGCGATGTCGCGAAGATGATCGAGGCGCCGATCTTCCACGTGAATGCCGACGATCCCGAAGCCGTCGTTTTTGTCGCTCGCCTTGCGCTCGATTACCGGATGAAGTTCCGCAAGGACGTCGTCATCGATCTCGTCTGCTACCGCCGCCACGGGCACAACGAGGCGGATGAACCCGCGGCGACCCAGCCGGTCATGTACCAGGCCATCCGCAAGCACGCGACGGCCCGTCAGATCTACGGGGAGCGGCTGGAAAAGGACGGCCTGCTCGGCGAGGGAGACGCCGCGAAGATGCTGGAGGAATATCGCCGGGGTCTCGAGGAGGGTCGCCCTCAGGCGCGCGCGTTTGCGGGGACGACGGGCAACAAGTTCACCGTTGACTGGAGCCGCCATCTCGGCGCGGAATGGTCCGAGCAGGTCGCGACCGCAGTCGACCGCAGGCAGCTCGACGCGCTTGCGAAGACACTCACGAAGCCGCCGGCAGGCTTCACGCTGCATCCGCGTGTGTCGAGAATCATGGACGACCGTGCGCGCATGTATGCCGACGAGCTGCCACTCGACTGGGGTGCGGCCGAAACCATGGCGTACGCCACGCTGCTCACGGATGGCTATGACATCCGCCTGACCGGCCAGGACACCGCGCGCGGCACGTTTTTCCACAGGCATTCCGTCCTGCACGACCAGGCGACGGGCAAGACCGACATCCCGCTCGCGCGTGTCGCCAAAGACAAGGCGCGGTTCCGCGTCATCGATTCGACGCTGTCCGAGGAGGCGGTGCTCGGCTTCGAGTACGGTTATTCGACGACAGACCCGTCGACGCTCGTCATCTGGGAGGCGCAGTTCGGCGACTTCGTGAATGGCGCGCAGGTCATCGTGGACCAGTTCATCACTTCAGGCGAGGCGAAGTGGAGTCGGGTGTCCGGTATCACGCTCTTCCTGCCGCACGGCTACGAAGGGCAGGGCCCCGAGCACAGTTCGGCCCGGCTCGAGCGATTCCTGCAACTTTCCGCCGAGTTGAATCACCAGGTCTGCGTGCCGTCGACGCCGGCACAGATGTTTCATATGCTGCGGCGGCAGATGGTGCGTGCGCTCAGGAAGCCGCTCATCGTGATGACGCCCAAGAGCCTGCTCCGGCACAAGCTGTCGGTCTCGGTCATGGCGGAACTGAGCGAGGGCCGGTTCCAGCCCGTGATCGACGAAGTCGATGCCGTAGATGCCGCGAAGGTCCGGCGGATCGTATTCTGCAGCGGCAAGGTGTATTTCGACCTGCTCGAGCGGCGGCGTGCGGAGAGGAATTCGGAGGTCGCATTGGTTCGCATCGAAGAGCTGTATCCATTCCCTGCCGACGACTACCAGGCAATCCTCGACCGCTATGCGAAGGCCCGGGAGATCGTCTGGTGCCAGGAGGAGCCGCAGAACCAGGGCGCCTGGTATCAGATCCGTCATCGCCTGCAGATGCCGCTCGATGAAAAGCGGACACTCCAATATGCTGGACGCGAGAGCGCCGCGGCGCCTGCGACCGGCATTCATGCAATCCATCAGCGCGAGCAGGAATCACTCGTCGCGACGGCACTGACCGGGAAGTATTCATGACATTGGAAGTTCGGGTGCCACAGCTGCCCGAGTCCGTCGCGGACGCGACGCTGGTCGCCTGGCACAAGAAGGTCGGGGAAACGGTTTCGCGCGACGAAAATCTCGCGGACCTCGAGACGGACAAGGTCGTGCTCGAAGTTCCGGCGCCTGCATCCGGAGTCATCAAGTCGCTCGACAAGACGGCCGGTACCACGGTGACGAGCGGCGAGCTGCTCGCGGTAATCGACGAGCAGGCTGCGGGAGCTGCGCGCAAGTCGCCGGCGAAGTCCGAGGCAGGCAAGCCGCCGGAATCGAAGAAGGCGTCGCCGCCGCCTGCACCTGTGTCGAAAAAGGACGAGCCGACCGGCAAGCTTTCGCCGGCCGCGCGCCGCATGGTCGAGGAGAACAAGCTGACCGCCGGCGAAATCGCAGGCAGCGGCCGTGACGGGCGCATCAGCAAGAGCGACGTCGCGCAGCATCTGGAGGCCGCACCGGCCTCACCTGCGTCGCAGCCAGCCGCAGGCACGCGGGTGGACCAGCGCGTGCCGATGTCGAGGCTTCGCGCGCGAATCGCGCAACGTCTGGTCGAGGCGCAGACGACCCAGGCGCTGCTCACGACCTTCAATGAGATCGACATGCAGGCCCTGATGGCGCTCCGTGCGCGCTACAAGGAGCCGTTCGAAAAGCGCCACGGCGTGCGCCTCGGGTTCATGTCATTCTTCGCGAAGGCCTGTGTCGAGGCGTTGCGCCGCTTCCCGGTCGTCAACGCCTCGGTCGAGGGCAGCGAGATCGTCTATCACGAATATTACGACCTGGGCGTCGCGGTCTCGACGGATCGCGGGCTGATCGTCCCGGTCCTGCGTGACGCCGACCGGATGGATTTCGCTTCGATCGAAAAGGCAGTGACCGGATTTGCCGAACGTGCCCGCACAGGCACGATTACGATCGAGGAACTGACCGGCGGCACGTTCTCGATCACGAATGGCGGCGTGTTCGGCTCGCTGATGTCGACGCCGATCGTCAATGCGCCACAGAGCGCCATCCTCGGCATGCACAAGATCCAGGACCGGCCGATCGCTGTCGATGGACAGGTCATGGTCCGGCCGATGATGTACGTCGCGCTGACCTACGACCACCGCATCATCGACGGCCGCGAGGCGGTCCAGTTCCTGGTTGCCGTGAAAGAGTCGCTGGAAGACCCGGCGCGGCTGCTGCTTCAGGTTTGAGGATTTCCAATCATGTCTGACAGTTTCGACGTCATCGTCATTGGCGGTGGGCCGGCGGGCTATCCCGCGGCGATTCGCGCGGCGCAGAACAAGCTGACCGTCGCCTGCATCGACGAGTGGAAGAACCGCGATGGCGGCCCGGCGTTTGGCGGCACCTGTCTCAATGCGGGCTGCATCCCGTCGAAGGCGCTGCTGGAATCCACCGAGCTGTATCACCGTGCCCAGCACGAGTTCGCCGCGCACGGCGTCAAGGTCGATGGGCTCGGATTCGACGTGGGAGCGATGCAGAAGCGCAAGGGCGGAATCGTGCGCCAGATGACGCAGGGCATCCTCGGGCTGTTCAAGGCGGCGGGCGTCACGCCGCTTGCGGGGCACGGCCGCCTCCTGCCCGGGCGCAAGGTGGAGTTCACGGGCGGCGACGGCGCCAATCGGACACTGCAGGCGAAACACGTGGTGCTCGCCTCCGGCTCCGAGCCGATGCCGCTCCGCGGCGTCGACTTCGACGGCAAGCTGATCGTCGATTCCTGGGGCGCGCTCGAATTTGACGCAGTCCCGAAGCGGCTCTGCGTGATTGGCGCCGGTGTCATTGGCCTGGAACTCGGGAGTGTCTGGCGCCGGCTCGGTTCAGAGACGGTGGTGCTCGAAGCGCTGGATCAATTCCTGCCGATGGCGGACGGCGCACTGGCAAAAGAAGCGCTGCGGCATTTCAAGAAGCTGGGTCTCGACATCCGTCTCGGCGCCAAGGTCTCGGGCGCAAAAGCGGGCAAGGAGGGCGTGCAGGTCAGTTACACGGATGCGTCGGGCAACCAGAAGCTCGTCGTCGATCGCGTGATCGTCGCGATCGGGCGGCGGCCATTCACGAAAGGTCTTCTGGCGGACGGAACCGGGGTCGTACTGGACCCGCGCGGCTTCATCCAGGTTGACGATCACTGCCGGACGGGCGCGGCCGACGTCTGGGCGGTTGGGGACTGTGTCCGCGGGCCGATGCTCGCGCACAAGGGAAAAGAGGAAGGCGTGGCGGTTGCAGACCGTATCGCAGGTCTATACGGAGAAGTGAACTACAAGGTCATTCCCTCGGTCATTTACACCGCGCCCGAGATTGCCTGGGTCGGCCAGTCCGAAGAACAGGCGAAAGCCGCAGGGCGCACCTGCAAAATAGGCAACTTTCCATTTGCAGCGAGCGGGCGCGCCAAGGCAATGGAAGGCGGCGCAGGCTTCTGCAAGGTCGTTGTCGACGCCGGTAGCGATGAGATCCTCGGGATCCATATCATCGGACCGATGGCGGGCGAGCTGATCGCCGAGGCCGTGCTCGCGATGGAGTACTCCGCAAGCAGCGAGGACTTGCAGCGCACGATCCACGCCCATCCGACGCTGTCGGAGGCCGTGCACGAGGCCGCGCTCGCCGCCGACAGGCGTGCCATCGACATTCCGAACCGCTAAAGGGGACGCGCCCCTCTAAAGGGGACAGACACTTTTGCGAGCAGCGCTTCAACTGCAAAAGTGTCTGTCCCCTT
>DAIRVV010000040.1:0-14958 GCA_036802645.1 Steroidobacteraceae bacterium
TGTTCGTCGGGCGGCGCCATGGCGCGACGATACGATCGACTAGCTGCATCCGAGGTCTGTTCCGCGAAGCGGGGAAACCGCGCCATGATACGGGTTGGTGGCGCGGGGCCACAAGGCGAATAGGGCCCGAAACCGAAGCAATGGCGGGCACTTGTGCGACACTTCTCAAACTGGGCTTGCACTGGCGTCTCCATTTGGCGAATGACGCCTGCGTCACTTGTGCGACAGGCACTCGAACCCTATAAATGAGCCGAAGGCGAAGGACGGGCAGAAAGCGGTGGCTGAAGACAAGGAACGGGATATCGGGCGGGGTGGCCTGGACCTCGTGGTCGAGGAGGCGCAGCCGAAGCTGCGCAAGCCGCCCCTCTACCAGGTGGTGCTGCTGAATGACGATTACACGCCGATGGAATTCGTGGTCGACGTACTCGAGAGGATCTTCAGCCTGGACCGGATGCGGGCGACACGCGTGATGCTCGAGGTCCACACGAAAGGCAAGGGCGTCTGCGGAGTGTTCACGTTCGAGATTGCGGAGACCAAGGTGGCGCAGGTGATGACATACGCAAGGCAGCACCAACACCCGCTGCTCTGCACGATGGAGGAGACCTGATTGCTTTCGAGTGAACTCGAGTACTGCCTGAACGAGGCCTACCAGAAGGCCCGCGACGCGCGCCACGAGTACATGACCGTGGAGCACCTGCTCCTGTCGATACTCGACGCGCCGCGCGTGCGCGAGATCCTGAAGGCCTGTGGCGCCGACCTCGCGCGCCTGCAGGCGGAGCTTCAGAAGTTCATCGACGAGACGACGCCCGCGCTCGCCGCCGAGGACGACCGCGAAGTGCAGCCGACACTCGGCTTCCAGCGCGTGCTGCAGCGCGCCGTCTTCAACGTGCAGTCGAGCGGCAAGAAGGAAGTCACCGTCGCGAACGTGCTGGTCGCGATCTTCAGTGAAAAGCAGTCGCACGCGGCCTATCTCCTGTCGCTGCAGGACGTCACGCGGCTCGACATCGTCAATTTCATTTCGCATGGCCTTCCGTCCTCGGGCGAAACCCGCGAAGCGGCGCGCGAAGAAGGCGCCGCCGGCGAGCGTGAGGCCGCGGACGAAGGCGGAACGGCCGCACTCGAAAAATACACCGTCAACCTCAATGCCCAGGCGATTGCCGGCCGCGTCGATCCGCTGATCGGCCGCCAGCTCGAAGTCCAGCGCACCATCGAGATCCTGTGCCGGCGCCGCAAGAACAATCCGCTCTACGTCGGCGAGGCCGGTGTCGGCAAGACCGCGATTGCCGAGGGCCTCGCCCGTCTCGTCGTCGAGAAGAAAGTCCCCGAGGTGCTCGCGGACTGCACGATTTATGCGCTCGACATGGGCGCACTCATCGCCGGCACCAAGTACCGCGGTGACTTCGAAAAGCGGCTCAAGGGCGTCGTCAGCGAGCTCAAGAAGAAGCCGGGCGCAATCCTCTTCATCGACGAAATCCACACGGTGATCGGCGCGGGCGCGGCCTCGGGCGGCGTCATGGACGCCTCGAACCTGATCAAGCCGGTGCTGGCGAGCGGTGAGCTCCGCTGCATTGGCTCGACCACCTACCAGGAATACCGCGGCATCTTCGAGAAGGATCACGCACTGGCGCGGCGCTTCCAGAAGATCGACGTGGTCGAGCCCTCCATCGCGGAGACGATCGATATCCTGCGCGGTCTCAAGACGCGCTTCGAGGAGCATCACGGAATCACCTACGCGGACGACGCGCTGGTCGCGGCGGCCGAGCTCGCCGAGCGCCATATCAACGATCGCCATTTGCCGGACAAGGCGATCGATGTAGTCGATGAGGCAGGGGCGTCCTTGAGGCTCAAGCCGCCGGCGGAGCGCGAACCCACGGTGACTGTCGCCCACATCGAGGCGGTCGTCGCACGCATCGCGCGCATCCCGGCAAAGAACGTCTCGACTTCGGATCGCGAAGTGCTCGCGAACCTCCAACGCAACCTCAAGCTCGTGATCTACGGTCAAGACGCAGCCATCGACGCGTTGGCTTCCGCGATCAAGATGTCGCGCGCGGGACTCGGCGACGAGCGCCATCCCGTGGGCAGCTTTCTCTTCGCGGGCCCGACAGGCGTCGGCAAGACGGAAGTGACGCGCCAGCTCGCAATCGCGCTCGGCGTGGAGTTCCTGCGCTTCGACATGTCGGAATACATGGAGCGTCACACGGTCTCGCGCCTGATCGGCGCGCCGCCCGGTTACGTCGGATTCGACCAGGGTGGACTGCTCACCGAGGCGATCGCGAAGCAGCCGCATTGCGTGCTATTGCTCGACGAGATCGAGAAGGCGCACCCGGACGTGTTCAACCTGCTGCTGCAGGTCATGGACCATGGGACGCTCACGGACAACAATGGGCGCAAGGCCGACTTCCGGCACGTCATCATCGTGATGACGACGAATGCCGGCGCCTCCGAAATGAGCCGCGCGAGCATCGGGTTTACTCACCAGGACCACGCGAGCGACGGCATGGAAGCCGTGCGCCGCATCTTTTCGCCGGAGTTCAGGAATCGCATCGACGCGATCATCCAGTTCGCGCCACTCGACGGGCCGACGATCGAACGCGTGGTCGACAAGCTGGTGATCGAGATCGAGGCTCAGCTCGAGGACAAGGGCGTCTATCTGTCCATAGATGACGAGGCCCGTCGCTGGATCGCTGCCCGCGGTTATGACCCGAAGATGGGTGCGCGGCCGATGGCGCGCGTACTGCAGGAGCACGTCAAGCGGCCGCTCGCCGAGGAGCTCCTGTTCGGCCGTCTTGCCGGTGGCGGCGGCGTCCTCGTCTCACTCGCGCCCGGAGGCGAGGGGCTCACGCTCGATATCCGGCCGGCCAAGGCTCCCGAGCTGCTCGGCCAGGAGTAAGACAAAGGGGACGCGCCCCTTTCCTTTCTGTCTACCGCGCCCGGTAGATGATGCGGCCCTTCGTGAGGTCGTAGGGCGTCAGTTCCACGGTGACGGTGTCGCCGGTCAGGATGCGGATGTAGTGCTTTCGCATCTTTCCGGAGATGTGGGCAGTCACGACATGGTCGTTCTGGAGGCGCACGCGAAAGGTCGTGTTCGGCAGAGTCTCGACGACCTCGCCTTCCATCTGGATTGCCTCTTCCTTCGCCATTCTGCCCCTGAGCTGTAGCGGAAACCGCGCGGATTGTGCCGCACGCAGCCCGCAGGCGCAATTGACTGTTTCATTGCCGCCACACGGGTGCGCGTGAGTTGATCAGGGCCGTGAGCTGCATTTCAAAATCCCAGCGTGGAATGCTGCGGCTCCCCAGGCTCGCAAGATGCGGACTCGGCATCTGGCAGTCGATCAGCGGCACGTTCCGCACCCTGCATTCCGCGACCAGCCGCGCGAGCGCGACCTTGGATGCGTCGGTTTCGCGCGTGAACATGGATTCGCCGAAGAACATGCGGCCGAGCGCGACTCCGTAGAGGCCGCCAATAAGCCGGCCTTCGCGCCAGGTCTCGATTGAATGGGCGAGCCCGCGGCGATGCAGCAGCACATAGGCCTCGTGCATTTCGCGCGTGATCCAGGTGCCCGGCATGCCGCGACGCGGCCCGGCGCATGCCTCGATGACCTCCGTAAAAGCGGTGTTGACCCGCGTTTCGTAGCCTCGCTTCTCGATTGACCGGACGAGGCTCCGTGAAATCCTGAATTCGGATGGAAGCAGCACGGCGCGCGGATCCGGCGCCCACCAGAGAATCGGCTGCTCTGCCGAGTACCAGGGGAAAACGCCACGACGATAAGCGTGAATCAGCCATTCGGGCGTCAGCGAGCCCCCAACGGCGAGCAGGCCATTCGGTTCGGTCAGTGCGCGTGAAGTCGGCGGCAGGGCCGACGGCAGGTCAGTCTTCTGTAGCCAGGCAATTCCGGACATCAGGATCGAGCCTAGCCGGGATGTCGCTTCGCCGGAAGGGCAGGTGCGTTGCAGCCTCCTGAAGCCAGGCGCGGCGCCCCGCGCGTTCCCGTTCCAGCCAGTCGCCGATGGCAGCGCCGAATCGTCCATCTGCGATCTCGTGCATCGACCAGACCGGCGTCGGCCGGAAGCCGCGCAGCAACTTGTGCTCGCCCTGGGTGCCCGGCTCGAATCGGTCGAGCCGCTCGCGGATGCAGTACTCGATTCCGCGGTGGTAGCAAAGCTCGAAGTGGAGGCTATGGAAGTCGCCGCTCGCGCCCCAGTAACGGCCATAGAGCGTGTCCTCGCCGCGGAGCGAAATCGCGCAGGCAACGGGATCTCCGTGCAGCGATGCCAGTTCGATGACAATGGCATCCGGCATCGTCCGGGCGATGCGATCGAAAAACGCGCGATTGAGGTAAGGCGCATGGCCATAGCGCGCAAAAGTCATGGCATGAAGCCGGTATACGACGTCGATCATCGATTTATCGAGCTCGCCGCCGCGAAGTGTCCGGCACTCGATGCCTGCCTCACTGACGCGGCGCCGCTCACGTCGGAGCTTCTTGCGCTTGTCGGCCGTGAAGCCTGCGAGAAAATCCTCGAATGAACCGTAGCCCTCGTTTTGCCAGTGGAACTGGCAGTCGAGACGTGGCATCAGGCCGCTCGACTCGAGCAAAGTCCGGTCGCAGTCCTCCGGAAAGAGGAAATGCAGCGAGGAAACGCCAAGCGCCTGCATCTGTTCCCGTGCGGCGGCGAGCAGGCGTGCGCGGACTTCCGGATCGGCCGCGAGCAGGCGGGGCCCGGTCGCGGGCGTGAAGGGCACGGCGGAGACGAGTCTCGGGTAGTAGCGAAGACCTGCCCGGTGATAGGCATCGGCCCAGGCGAAATCGAATACGAACTCACCCCAGGAGTGTGACTTCAGGTAAAGCGGCAGCGCGCCGCAGAGCCGGCCATCGTGGCCGCGGAGCAGGATGTGGTTCGCCACCCAGCCTGTTTCGGGCGTGGCACAGCCGGATTCTTCCATCGCCAACAGGAACTCGTGGCGCAGAAACGGGAGCCGGGCGCCTGGCAACGCATTCCACTCAGCCGCATCCACGTCGGCGAGCGAGCCTGCGATACGCGTTTCCACGAAGTCAGGCGGTTGCGAGCCGTTCGAGATAGCGGTCGGCGTCCAGCGCGGCCATGCAGCCCGTGCCCGCGGAAGTCACGGCCTGGCGGTAAACATGATCCGCCACGTCACCCGCCGCAAACACGCCCGGAACGCTCGTCGCGGTGGCATCGCCCGCGGCGCCCGACTTGACCGTGATGTAGCCGTCTTTCATCTCGAGCTGGCCCTGAAACAACTCGGTATTCGGCGTGTGGCCGATCGCGATGAAGAGACCGGTCACGGCGAGCTCGCGCGATGACTTGTCTTTCGTCGACCTGATCCGGACACCCGTCACGCCCTGGGCATTGCCGAGGACATCATCGACGGCGTGGTCCCACTGGAACGAGACCTTGCCCTGGTCGGCGAGCGCGCGGAGCCGGTCCTGGAGGATCGCTTCGGCGCGGAGCCGGTCGCGTCGATGCACCAGCGTGACGTGCGCGGCGATATTGGTCAGGTAGATTGCTTCCTCGACGGCGGTATTGCCGCCACCGACGACGGCGACTTTCTGGCCACGGTAGAAAAACCCGTCGCAGGTCGCGCAGGCGGAGACGCCGCGGCCACGGAACTCCGTTTCCGAGTCGAGGCCCAGGTAGCGCGCGGATGCGCCCGTCGCGATGATGAGTGATTCGCAGCTGTATCCCGCATTTTCGCCGGTCAGCCGAAACGGGCGATCGGCGAGTTCGACCTTCAGGATATGATCGGACGCGACCTCGACTCCAAATCGCTCGGCATGACGTCGCATGCGGTCCATGAGGTCGGGACCGAGCAATCCCTGGACATCGCCCGGCCAGTTATCGACTTCGGTCGTCGTCATGAGCTGTCCGCCCGGCTGCAGGCCGGCAATCAGGAGCGGCTTGCGATTCGCGCGCGCGGCGTAGACGGCCGCCGCATAACCCGCGGGGCCGGAACCCAGGATGATCAACCGCGAGTGGCGAGGGGTCGTCATGTATAGTCTTCTCCACGTCGAGCGCGCGCCTCGCGCTCGCAGGCATTCGAGCATGGGTGCTTGCTGCTCGATTTGCAACGCTCTTATAATCAACCGCTTATGACTTTTTCCTTATCAGGATTCTGAGCCTTGGCGAAGACCGCAACTGACGCGATGCGAGCGGGTGCAAAACTCGATCCGGTGTTCGCGCGCGCGCTGCGCGAGGCGCTTTTCTGGCTGCTCATGGCGCTCGCGCTCGTGATGCTGATCTCGCTCGCGAGCTTTGACAGCTCGGACCGCAGCTACGCCTACACGGGCGAGCCAGGGCAGGTCAGCAACCTGATCGGCCCTCTGGGCGCCTGGCTCTCGAGCGCATTCTTCATGCTGTTCGGCTGGCCGGCGTTCCTGTTTCCGATTGCGATTGCGTACAGCGCCTGGACCGGACTCAAGCACGGACCGGGCGAACTGATACATGGCCGATCGACTCTTGCACTTCGCGTCATCGGGATTGTCACTGCGCTCGCGACGAGCTGCGGGCTCGCGGCGCTGCACTTTTCCGGTGAAACGCTGCCGGCAGAAGCCGGCGGGATCCTGGGCAAGCTGGTCGGCGAAAGCCTCGCCCAGCTCGCGTCTCTCCTGGGCGCGACGCTCGTGCTGCTCGCAGTCTGGTTCGCGAGTGTTCAGCTCTACACCGGCATTTCCTGGCTCACGGTCATGGACCAGCTCGGCCACTGGGTGCTGCAAAGCGCGTCCTGGGTTCGCGCGCGCCTTGCGACGTCGCGTGACCAGGCGGTTGGCCGGGAGTCGCGCGAGGCCCGCGAAACCGCCGTGCGCGAAGTGCAGAAAAGGACTGCGACGCGAACGCCTCCGCGCATCGACCTGCCTGCGCCCCCGGTTGCGGCGGAGCCGAGCAGGCGAGTCGAGAAGGAAAGGCAGGTTCCGCTCTTCGCGAAGCCTGCATCGCGCGACCTGCCGGAGCTCAAGCTGCTGGACGAGCCGCCGGTCCGCGAGAAGACGTATTCTCCCGAGGCGCTCGACGCGATCTCGCGACTCGTCGAGATCAAGCTGAAGGACTTCGGTATCGAGGTCGAAGTGGTGGCGGTGCAGCCGGGTCCCGTCATCACGCGATTCGAGCTGAAGCCGGCTCCCGGCGTGAAAGTGAGCCAGATCAGTGCGCTCGCGAAGGACCTGGCGCGGGCGCTCTCGGCGATCAGCGTGCGTGTCGTGGAAGTCATTCCCGGAAAATCGGTGGTCGGCCTCGAGATCCCGAACGAGTCGCGCGAGCTCGTCACCCTGGGCGAAATTCTCCGCTCCCGGGCTTATGACGAGCTGGCCTCGCCGCTCGCGCTTGCGCTGGGCAAGGATATCGGCGGCACGCCGGTCGTCGCCGACCTCGCGAAGATGCCACACCTCCTGATCGCGGGTACCACGGGATCGGGCAAGTCGGTCGCAATCAACGCCATGGTTCTCTCGCTCTTGTACAAGAGCTCGGCCGAGCACGTGCGTCTCATCCTGATCGATCCGAAGATGCTCGAGCTCTCCGTCTACGAGGGCATTCCGCACCTGCTCGCGCCTGTCGTCACCGACATGAAGCACGCGGCGAACGCCTTGCGCTGGTGCGTCGCGGAGATGGACCGTCGCTATCACCTCATGAAGGCGCTCGGCGTGCGCAATCTTGCGGGTTTCAATCGCAAGGTCAGCGACTCGATCACGGCCGGCACGCCGATTCCCGATCCCATGGTCACGCGGCTCCTGATGGCCGGGAAATTCGAGGGCGAAGTGCCGGGGCTGCAGCCCCTGCCATTCATCGTCGTCGTGATCGACGAGCTCGCGGACCTGATGTTGATCGTCGGCAAGAAAGTCGAAGAGCTGGTCGCCCGTCTCGCGCAGAAGGCGCGCGCCTCGGGCATTCACCTCGTGCTCGCGACCCAGCGCCCGTCCGTCGACGTGATCACCGGACTCATCAAGGCCAACATCCCGGCGCGCATCGCGTTCCAGGTGTCGGCGAAAGTCGACTCGCGCACGATCCTCGACCAGAACGGCGCCGAATCGCTATTGAGCCATGGCGACATGCTTTATCTGCCGCCGGGCACTTCGACGCCGGACCGCGTCCACGGCGCTTTTGTGTCGGATCGCGAAGTGCATGCGGTCGTCGAGTCACTCAAGGGCGGCAGCGCGCCGGTCTATGTCGAAGAAGTGTTGACCGGTCCGCCGGAGAGCGGGCCGGGCGTGGCTGAGGAAGGCGCCGAGGGCGGCGAGGGCGAATCGGAGGGCGAGCAGGACCCGCTGTATGACGAAGCGGTGCGCATCGTGACGGAATCCCGTCGGGCCTCTGTGTCGGGTGTCCAGCGTCGTCTCAAGATCGGCTACAACCGTGCCGCGCGCCTCGTGGAATCGATGGAAGCGGCGGGACTTGTCGGGCCCATGCAGTCGAACGGCAACCGCGAAGTGCTGGCGCCGCCCCCGCCGGAATCCTGATGAAACGCATTGCGATGGCGCTTGCGGCGATGCTGCTTCCATGGATCGCCGGCGCGGACGCGACGGCCGACGCGAATGCCGCGGCGCGCGTCGAAGCGGCTCTGAGTGATCTGGCAGGCCTGAAAGCCGAGTTCCGCCAGACAGTAACGAACCCTGATGGCGTGGTCATAGAGACGGCTGAAGGCTCCGTCGCGCTTTCGCGTCCGGGTCGTTTTCGCTGGGACTACCGCGTTCCGGCTCAGCAGATCGTCTCCGACGGCACGACGGTCTGGTACTACGACATCGACCTTTCCCAGGTGACGATACGCTCCGCCTCGGAAACGCTGGTCGGCACTCCGGCACTTCTCCTGTCCGGCAGGGGCGACCTTCACGCCGAGTTCGAGATCGCGGACGGCGGGGAGGAAGACGGCCTGAGTTGGAGCAGGCTCACGCCGCGCAATTCCGACGGCGACTTTCGCGAGATGCGCGTCGGCATCGGCGAGGGCCGATTGCGCCGAATGACGCTCGTCGACCGCCTCGGCCAGACGATCCGCCTCGAATTCGACAAACTCGAGCGCAATCCGCGCTTCGATCCCGACACGTTCGTCTTCACTCCGCCCCCGGGAGTCGATGTCGTGGGTCGCGCGCCGGCGGCTGCCCCTTGACCGAAAGCACGCTGCGCCGCCTGTGGATCCTGGCGATCCTTATCTTTGGCGGAGTCATCATCGCCGCAAGCCTCGTGCCGAGCCCCATGGTTCCCGACGCAGGAATATCGGACAAGGTCGGCCACTACCTCGCCTACCTGACGCTTGCGCTGCTGGGCTCAGGCATTGCGGCTCCGGAACGCCTGTGGCTGACAATGCTCCGCTGTTTTCTGTTCGGCGCCGCGCTTGAAGTCACACAGGCGCTGATCACTGATCAGCGCTCGGCGGAGTGGGCCGACTTGCTGGCCAATGTATCGGGCATCCTGACGGCCTGGATCATCACGGGCTCAGGACGCGCCGGATGGGGGCTTCGCACAGCCGCATGGCTCGACCGGCGCCGATCGTCCTGAGCAAGTCCGCGAGCGGATAGAATCCGCTGACCGTGCGCAAGCAGACAGAACTGCCGATCGATTCACCGGCGACCGGTTACCGCCCGCTGGCGGATCGGATGCGCCCGCGGGTCCTGGCCGAGTTCGCGGGTCAGTCCCACCTGCTCGCAGCGGGAAGGCCGCTGCACCGCCTGCTGACAGAGGGCGTTGCGCATTCGATGGTGCTCTGGGGACCGCCGGGCAGCGGCAAGACGACGCTCGCACGCCTTGCGGCCCAGTCCTGCAAGGCGCACTTCATCGCGTTCTCTGCGGTCGTCGCGGGCGTGAAAGACATTCGCGCGGCGGTCGACGAGGCACAGGCGTCGAGGCGCGCCGGCGGACCGCCGACCGTGCTCTTCCTCGACGAGGTTCATCGTTTCAACAAGGGACAGCAGGACACTTTCCTTCCATTCGTCGAAGACGGCACGCTCGTGTTCATCGGCGCGACGACCGAGAATCCTTCCTTCGAGCTCAATTCCGCGCTGCTCTCCCGGGCGCGGGTCTATCTGCTGAAGGCCTTGACGGCGACCGAGCTCGCCGTCCTTCTCGAACGTGCCCTCAGCGATCCGGAACGGGGTCTGGGCACGAGCGGTCTCTCGGCGCCGCCCGAGTCCATTACGCTGCTCGCAGACAGCGCGGACGGCGACGCGCGGCGCGCGCTGAACCTGCTCGAAGTCGCGGCCGACCTGGCAGGAGATTCCGCGAATTCCGGCGTCATCACCCTGGAGATCGTTCGAGAGGCCACCGCCGGCGGCCATCGGCGCTTCGACAAGCGTGGCGAATTGTTTTACGACCAGATTTCGGCGCTGCACAAGTCCGTTCGCGACAGCGATGCGGACGCCTCGCTCTATTGGTTGTGCCGCATGCTGGACGGCGGTTGCGATCCCGGCTTCATCGCCCGCCGGCTCTTGCGCATGGCGAGCGAGGACATCGGCAATGCGGATCCGCGTGCGCTCACCCTGACGCTCGCCGCCTGGGAAACTTACGATCGGCTCGGAAGTCCAGAAGGGGAGCTGGCACTGGCGCAGGCCTGTGTGTTTCTCGCGCTCGCGCCGAAAAGCAACGCGGTCTATACGGCATTCGGAGCGGCCATGCAGGATGCGAAATCCGAGGGCACACTCGACGTGCCGCTGCACCTGCGAAATGCGCCGACGCGACTCATGAAGGACATCGGTTACGGCAAGGGTTATCGCTATGCGCACGACGAGCCGGACGCGCTTGCGCCCGGCCAGACTCATTTCCCGGATACGATGGAGCCCCGCCAGTACTACGAGCCTGTGCCGCGTGGACTCGAACTCAAGCTGCGGGAGACCCTCGAGCGCATTCGCCGGGGTGCGGAATCGAGGGCGAGAGAAGTGACAGAACGGAACGACGGCAATGCTTGATTTACGGCAGCTCCGGTCCGACCCTCAGGGTATTGCCGCGAATCTTGCGCGCCGGGGATTCACGCTCGATCTCGAACAGTTCACTGCGCTTGAAGCGCGCCGCAAGGAAGCCCAGGTCTCGGTCGATGCGCTGCGCAACGAGCGCAACACCCGGTCGAAGGCGATCGGGCACGCTAAGGCCCAGGGTCAGGCTGTGGCGCCGCTGCTTGCCGAAGTCGAGTCTCTCGGCGCGCGGCTCGGAAAGGCCGAACAGGAACTCTCCGGTCTGCAGGCTGACCTCGACCGCCTGTTGCTCGACTTGCCGAACCTGATCCACGAGAGCGTGCCATCCGGAAGGGATGAGTCCGCGAATGTCGAAATCCGCCGTCGCGGCGAGCCGCGGCGATTCGAGTTCGAGATTGCTGATCACGTGGCCGTTGCCGAGGGGCTGGGCGGTCTCGATCCGGCCGCCGCAAGCAGAATCTCCGGTGCCCGGTTCGCGGTGCTCACCGGCGCGGTTGCGAGCCTGCATCGGGCACTCGCGCAATTCATGGTGGACCTGCACCAGCGCGAACACGGATACCGCGAGGCCTGGGTGCCGTATCTCGTGACGCGAAAGACGCTCACCGGCACGGGCCAGCTTCCGAAGTTCGAACAGGACCTCTTCAAGCTGACGCGCGAGTCTTCCGAGAGCGAGTTGTTCCTGATCCCGACAGCGGAGGTTCCGCTGACCAACCTGGCCGGCGACCGCATCTTCGATGCGACCGAGCTGCCCCTGAAGTTCGTCGCCCACACGCCATGCTTTCGCTCGGAAGCCGGTTCTTACGGCAAGGACACCCGCGGGCTGATCCGTCAGCACCAGTTCGACAAGGTCGAACTCGTCCAGATCGTCCGCCCGGAGGATTCCTACCGCGCCCTCGAAGAGCTCACGGCTCATGCCGAGAAGGTGCTGGAACGGCTGGAGTTGCCGTACCGCGTGGTCACGCTGTCATCTGGCGACATCGGATTCGCGAGCGCGAAGACCTACGACCTCGAGGTCTGGCTCCCGGCCCAGGCCGCGTATCGCGAGATCTCCTCGTGCAGCAACTGCGAGGCCTTTCAGGCGCGGCGAATGCAGGCGCGCTGGCGGAACCCGGAGTCCGGCAAGCCGGAATCGGTCCACACGCTCAATGGTTCAGGTGTTGCGGTCGGCCGGGCGCTCGTGGCCGTGCTCGAGAACTATCAGCAGGCGGACGGCAGTGTCGCCGTCCCGACGGCGCTACGTCCGTATCTCGGCGGTGTCGACAGGCTCAAACCCGCGTAGTCAGTCGTCGCTTGCGAATCCGAGCAGGTGCAGCAGGCTCGTGAACAGGTTGAAGATGCTGACATAGAGCGTCAGCGTCGCGAGGATGTAGTTCGTCTCGCCCCCGTGCACGATCTCGCCCGTCTGGTAGAGGATCAGGCCCGACATCAGCAGCACGAACATGCCTGATACGGCGAGCGACAGCATCGGCATCGAGAAGAAGATCGCCACCAGGCCGAGCAGGAAGGCCGTCAGTATGCCGACGAACAGAAAGCCGCCCATGAACGAAAAGCGGCGCCCGCTTCGGATCGCATAAGCCGACAGGCCGACGAAAGCGGCGGCGGTGATACCGAATGCGTTCATGACGACCGCATGGCCGTTCGGAATCGCCTGCAAGTAATAGCCGATGATCGGTCCGAGCGTATAGCCCATGAATCCGGTCAGCGCGAAAACGGAAACGAGGCCCCAGGCGCTGTTCGCTGTCTTGTGCACGGCAAACAGCAGGCCGAAGTATCCGATCAGCGTGATCGCGAGACCCGGGTGCGGCAGGCCCAAGGCGAGCGAAAGGCCCGACATGACGGCGCTGAAGGCGAGGGTCGCGGAAAGCAGCAGATAAGTGTTCCGCAGGACCTTGTTGGTCGCGAGCGGAGATTCACGGACTTGGGTGCGCGCCGTGACGGCGATTGGGTTGCGTTCCATGGCCATGACCTCTTTCCCGGCTTGCCGACAACGACCGCATTATAGTGCGTCGCGCAGCTGACTGCCGATTGGGGGAGCACGGTATTTGGGCGTCTCCGATTCAATTCAACCGCTTGGCGACGCGAAAGCTAGAATCGCGTCCGGAAGCCGGTTTGGCCCATCGGAGAGGTGGCAGAGCGGTTGAATGCACCGGTCTTGAAAACCGGCAGCCCTTCACGGGGCTCGTGAGTTCGAATCTCACCCTCTCCGCCAGTTTGCGCGCCGGGGTTTTACCTATTCAGGTTCAAGCTTACGAAGGCGATCCGGACTGGTCCGGACTGCCCTGCGAAGCCGGCTGGTCAGGTGCGACGGGAGTATTCACAGCAGCGGGAGTCTCCGGCGCGGATTCCGACGAACCCTCTCCCGGTGACGCAGGGTCCGAAGTCATCACATGGATTACACCCAGTCCTACGCCGGCTGTAAGCGCACTCACGACGACTACAATCAAGGCCTCTCGTTTAGACATACGGTTTTGGCGCCAGTTTGTATGCGTTTCACTACATTGCGACAAGCGACAACCTGCTGGGTTCCGCTGATTAAAAATGTTCATGACTGAGCGACCGCATCAGGACAGCACTGGGCTCAGCTTGTCCGCCGATGAAATGCGTCGCCTCGCCGACACCGCAACGGAACGGCTGCTGTCACGACTCGCGGGACTGCGCGATGAGTCGCCCTGGCGTGGAGCGAAGCGAGCGGAGCTCGAAGCGCTCCTACGTGAGCCGGCCCCCGAATCCGGAAAGGATCCCGTCGCCGTCCTCGAGCGCGTCGTGCGCGACGTACTTCCGATCGCCGCTCGCGTCGATCATCCCCGCTTCTTTGCCTTCGTGCCTTCAGCCCCGACCTGGCCGGGCGTTATCGCCGACTATCTGGCCGCCGGGTTCAACACTTTCCAGGGCACCTGGCTCGGCTCCAGCGGTCCCAGCCAGCTCGAGCTCGTCGTCATCGACTGGATCCGGCAGTGGATCGGTTACCCCGAATCCGCCGGCGGACTCTTCACCTCCGGTGGTTCGGCGGCGATTCTCGATGCGCTCGTTGCCGCTCGCGAGCAGGCGAGCTCCCCGGAGCGGCCCGCCGTATTCCTGAGCGACCAGACGCATTCGGCAATGGAGCGCGCCGCACGGATCATCGGCGTGCGACGGGATGGCATCTTCGCGATCCCCTCCGACGACAACTTTCGGTTGCCCGTCAAAGCGCTCGGGCAGGCGGTGGCGAAAGCGCGGCTGGGTGGATACACGCCGATCGCCGTCTGCGCGAATGCCGGCACGACGAATACCGGCGCTGTCGATCCGATGCCGGAGATCGCAGACTTCTGCGCCGCCGAGAACATCTGGCTCCACGTCGATGCAGCCTATGGCGGATTCGCGTTGCTGAGCGAGACCGGCCGACGGCTGCTTGCGGGCATCGATCGGGCCGACTCGATCAGCCTCGATGCCCATAAGTGGCTGTTCCAGCCCTTCGAAGCCGGCTGCGTGATGGTGCGCGACGTCGCGACGCTCGTACGCGCCTTCAGCGTGAATCCGGACTACCTGCAGGACACGAAGCTCGGTCTCGAGCACGTCAACTTCGCCGATCGCGGTTACCAGCTCACGCGCTCGTTTCGCGCGCTCAAGGTCTGGATGTCGATCCAGACCTTCGGGCTCGCCCGGTTCCGCGTGGTTATCGGACGTGCCATCGAATTCGCGGACGAGGCGGGGAGGCTGGTCGAGAGATCCCCCGGACTCGAACTCCTGAGCCAGCCGTCTCTCGGCGTGCTGTGCTTTCGCTACCGGCCCGCCGGCGACTCGTGGTCCGACGAGCACCTGGCCCGCCTGAATGAGGCGCTGCAGGCTCGCGTCATCGAATCGGGTACCGCCATGATCTCGTCGACGCGTCTGAAAGGGGTGTACTCACTGCGGCTCTGCATCAT
This sequence comes from Steroidobacteraceae bacterium, assembly GCA_036802645.1. Lineage (GTDB taxonomy): Bacteria > Pseudomonadota > Gammaproteobacteria > Steroidobacterales > Steroidobacteraceae > SCUD01. The sequence continues at coordinate 14,810 of DAIRVV010000040.1, forward strand.
GTCGCACCAGACGACCTGGGACGACGTGCGCGAGACGATCGAGCGGATCTCGGAATTCGGGCGCGAACTCTCCCTCCCTTGAGTCGGGCGAGGTCGGCCGGGCGGTCTATGTCGGCTGCGGCGCCCGGGATCTCGAAGGCAATCGCGCG